>DAIUEZ010000090.1:0-7602 GCA_036844865.1 Nitrososphaera sp. | reverse complement strand
TGTAGAACTATTGATCAGACTTCCTGATTCATTCCATGAGTTGAAAAGTTTGCAGTTGTACTCATACTGACTGCCTGCCTCTTTCCGACCTTAACCAGACCTGCAATAGAGTATATACTTCGTGATTGTATTCTTTCTGGTTATAGAATATGTGTTACCAGCTGCTTTGAGTTTACTCGGACTAACTTTTTTAGCATATCTCTGGGTGCTTTGTGTCTATCATGATAAATGAGGGTGATTCGCAAGTCTATTGGGTCCATAAGCTAGTTTGCTTCTGCAAGCCCTTTGCACATAAGATATACCGCCGCATATGCAGGTAATTCTACTGATTCCTTTGAAATGTTGAAAGTGTTCTTCTTTAGCTTCAACTTGACCGGTGTCTTAACCCTAATGCTTATATTGCTATCGCCAAGGACACATGCATCGACAAAGGGGTCAAAAGAATAGAGATCGCTAGATTTTGTCTTGGACAGGCCACTCTTGCTGTTGAGCGTACCAGGCATCCTAAACACCCTATGAACATCAGTTGTCACCTGCGGATCTATTCGCACTCCCATCTCCTTTGCTAATCTATCAAGTTCAACTTTGAATGCTTCATAGCCGCCCTTTTGGTTGACAATATTCTTGAGCTTGATTGCCGATGTCATGTCGATCTTGAGCTTCTCTGCAATTCTTCTTCTCCAGCCATAGGCAAGTCCACTTTTTGGGAATTTTATGTAAAATAAATCCTCCGTGTTTGTCTTTCTTACCCCGATACTTTCCAACATTAGGCCTGACCCTGAGAGATAGCCCACAAGGTCGGAGCGAGCTTGCGGATCGAGCAAGGCGCATGCGTTATCATCTATCTGTACATGAAAACCATTGTTACCGGAAAAGTAAATGTTAATAGCACTATGCTCCAGGCCAATGTCTGCTACCAAAAGATCTATCAAACGGCGGGTCTCCTTTTTTGACCCATCTATACACTTGCTGCAAGGAATGGAAACATCGTCTGCTTTTTTGCAACCACAGGACGGACAAGAATAGGATGTTCTTTCTTTGTACTGTTCAGGACGAGGAAGGGGAGATGATGCATAGCCACACTCTATGCAGATTGAATATGAATGCGATGGAATACACGGCATGCTAAGATCTTTACCATCGATATCGAAGATCAAGTCTGCGCCCAACCACTGTTTCTCTTGCATAGGTTGTTGCGTTGGAAATCGGTAATAAGCATTTGAGCAATAGACATCAGAAGGTGCTTCTTTGACAAGCATAGCATCAAGCTCTTTCATGCTTTTGAATGATAGATGCCGGAGCATGCCTGCCTGTCCAAAATGCATATAACCAAACTCGCGTTGTTCCATTCTGGAAGGCTCTTCAATCGCCTTTGACTGGATAAAGTAATATTCACGGAAGGCTTTTCTTATTGCCGGAATAGTCTTGTCGACACTAAGATTCCCTCTCATTTCTTCTTTTTCCTGCCAAATTGAACTGGGTTTATTAGTCCATCGCATTCAGCAGTTGCAAAGCAGAGATTTTCGTTGCGCAGTTTATCGCATGAAGGAACAGAATATTTGGTATAGCTTCCTTTCATACCAGCTAGATGCTCCACTTGGTATCGAGTGATCTTTTCATTAAAATCAGGAGCATTTTCAAACATTCTGACGATTTCATCGACTGGCTTGCCTATGGCTAGCATGTAGGTGGCAAGCATCACTCGTGCTGAGTGGGGTAGATTATCGCCTCTATTCATGACTTCGAGCGCATGCTTGATGCATGGTGGGTAGTCTGTTACTGCCACCGCGCCTGGGTGCTGATAACGTGATGAGAGTTTTAACCGTAGCTGGTCAGCTTTTGATTTTATGGCCTGCGGCAGAGTCGGAAGGGTCATTCCTTTAACTTTGTCATCAATCAGCACTGAGAGCTCGTTTCTAATGAGTCTGACGGTCTCATCAGCGTCGAGATAAACATAGCCGTTGTGGACAAGTCTGTTGATTAATTTCCATTCCTGTTCGTGGAAGTGAGAAGCTCTTGCAAGATAGTCAACAACTTGGACCTTAAATAGACGCTGATCCTCTGATAAGACGATTTTCAATTTGAACAGGTCCTCAAAGATTTTGGTAAGAACAGAACGTCTCTTAATTTCGCTCTGCTTTCTCAAGTCCTCTGTAAGAAATTTCTCTGCCCTTCTTGCTTCCGCTAGCGCAAATTTTCTCAGTATTTGATCAATGCCAATTGACTTGACCATCACAAGAGAAATAAGGAATGTAAGGATCTCAATTTCGTATTTTTCTAAGTTGTAGTATATCTTCCCGTCTACCTCTACCTCAATACGGTCTGCGGCTCGGTCGATAATATACTTCATATCCGGCCTGTCAAGCTCGTCCCAACCAAACCTAGATTCTCGCAGGTATTCGCCAGCTTCATTCAAAAAAGGATATTTGGCCAAGTCACTGCCGGCCATTCTTATAGAAGACAAACCCGACAATAAGATACAGCCGTACTACCATAAATACTCCATTACAATAAATTAAAGTAACAAAAATTATTTCATGTCGAAACCATGGATGTAAGGATAGGGTTTCACGTTTCTATAGCGGGGGGAATATCAAATTCCGTCGACAATGCAAGAAAATTAGGCTGTACTGCATTTCAAATATTTAGCCGGAACCCCCGCGGGTGGACTGCAAAATCTCTGTCACGAGGTGAGATAAACTCGTTCAAAGATAAGCTCTGTGTAAGTGGAATTGAAAAAAAGTCAGTAGTTGTACACATGCCGTATCTGCCTAACCTCTCAGGGCCTCCAGGAGAATTCTATGAGAGGTCCGTGAAGACTCTTACAGAAGAGATGCACAGATGCAATTCGCTTGGAATCTCTCATCTTGTGATACACCTTGGAAGTCACATGGGCAGAGGCTCGAAAAGCGGTATTGATCAGCTGGTGGATGCGCTAAGAGCTGCTACTGCCTCTAGCAAATCTAAAAATGAAGTAGTCATTCTCCTAGAGAACAATGTGGGACAGAAGAACAGTGTTGGTAGCACACTTGAAGAGTTGCGCCTCATCCTTGATAGGCTGGATAGTGCAAAAGAATTCGGAGTTTGCATCGACACCTGTCATCTTTTTGCCTCTGGCTATGATCTACACACAAAGGAGGATGTAAATATAATATTTGAAAAAATCAACGCTGTCGTCGGTCTGAAAGAATTGAAAATGATTCATCTGAACGATTCAAAAGGTCGACTGGGCTCAAACCTCGACCGACATGAACATATCGGGCTTGGATCAATAGGCGTTAAGGGTATTACTGCGTTTGTCAACCACCGAGCGATTCATGGCCTGCCGATAATAATGGAGACGCCCATCAATGCAACGAGAGGAGATGCGCAGAATCTGAAAGTAGTTTTAGATATGATGAGGAAATAGTAGCATAGCCATGATAACTTACTTTTTTACTTATTGAGCGGGTCTGTGAGATTCTACATTAGTAGAGCCATTGTAATACGTCACAATTAACGGATCGTTTATGTTATAAGGACATCCTTGGATGCTTTTTGGTTGTCCATCACTTGGCTCTATCACGCATACATCTGCCTGCTTTATTGACACCTTAACCTCCTCAGTTATGGTATGTCTGAACAGTATCTCTGCAAGAGGGAACCCTTGTATCATCTGTATGAGCATGAATGCTCCAAAGAATGCCAGGCCAAACAGTATAGCCAGCTTCTTAGTTGACATCTTGGCAAATTCAGATGAGTCAGAGTCAGACTCATAGCCCATATGCTACTCTACTGTGACTATTTCTAAAAAAACTTATGGAGGCCATGAGGACGTCTTTGTGGCTTTCTCAATTGCCTCTTCCTGCTCACGCCATTCATCAAAGTAAGCAATTAGGAGATGAGCGGCTAATTCTTCTTTTGTGTGATCGGCTTTGAGATGAACTGGAAGATATTCAGGGGTGAAGAAGAGGCTGCAGATATAGCAGAACGGGTTTCGTTCGTGCTTCTTTAGCAAGTTACGCTATCAGACTAATTAACTGTATATATAAGAGCTGAGGTCTTAGCATCTCTAAGAATAGACTTAATGAGTTACCCAATTTTTGCATCATGGTTATTCACTAGTCTTTCCTCCTCTATAACTCCATACCTCTGGTGTAGCTATCTGCAAACAGCTGAAATATAGAAAGAACCGGGTTTCCTGCAGACGCCGATGCTCAAACCTCCAAACTCATACATCCATTTGGCTATTGAAAACTATAATACCTAAGGGGACCATCTCTATGGTTAGATCTACTGGCTGTATTGCTAAGCTTTGCTGCAGCTTGAAGCAATTGTCAATAATTATATTATAGCAAATTCTAGCCAACTGGCAGGGAATCATTTGATTAGAGCCTAGTCATCTGTACTGGAGTGAAAAGGGAGTAGGGTTCGTGATAGCCATTACTTTACTTCTGAGGCACTAACCCAAATAGGAAACGATAAAACAAATTATAAGTAGGTTAGCAAGAAAGTCTGAATACACATATGGTCTTTGGCAGGGACATCCGGCTTTCAAGGATATTCAATGACGGCAAAATGCTATGCATTCCGATGGACCATGGTATAAGCAATGGCCCCATTAGGGGGCTAGAAGACATTCATACCATGATTTATCAATGCGCCTCTGCTGGGCTCACATGTGTCCTTGTCAATAAGGGCATCATCAAGACTATGCCCAGGTCGCCAAATATTGGATTGATAGTACACCTTTCCGCCAGTACGTCCATTGGTCCAGCCCCAAACAGAAAGATGCTGATAGGGAGCGTCGAAGAAGCGATTAGGCTCGGAGCCGATGCGGTCTCTGTTCATATCAATATTGGTTCAAAAGAAGAGCCAGAAATGCTGCAAAAGCTAGGTATGATGTCCGACAAATGTGACGAATGGAGTCTCCCATTGGTCGCCATGATGTACCCACGTGGAGAGAACATTAAAAACCCTCATGACCCAGAGATCGTGGCACATGCCGCAAGAGTGGGTGCCGAGGCTGGAGCAGACATTGTAAAAGCAGTATACACAGGCGATCCGGAGTCCTTTAAGCGGGTTGTTAGGAGCTGTCCTGTCCCACTGGTAATTGCTGGCGGACCCAAGGCCACTACCGACAGAGAAATTTTGGAGATGTGCAATGGGGCAATGGCAGCAGGAGCAAAGGGCGTGACGTTTGGGCGCAACATTTTCCAACATAAGAACCCCCCTGCAATGGTACGCGCATTACGCAAGATAATAATTGAAAAAAGAAATGTTACAGAGGGTCTGAAAGAACTTGACTGATCTCAAACCAAAAGAGCTGATTGTAAAGCCAACCGTAGCAATGTCTTCTCTAGAAGAATTTCTGTCAATTCTAAAGGACAAAGGCGACTTGATGGTTAACGTTGATCCCAAGATAGCTAGCGGCCGTTTCCGCACAATACACGAGTCAGAGGATGCTGACATCGTGATCTGCTCTACTTTCGATAAATTGAAATCATTCAAGTCGTCAGGCAAGAGCATTGGATACTTTAAAAAAGTCACAAGCAACGCTGACGTCGATGAGATAGAAAGAGCGTCAGCGACAGGAGCAGAACTTGTAATCGTTGAAGCACCAAATTGGAAGATAATCCCACTTGAAAATATTATCGCCAAACTACACAAATCCAAAACAAGAGTCTTCGCTACGGCGAAAAGCTCGCAAGAGGTTGCAACATTGTTCTCAGTACTGGAACTAGGAGTCGACGGAGTAATTTTATCCACAGATAGCCAAGAGGAAGTAGACAGAGCGAGACGTGAGCTCAGCACTCCGAGGTTCCTTATTACGAAAGCTAGGATCATAGAGGTAAAAGATGTTGGTGTCGGCGAGCGAGTCTGTGTAGACACTGCCTCGATGATGAGGATGGGAGAAGGCATGTTGGTCGGAAGCAGATCAAACTTTATGCTCTTAGTACATAATGAATCAGTTGGGTCATCTTTTACTTCGCCCAGGCCATTCAGGGTTAACGCTGGCGCAGTATATTGTTATACAATGGTGCCTGGTGGAGGAACTCGCTATCTTTCAGAGATCGAATCAGGAAGTGAAGTATGGATTGTTAATGAGGAAGGCATAGCAAGAAGTGCTGTGGTCGGCAGGTCAAAGATAGAGACACGACCGCTAAGACTAATACGTGCCGAAATCAATGGTGAAGAAGGCACTGTAATTTTGCAAAATGCTGAGACGATACGGTTGATATCCAAAGACGGCAAGCTGTTATCGGTGACTGAAATAAAAGTGGGTGATGAGGTGCTAGGCTATGCCAAACAGGCTACTGGCCGCCACTTTGGGATGGAAGTTGATGAATTCATAGTAGAAAAATGATATCATTAGTTTTCTCAAAATTATAACTTGTCAGTTTATCTCAATTTAATAGAAAAAATTCCTTCAACTCAATGCTACTTTTCCTATTGGCGATGGAGTTGTTTAATCCTCATAAGAATTAGTAATAGAATGACATGGTGATATTTTACCGCAGCCAAGTTAGCCGAGGTTATCAATGATGTTTACAATGTCTTCTTCAGTAATGCCTTCAACGTATTAGCCTTAATATTGCCAAGATCAGCAATTTTAATCCAAATTCCATTGCTGCCTCTTCGTTAGGAGCTTCCAAGATACCTATATACTGTCATGTCCCATTTGCCAAATGTCCAATATGATGTAAATTTGCCGCCGATTTTTTCAGTCTCCTTTCTTTGCTCACTTCACTATGTTTAGAGTGTTTATGTTGAGTGTTCTATCGTTATGTTTATATGAAAAAGCATGATTAAATGGTCTACAAAAAAATAACTTTTGGATGAAGGTAGAGACAGCTTCTTCTTTATGCATTCAAGACTTTCTAACCGACATGGACGAAAATACAATATATGTGATGTGTCCTAGCCATTAGTTACATAAGCGACCTATAAATGAGATAACCTGAGACCAATACTTGAGATTAGCTTATACCTTTCTGGAAGAAGGAGGGAAGATCAAACCGAATCTTGTGAGGAACCTCTTAAATAATTTAATGTAATACATCTAAGGCACCATGGCCTCAGCGTACGGATCTGACAAAATTATGGCTGGTGCAAAGGCTACAGCCGATAGTATGTCAGATTCTGATAGAGACATGGCTCGAGAATACGACAAGGGGAAGATTAAGGGGAAGTTTAAGGAAAAGACGAACTAGAACTAGGATTTTGGGCTCCAGTTTGTTGGGTTCGTCTGTCATCTTCTCCTTTCTTTTCCTTGCTTTAATTCAATCTCGAAGTAAGTAACCCAACTTTGTCACGCCAAAGATGGATCCTACACATCCAAGAATCTTCTCAGTAAGGTGAAAAGCGACCAATTAATATCAGAATCTTATCGGTCATTAACGACGTGTTATTATCACCTCTTGATCCATATTTTTACTGGATCGTGAGCCTGAAAGTAAGAACATATGCTGCAAAGTAGTGTTAACCTAGGACCAGTAAGTCGCGCCTTAGGAAGAGATAAAGAAATGCTGTTTAACAAAACTATCACTTCATGTGCGTTAAACAGTTCGCCTACATATTGGAGATCGCGGAAGCCGACGAGGAAAATGATCCAAATTCTCC
>DAIUEZ010000089.1:0-7620 GCA_036844865.1 Nitrososphaera sp. | reverse complement strand
CCATGCAGAAGAAGTTTAGATAAATGTTTTTGACTAATTATCCAGCCTTCTATCCGCAAGAGAGAAGATAATAGATTAAGAAAGAAAAAACAGAGGAGCTGGTTATCCATATTTCATTTGTATCATCCTAAACATGGGAGATATCAAAGTGCTAAGAAATGATATTTCATATATGCAATAAAGCGTACTATGCAAAAAAGTAAGGGAACAAAATAGATAGCTGTGTAGGAGGCATTTCGCAAGAAGAGACGATTTAAGAAGTATTTCTTCCTCATTCTATGAAATCAAGTTATTACGAGATCAAAAAGAGAAGGGTTTGGCATGATATTTTTAATCATACCCATCTTGCTTAGAGAGCTATTCTCTTATTTTTCGGATTTATGATGAGAGGAGGCTTCCAATGCCATTGCCCATACCGAGGCGGTTACCATTGCCAGTGCTGGTGCTAGTGCTAGTGCTGGTGCCATCAGTGTTGCTGTTGTCGTTGTCATTGTCATTGTCGCTGCGATTATCATTGCCCGTGCTACTGCTGCTGGTGCTACTGGTGCTATCACTCGTGCTGGTGCCATCAGTGTTGCTGTTGTCATTATTGCTATTATTGTTGGAATCATCGTCGAAGTATGCAGCTATTACATCATAGATGCATTCTTTTACGTCATCTGAGAACTGTTCGTCATGATTGCCATTGTCGGGGAAGCATTGTTCTACATCACTCATGAATTGTGATTTATAATCATTGTTGTTGCCATCATAATGTCTATTGTTGCTGTCATAATGTTTGTTGTCGTCGTCATCATAATGTTTGTTGTTCTTGCTGTCATAGTGTTTGTTGTTGTCATCATGTTTGTCCTTGCTGTCATAATGTTTGTTGTCGTCGTCATCATAATGTTTGTTGTTCTTGCTGTCATAGTTCGTTGCAAATGCAGGGGTTGCTGTCAGGGAGGGTATGGCTACGCCGATCGCATATACTAATACGGTGGCTACAGTCACTGCTAGGATTTGGTTTTTGAGGTGTCCGATATTACTCACGTAGTATCCTTTATTTGGGATATTTAAAAATTTTTTTCCCTATTTGGTAAAGAACTGCTTTATATCCAATTTATAGTGAATGGGAAATTTTTTAGTTATATATCCTACCACCTTAGCCTGCTACACTATTCGGGTCTCTTTGGTAACGTTGGGGAGTAACAGCTACATACGAGATAGTAATATTCTACGGCATAGCTAACCTAGTTTCTTAACGAATCTTGGAATCTCTTCTTCAGCAAATGCCTTCAACGTAGTAGTCCTAATATTGCCAAGAGTACCTACTTTTAGTCCAAATTCCATTGCTGCCTCTTCGTTAGGAGCTTCTGAGATACCTCTATACCGTCATGCTATATTTGCCAAATGTCCAATATGATGTAAATTTGCCCCCATTTTTTTGGCCTCCCTCTTTGCGGCGTCTGAGCGTCTCGTCGTATCCTGATGGTAAAGTGGACAGTGTAGGATTTAAGCCCCACGACCTGATGAAGCTTACTCTGGACTGAACTTTATCTTCCATCTAAAGGGTGAATCGCAGAAATAGAATATCATTGCTGCTAAAATCTCTGCAATTCTACTTTCCTCATCAATTTTTCTCCGTTTCACTGCAACTTCGCTATTAGAATCCTCTTCTTCTCTCTATTGCTAGTAGCTTTAACTATCATTACATCACTCTTATTATCATATTCGATCCGTTCAGTCTTCTACTATCCCATAGAAGAAGCCATATAAAGAAAATATTGAGTTCTCTGAAAAAATGATCAAGCAGCAAACTGATATCGAGCCCTAAACAAACATTTCGACTGCAAATCAAAACACCTCAAATTCGGTTAGAGATGCAGATAGTTGGAAGCACTTTGCCATTAAAAGAAATAGAACAAAGTAGCAACAAATATACAGACACACAAAAGGGTATTAGGATGGTTATTTTGTATGGAAATATAATTATATTTTTACTAGTATAGGCGACTAGCATTAAAAATGTTGGATTATGGAGATTTTACGTTAAATTCTAAAAAGGAACGCTTATTTTGCTCTCAAACCTGTATTTTGACCTCAGGATTATGAGAGTGTCGTCACGATCATCGTTTTCATCACCTATGAGGATAGGATTAGCATCAGCGGTTGTAGCAATCGCTACTATTCTTTTTGCTGCCAATGTCACAATTATAAACGCACAGCAGCTAACTAACCAACCAGCAGTAAGTCAGAACGGAATAAGATCATTTGAAAGCGCAGAGGACAGCTTTAGAGTGCAGGTACCAGAGGGCTGGATAATTCATAATGTGAATAACACAGGTTTGGCATTGTCAGATGAGTCAACGCAAGGGTACGGAATACTAGCTCAGCTTTGTCCACAAGAACAGCAACTGCAACAACAAGCAGCAATTCCTAATGCAGGCAGCAACAGTAGCGACACATTAAGCAGCTGCGATCAATCTGAAAATGATATCATATACATTGTTCGGTATCCAGACTTGGACAATAGACTTCAAGTAGGTAATAATAATAGTAATACTACTACTAGCAGCAACAATAACAATAACAACAACATCGTAACAAATGACAACAATATTCTATTATATCATATGCAGAAGCTTCAGCAAGTTGGTTACAGGGACATCGAAATTGTAAACAGTACAGATAGACTCATCAACCTTACAGATCCACAGACAAACCAAACAATAGCAACAGTGCCAGCCAAGTTTGTAGAAATGACATACAGTACTGCTTCTGCTCCAAATGAAGCAAGAAGTGGGTATTTCATTTTAACTGCTACAAATGCAACAGCCCCTAACGTAGGAATGACAAAGGGATATAGCATCTTTTATGAAGGTCCTTCTATTGCTGCAGCAGATGCACAAGAACAAACAAGAACAACAAGAGCAGCAACAGCTGCAACTGTTAGTTTAGCAGCAGTAATACGACCAGCACCAGCAGTCATGCAGGTATTTGATTCCTTTGAGCTAATAGCAGCACCACAAGTAGCACAAGACATGCTAGCTGCTCAATCCGAACAAGAAGGAGAAGATGCTACTAGCCTCTTGACAGTGGATATCACTTCAAGTGACACAGAGGGAGAAGATGCTACTGCACCAGCCACTTTTGAGTTTGAAGCGGACATAGCAGGCGGAAGAGAACCCTATACCATTAGCTGGGACTTTGGTGATGATGATGACAGCAGTGAAGAAGGTAGTGACGAACAAACTATTTCTCATACATTTGAAGAAGCTGGCACATATAACGTACGTCTTACTGTTACAGACTCTAGTGGTCAAAGTGCATCTGATAGTGTAGGAATCACTGTCGATGAACCAGCAACTGCAGCAGCACCAGAAGAAGAAGAAGAAGAAGGAGAGGTAGTTGAGGAAGAACAACAAGCAGCAGAACAGGAAGAAGAAGAAGAAGAACCAGTAGAAGAAGAACAACAAGCAGCAGAAGAACAGGAAGAAGATAACAACTCAGGCTCAGATGACGTATTTGACGTAGATGAATTCTTAGATGACTTATTTGACAGGCTGGGGCTTAGATAACTAGGCACTTTAATAATCTAGGTCACTACGATATCATACAGGCTCATATTGAATAGTTGTCAGACACAGCTCTAGCAACGCCTTAGATAAATCTGGTAAGAAGAAGTTTGATGAGATGATGTTTAAGATTGCTATACTTTACATCTCCTAGTCTGCTCTCTTATATGCTGCACAGTCTATAATGCTCTTCATCCGCTAGTTATTTCAATTCTGCTATTGCTGTTACAAGCAATCGAGCAACCGCATTTCATAAGTTGTTGATGGTGTATAGTGAAAAGGTAGAAGGATTAGTAGAGGAAGAAATAGACATAGAAAATCTATCTTTGACCATGTAGCTATGAATTTTTATATCAATAATACACACTTGCCTTAGCCTATTTAAAATTGTCTCCGTTCCATCGCTTCATTAATCTCTTGTTTGACAGTAGCGATTTTCTTATCATATTGATACGATAAATCCATTCGGGGATCATCACACAATCTAATTAGAAACGATAGCTTTGCTTCTAATGTCTCTATGTGACGATCCAATGCCTTCATTTCCACCACGGTGACATCACCCTGTCTTGTCTTCTGTTGTTGCTGATTTTTCTGTTGTCGCACTTGGAATGTATTAACAGTTGTTGGCGTTTCTAATGGCATCATATTTGCGATATGGGAACATTCATTAGGTTAACTAATATTATTTGAGTATTGGCAACCCAGTAAAAAAAATCTGCTGTGCTTTTCGGTCATTGTTATGCTATCTCAATTTTATAGTTTATCATTCTAATAGATGACTTGTTTAGCCAAAAAGAGGAAGAGGACAACAGTAATTTCATAGCATAGAGGCTAGAAGAAGTACCATTGTATAGATTTGTGCCTGAAAAGGATGATGAGGAAGACTAATGGAAGATGCCAATTCACAAAGTTTGAGATAAATCAGATAGGAAGAAGTTTGATGAAGGAATGCTTGACTAACCATTCAGACTATATCTATATTAGAGAAGATTATAGAAAAGCATGAAAAAGCGGGAATTAGTTGCCTGTTTGCGTATTAGTATATATGTATACGCTTGCTATGACGTTTATCTACGACCATGTTGAGAAATAATATTGCAGAGCATGAATCAGCAAGAAGAAGATCATGATTTGCCATCATTGGACTTTTCTTTGTGGACTGATGAACAACTAGCAGAACTTCCATTTATTGAACTTCTTGTTTTGTCTTTTGATGGCGAGGCATCACTTCATCCAGGAGGAGTATTCGCTACAGAAAGACTCTTCCAAAAAATGGGTCTCAGTCCTAATGATTATGTCTTAGAAATTGGCTGCGGTAGTGCTAAAGATCTTTGCAGGTTAGTTGAGAAATATAATTGCAGAGCAATAGGAGTTGATTCTAGTGATCTCATCGTGAAATTTGCAGAGCAGAGAATACAAAAAAGAGGTCTTTGTTCTAAGATAACTATTATCAAGGGTAATGTTACGAATATGAATTTCTTCAACGATAGTCAATTTGATGCAGTAATTGCTCAGTCAGTCCTAGCTACAATACTTGATAAGGATAAGGCGATAACAGAGGTTTCAAGAGTATTAAAATCAGGTGGGCATTTTGGAGATATAGAGCTAATTTGGATTGATGAGCCAGACAATGAGCTTGTCTATAATGTGGAAAAAAGAATAGATTCATTTGATAGACCTTTGAAATCAAGTGAGTGGATTGGATTATTCAAAGAAGTAGGTTTCAAAGAGACCAATATCTTTACAAGTAATGATTTTGGTTTTCCAACAGATATTTTTGGAGCGATAAAGCACAATGGTGGATTTGCTGAATCAATGAAATTATTGACACTTATGATGAGCAGAAGCAATAGAATAAATCTTACAAGGCGCACTGAACACCTTCGATGGATGAGGGATTCTGGCAAGATAGGCTATGGAATGTATGTCTTTGAGAAGATGTAAGGGACTAGGTTTCGTACGCCAACTACTCAAATCAGGTCAGATTAATGCCGTAGTTTTATAGCAGATAAAATTGGATTGGGTAGGAACCTGGACTCATGACCTTACCGATGGCCTGGGTTTTTCTAGGCTGTCATTTATTACTTTAGTGCCATTTATAGCCTCAATTATAACAAGCTCTATTGTCTTCATAGGATAAAAGATTGCATAGATGGGCTCATCATTGCCTAGTCAAAGTCAAATAGGTCGCCAAATAAGCCTCTTCGTCTTCTATGCCCTCTATAATGGTAATAGTCATCATCGTAATCGTCATAATCTCTGTCTCTGTGATAACGGCGGTAATGTTCTTCGTCAATTCTGTTTTGAGCCATTGCTATCTTATCTATTTCCCCTCTATCAAGCCAAATTCCATTACAAGAAGGACAGTAGTCGATATCAGCTTCATATCGTCTAATCTCCTGCATGGGCGTTAAGCAGTTAGGGCAATTAATACCAGTAGTTTGCTTGTCTGGCCTTCCAACTTTCAAAACTCAAAGTCACCTCCAAAATCGCCGCCACCGGCATCAAAGCCATAAGACCCTTCGGTGCTGGTATCTGCACTAGCATCACTTGCAACGCCGTTATCATTGGCAGCCGACTGAGTGTCTGCGGTATCCTGTGCGTCCGAGTTTGCAGCATCTCCTGCCATAGCTGCTTCTGCAGGATTCATTGTCATTCCCATAAACGACATCATTGATGCAAACATCATTGCACTCATTATCCCAGAGAATAACATCATCGGTATCCATGCTCTATTATCATCCATGAATGACTCGACGCCTCTTCTGTCTCGGTTCATATACATGCTCTCAAGGCGTCTTGATTTCTCTTCTAACTCTTGCTTCTTAAAAGAAAGAAGCCTGTTTCCAGTGTCAGTTATGCGAGCCTGAGCCTTTTTGCCAAAAAGACCTTTCTTTTGCTCAACAACAATCAGCTTTTGAACTGCAAGATCATTTAGAACCATCTCGACCTCTGCTTTGCTAATTTTTATTACTTTTGCAATCTTGCCAACATATCCAACGCCCCTTGAAATTGCATCAAGTACCATAAAATGCTTCGGGCTTTCAGTCACTTTGATATTTTGACTCATGAGATTAAGGCACTCATCATTTTATTTAAAAAATAGGTCCACTTTGTCTTGCACTGTCTTACTTGCTATCTAGGCCATTGCAGATTTACTAGAATAGGGAGTTGACAACATCATAATATAATCATAATTTTCATTTTGTAAAAACAAACGATAAGGTATCACCCACTATGCGAATGTCTGACTTCCTACCCAAAATATCATACGAAAGCTCGGAGATCAGAGTCTTTACATAAAGCGACCACTTTTCTCCAAGACTATGCTGGATCTTGAAGTAATATTTTCCATCACGAACCTCGATATTTTGCTGCATCCATGAAACCGTCAGCCATGCACGCATAACCTCTACAAAATCCTCTACATCATGGCTGTTCTTCATGAATGCAAGTATATTTGTGAACTTTTGTTTTTCTAGCCTTTGCGCAAGATTTACTATCTGCTCGTCAGTGAGCTGACTTAGAACCTCGCTTAGAAAAGCTTCTGTCATGGGGAGAAGCCCAACTTTCCGTTCATATCTTTCCCATTGTATATGATTTGAAAATATCTTCGCTACATAATTGTTAAGGCTGACACCCTCTAGCTCTGCATCCATTCTAAGCTCGTCAATAAGGGAAGATGGGAGCCTAAAAGTGACAGTTTCAGTCTTGGTTCTCTTGGCGTCAGAATCCTCGTCGCCTCGGGGCACAGTAGATACAGCTTATGTTGGTTTTTGATTAAATTAAAAGCTTCTCATTAGACCATTTTAGTTCATGACAGTGCATCCATAGAAACAATCAGTGTTGAATAGCTCACTCACCATCTACGTGAATCACCTTCGAGCAGTCCTAAACCATGATGTATCCTGTCTATATGCTTTGAAAGTTCTTCATTATCCTTGAATTTGGATGCACAGTAAGGACATGAGGCATATTGGTTTTTGTCACTATTCACAACCATATCCATATTATCCTGTCAGAATATTTAGTGTAATCGTTTACCTTGCAAGACAATGTAAAC
>DAIUEZ010000088.1:0-7637 GCA_036844865.1 Nitrososphaera sp. | reverse complement strand
AACTATCTACTACTCGCATGCCAGTCTATTTTAATTTGTCTTCTTCACTTAGGAAAAGGGAATAGCCGCGAAACTGAGCAATAACGCGCTCTTCGCGATAACCAATATAGTTTGTATTCGACAGTTCAGCCATAGTTTGAACCTTGATTTTTCAAAGATGCAATCCTGACTAGCAATGATTAATAGACCGATGTGATTGAGTTCATGAAAAGTGTGACGACATGAGATGCGAGAACCCTGTCATGAATCAGATCCTCGATGCTTACAAACCAATGTGGTCGCTAAATCATGCCATTTCTCTAATGGGTTGGGACTTTGAGACTTATATGCCTAGGAAAGGTACTGAAGAAAGAGGAGTGGCCGATTCTCAACTTCATCTGCTGCATAAAGAGCTCCTGCTAAACAAAGATTTTGTTGGTCTTGTAGAGTCAGCGAAGAAACTGGAGAACCTTAACGATCCAGAGAAGGGCATTGTACGAGTGCTCAACAGGGACATAACCAAGCAGATAAAGATACCAAAAGAGTTGACTGAAGCAGAGTCTCTGGAAAGAATAAGGGGCAACATGGCATGGAGACAGGCCAGAGAAAAATCGGATTTCATGATGTATGCACCCCACTTGAAGAAGATGATAGAAATAAAGAAGCAAATCGCGGATAAGATAGGTTATGAAAAGCATCCATATAACGCGCTTTTGGATACATTTGAAGAAGAGCTTACAGTAGCTGACTTGGATAAGATATTTGGTGTGTTGACTCCGCGTATTCAGAAGGTTCTGAAAAAGCTCGTAGAATCAGGCAGCCTGTTTTGCAAAGAGAGCAAACTTGGAAAATCAAAGTATGATATCCAA
This sequence comes from Nitrososphaera sp., assembly GCA_036844865.1. GTDB lineage: Archaea > Thermoproteota > Nitrososphaeria > Nitrososphaerales > Nitrososphaeraceae > Nitrososphaera. The sequence goes on along the minus strand of DAIUEZ010000088.1, from coordinate 6,789 downwards.
AAAGTTGATGAGCTCAATCGTGATATTTTGACTCTTCTGCAATACGACATGGAACGTCTCAGAATGGATGTATCTACGCATCCTTTCACTGAGGCCATGGGCCTCAACGACGTCAGAATAACTACCCGGTATGAAGGGACTGAATTCAAAAAGTCGATATCTAGTACTATTCATGAAGCTGGTCATGCCTTGTATCATCTGCAATGCGATCAGTCATTGTCTGTTACTCCTCTGGAGGGCGGATCCTCGCTCGCACTACATGAATCTCAGTCCAGGTTTTGGGAGAATATTGTGGGCAGAAGCCTGCCTTTTGTTCAATTGATAGCTCCCTTGATTAGAAAGCAAGTAAGTTTCGCAAACCAAGCAACAGATGAGGAGCTGTACCTGTATTTCAATAATGTCAAGCCTGATTATATACGAGTTGACGCCGACGAAGTTACATACAATCTCCATATAGCAATAAGATATGAGATAGAAAAAAAAATATTTGGAGATGAGCTAAGCGTCTCTGAAATTCCTGAATTTTGGAACGATAGAATGGATCAGCTGCTTGGAGTGAGACCAACTAAGGATTCCCAGGGCGTGCTTCAAGATACTCATTGGAGCAGTGGCCTCTTTGGCTATTTCCCAACTTACACTTTGGGAAACTTGGTTTCAGCGATCATTGCATCAAAGATGCGCAAAGACCTTGAGGATTACGAGGAAGACATCAAGAAGGGCAATTTCAAGCCTATCAGAGAATGGTTAAGATTAAAAATACACCAGCATGGATCTGTCTATGCCCCCAAAGTGCTTCTTAATAATACCTTCAATGAAGGCTATAACCCAGATTACTTCGTGACCTACATAGAGACTAAATACCTTGGGTCCTGAACCCTAACCTATTTGACTAAAGCTATATTCTAATTCTTTTTATACTATTTTTTTAATTTTTTTGATTTCTTTTGTTAGAAGTGGAGAAAAAAGTGGATAATGATTTTCTGTTATTATATATTAAAATCATCCTCCTCATTGTCTATGGCTGTTGATAGCAAAATATGTGTGCTCTATCTCTTCTGCAATGGAGAGAACGTGACTAATGCTTTTACAGATGTGTCATCTAGTAGTGGAGCACCAATTCGAAGCCTGATTTTAAGTTATACTCCCAACGGGCCAGCGTTAATTTTCATTCGAATAATTTTCATTCGAATCCCGCAATATTTACAATAGTTGAAGCAGTTATTGATGAATTAGTAAAAGATGGAACTATGGTAAAACAACAAAAGAAATCTACACCTGATGACCCAGTAGATAGATATGAAGCAATGCAAAACTTAGACAAAATATGCAAGGACTTTAGGCATAGTGGTTTATCATTTTAGGACTCCTTGATAAAGCAATTCCGACAAAATCTTTCCTGATGTAAATGTCAAGTATATTGACCATGAATTTACAAGAAAGTTTCTTGTTACCATAAAGCAACTTTTCCCACTGTTCATAAAATTATTCAAGAATGAAAAAACTGAATTTATGGATGTAATTATAGTGTATCAGTAGAGCAACTGTATGAAACAAGAATCTAAAAAGACAGCAATTATTACGGGCAGCGGCAGGGGTATAGGCAAAGAAACAGCCATAATATTAGCAAAAAAGTCATTGAATGTAGTCGTTTGTTCTAGGACCCAAAGTGAAATAGATTCCACTGTAGAAGAAATCAGCAAGCTAACTAGTAATTCCAGTGTTTTAGGTATAAAGTGTGACGTAAGCATACCTTCGGAGGTCAATTCTCTTGTCAAATCCGCAGCAGAAAAATTTGGAAGCGAGACTATAGATATTCTTGTAAACAATGCTGGAGTTGCATTTAACAGAAAACTAGTAGATACATCTGATGAAGAATGGGATCAAACAATAAACAGCAATTTGAAGGGTGCTTTTCTTTTTGCAAAAGCTGTTCTTCCATATATGATTTCAAAGCGCTCAGGAGTCATATTAAATGTCAATTCTGGTGCCGGCAAAGCGGGTTTTATTAATCTATCAGCTTACTGTGCAAGTAAATTTGGGCTTGTAGGTTTAGCAGAAAGCATAGCATTGGAAGTTAGCGAATATAGGAATATCAGAGTGTTGACAATATTTCTTGGTGAAGTAGCTACAAAAATGTGGCAAGAATATGATTTTAGTTATTATCAAAGAAATAAGACCAAAATGCTTCATCCTAAAGATGTAGCGGTAAAAATTGCTGAAATTATATTTGATGCTAAGACCTACAAAAATGGAGATTCCATTGAAATGTACAACAGTAATATATGAGTCACATAAACTGGTGTAATACTATCACCAAGCCAGTTGAGCCAGCTCTATCATAATTACAGATACATCCTATAATAGTAGAGCAAACCAAGAACTAACCAAGAGTTCAATATTTGACCACGACTTTATTATTGCTCTTTCATTTAGTACGGAAGAAGAGAGAGATAGATAGAAGACGGATGTCACTATACAACAAGGCGCCAATTTAGAAATAAGAAACTCTACCTTTGGATTCAAATGAATTTTTATCCAAATCCCGACGGGCCAGCTTTATTATCAGTTTTCTTTAGAAGTTCACCGAGATACACACGGAGAGAAGCGAACTTCTAGCTTTTGTCAGATGCTCACCATCATCTAGAAAATAATATGAGGCTAGTAGAGTGATGTTTCTCAAGGTATAAAAAGGCTAAAGAGGTGACATATTGATTCTTTCAGGTTAGGCTAACTGCCTAGATCATTGTTTGTAATGGTACAAGAAAGAACAGTTTCTTTTGTAACAGTTAAATGCTGACCCTCCTTGTTTGGTTTCTCTGTGCAATGCTAAGGATTTCTAATCCCATTTTTAACACTTTATCTATTGCTTACATCTTTAACAACAAATATGGGTGAAGACGTGCTGTTAAATTCAATTAAGTAGACCTGCTGGCCACGGTTCATTAAAGTCTCCGCAAAGGTTTGAGGGTCTTCTGAGAAATGATATGTCCTATTATCCTCTAGATATAGTTCCATGAATCCTCGCAAATGACTTTCTCCCACAATAAGAGCATCTTGTTCAGTGTTTTTGTTTATCCATGCAATAGCAGATAGCAAATCGTCGTTATCCTCAACATCAATCGAATTAAACTGCATTGTGACGGGTGGAAGATTCTTAGAGTGTAATCCAATGATTCCATATAATGCAGAAGCGCTATGATGCGGAATAACTGCATAAGACACCCCAAGAACGGCAAAGGCTCCAAGAATGAAACCTGCTATTGTAAACCTTTTTTTCAGGTTTCTGACTAAATGGAGAATACCATAGCCGGCAAAGACCGATAAGAAAATACCTGCCAAGATTATCCATCTATCAGCAAGAAGGTGTCTATTTTCGGGGAATACAAGCCATGAAAATGACCCCATAAGACAGACAAGCAGAGGAATCTTTAGCAGCAAACTATTTTTCATTTTCAAAAAGCCAATCGCTGCAGCTGCAACAAGCAAACCGTTTATCACAACGAAAAAGATGAGTAGGTCAGCAGGGTTGTAAAATTCTTTTAATTCATTATTATTCTGTGGAATTTCTGTTGAAGTAATTGTTTTGATATCAGGAGTGCTTTGCGTAGATACTGTCAGAGCGCAAAACATGCTTATAGCAAGAACGCCAGTCAGAGCTACATCTCTGCGTCTTGTCACAATTGCATATACTGCTAAAGATACACTGAATAGTGCACCTACCATTCTATCTGCAGCCACTGTTAAGGTAGTCAATACTAAGATTATTGCAAGGGACTTCCATCCTGCATTCTTTCTGATAAGCAGAGAAAAGACAAACATCATGATCGTCAATGCAAAGATATCCCTATGGAAATCCCATGTGGTTCTAAGTACCGCCAGCTGAACAATTGCAAAAATAGCTATATAGGCGCTATGACTTATTCCAAGTTTTAGCAGATTCCTTCCAAGATAAAATAGCGAAATGCCAAAAATTCCAGTCATAACGATAATTACTGCTACAACTACAGAGTATGCAGGCAATCCAGTAGTGATGCTTATAAGATAAAGAAAGGTCACATACAACGGAAATTGCTTTGATACGGTATCCCACTTATCCTCAAAGTTTGTTATTGTTGGGATGTAGTAGTTGATAACATCATAGCCTATTGGATAGGGATATGCCATCAGTTCAGGTGCTGCTCTTAATGCAATGCACAGAATAAAGACCACAAGTACAGCGTGCTTTTCACTTGTAAAGAGTCTAGACTTCGAAAGTAATGGTATATACACAATCGAATCCTAAAGGACGATAATGCTTTTCTTAGTTATTATGCTAGTGAGAGAAAAGAAGGTTAAAAAGGCAAATCTTGACAGGCTCACAGGAAAACTTCACATCCTGTGTTAACAGCTGCTACAGGATAAGCATGGAAAAAACTAAGCATCAACCATATTCGGAAGCTTATAATGCACTTTAGGTTGTTGCAACATTATACGTAGGATAAAATTCTGAAACTTTCTATAATTGAGAACCTTCTTGAGGATTATATTAAACTGATGAATAAACCTTTGCAAAATCTACTGCATTCTTTTTTTTCAATCTTCGTTGTTGTATAGCTTCCCATTTTAGCGTATATGTTTGAGTGACATCTTCTACCTTATCTGCAGTAAAGGCTAACACATATTCGTAATTCTTTGCCCAATTTTCTTCGTAATGGTAAGGGTGATCCAGCGATATTGGATAATCTAAAGTAGAATCTATGTGTATCCATCCTTCACCTTCAGGATAAGAAAGCCTAGCCTCATTCCAGCAATGGTCAAGGAAGTCATGTACAATTCTTGTTTTTATTCCTAAACTACTTAACATAGCTCCAAAAAGCATAGACCATTCGCTGCATCTTCCGGTTTTGGTTTCGGCAATCTTTAGGATTTCGCCATATCGAGGAAAAGCATATCCATGTTTGCAGTTGTTGCAAATAAAGAGTTCTAATTTGCGTATCTTCCATGAGCTTCCTATCATTATTTTTTTAACTTGCATTATTGGTGATGGTGCTGCTACCGACCTATCATTACTACTGCCCTCGATAACATTACTATGACCACAACTTCTGTTAACGCACATTTCACAAACAGGATCTTTTGGAGTCCATTTCATAAAGTCATTTTTGAACCATCTCAACAAAGTTACAACATTCCAATCATCCTTTGTTGTTGTTTGCAAAACAATATCTTGCGGTATTAATGATCTAACTATTCTCATAATCTCTGGGTTTCTATACTGTTCTGTGACTTTTTTATAAAGCAAAAAAGTATATCTCAATGGATCAGAAGAAGACAGGCCAAATAGATAGCTGCTGCAACCTAGCATGACATTCTCCTCCATATACTATGGAAGTACTACTTAATACGCAATGGCTGAAGTTCAATTATTATTCTTTGCAAAGGAAACGTATCTCATACCGCTTTCGCAATTACCTGGCTTAACATTATAACATATGCAACCAGATTCGATTCTGGGATTATAGAATGAAATTGGATACCGTAAATTTGATCCTTCGCTAGTTGGTATTAATGTGTTATATGGCACATAGAATATGGATTCAAAATCAGAAGGGTCATTATTATTATTATCTAACATACCATACATAAGCTGCGATATTTGCACATGATATCTTATTTGGTATGGAAAGTTACCAATTTTATTCCACCATTCTATTCCAGTGAAATGGTTTGATGCTTCAAAAGCAAATAATAATTCCCTTCCGATGTTCAAACGTAGATCAAATCTTTCTATTTGCTTTGTATTTCTATCCTGTAGAAGATAACTAATGCATTCCTTTTGTGAATTCATGATTATTTGACGAAGGTACGAATGGCCAAGTATGGGTAATACTTCTTTGAATCTATATCTATTTACACCATTAAATATAGCTTCAAAGTAATTCTGGTTATCAAACTGGCAGATAAGGTTTAGTTCAATTGCAATATTCTGCTGCTTATTGAATAATTCAAGTAAATAAAGCATCCATGATTTCTCCGGTATTTGGTTGCCTATGTCTTCAATTAATGCTATAACATCAGTTGCAGCAATAGCTCTTCTTGGAAATACAGGTTTGTTGCTGCTACCATCTAGAATGCCACAAAATGAACCTACCCAGAAATGCAATATGGTATAAAGTTATGACTATGAGGATATTTATTCTGTATATTTAGCACCATAAATGTAGTAATATGACAGTAGCCCTTTATTCTATAATACAGGATATGTATAACAAATAGTTGGCAAATACCTACCTACTCTATGTAGAAGAACCTACTAGTTTTATAATAGATTGCACAGTCTATTTTTTTAAGATTCTTGTCATGAATCCCTCTGAACCTGTGTAGTACTTCCAATAATAAACATCAAAATTCTTGCGTTTGGATTCAAATGAATTTTTATCCAAATTCCGACGGGCCCGCTAAAAAATTTGGTGGCCTATATCCATTCTTTACTGCATTCTTTTTAAAGCATACCTTACCATGCAATGGAGGTTCTGATCCAATTATCTTAATTTCCCGCATTTGCTCAACCAACTATTGATGATATTCAAAGCATTATCATAAAATGAAGGACTATTTAGAAAAATGATTCGACCGAAAATTGTAATGGTATGAGAACCACGCCAAACCAGTAACCAGTAGATATGAGTATTATTTGTGTCAAGCTCTATAACTAGTACTTAGTAGCGGAGACATGACTGCAAACTATTAACGCTTAATGATTATTATGCAAGAGGCTGCTTTCAATTATAGCAATTAATTTATCATTTC
>DAIUEZ010000087.1:0-7658 GCA_036844865.1 Nitrososphaera sp. | reverse complement strand
TAACATATTGAAGCAGGCCACAGGATTGCTGTCAAATTCACATGATTTTTTCAGAGTCAGGTATTTTTCATGTAACCTGCTCAACCAAGTGTCTACTATCTCCGAATGGTCTGAAAGAATTGCCTCAACAATTTCTGGTGTGTAAACAGCAATTTTAATCAAGAGTGCATCATTTGGAACAAGCTTGTAGCCCCTAATGTCCAATCCGCATGATGAATCGTCAAGTGCGAGGACTGGGTGGTCGGCAATATTCTTCATGACAGTAATACATGATCTCTAAATGAATAATTAACGATGGCTTAACATGGTTAAGCATATGCGCCATTCTTTCTTATTCTTCACGTGACTTTTATCTCTTGAGTTCAACGACCACCGCTGCAATAGATTTGTCGAATGGTTACAATAACAGACTGAAACAACTGCTTCTTGTACTTTATCAGTAGCTATAGTGCCAGGATATAGTAGCAAGCATAGATACAACAACATGTGATCACAAGAACCGGATAATCCGGTGTTCAAAATCCCTTCACAAATTTTTATATGACCTAAAAGCAAAAGGCTTGCAAGTCTTGACGCTTATTTCAGACAGAGAAGTCACCCAAGTCTGGGAAGGTGTCGAAAATACTGTCGGGAAATCTCTAGATGTTTTATACAAATTGGAAAAATCATGCGACCTATGCGTAGACCGCAATGCGCCATCTGTAATACTTACGACTGAACCAATAAAGCAGGCATATTTTGATCTCAAGAGGAGAGGCATAAAAGTAAGATTCATCACGGAGGTTACTTGGGAAAATATTGAATATTGCAGAGAAATCATGAAGATAGCCGAACTCCGCCATCTTGATGGAATCAGCGGCAATTTCACAATTGCAGATGGAACAGACTATGCAGGAGTTGCAACTACACAAGAGGCGCAACCTATAACGCAGTTGCTAGTCAGCAATGTCAGAGCATTTGTCCAACAACAGCAATACTTCTTTGAAGTGCTTTGGAGGAAGGCTGTTAGCGCAGAGGACAGAATAAGAGAGATAGAAGAAGGAGTAGAGCCGGAATTCCTAGAAGTTATAAGAGATAGTAGGGTTGCAGCAGACATCTATCGCAAGCTTGCTTCATCTGTAGAAAGAGAGGCTCTTTTAATTCTTCCGTCAGGCAAAGCTCTACTAAGAGAATATGAGCTTGGAATTCTAAGCAGTCTGGCTGAAGCAAGTGTCAACAATAACGCAGTAGCAATAAAAATAATCTGCCCTCTTGACGATTCAAATAAGAACATACTTGATTGGCTAACGAAGAAAGCACCTGCCATACATATCCTGCAGACTGCTGATAGTATTGAATCTTCGATATTGATTGTCGATGGTCAGAAACTCTTTCGTGCTGAGCTTCGTGAAAGCGATATCGACAGTTTTCCGAGTTCTATAGGCTTTGCACTATACTCAAACAGCAGGCCAACTATCAATTCATTCAGGTCATTCTTTGAACTTTTGTGGAACTCCTCGAAAATGAATGAAAAGCTCAAAGAAACAGAGAGGGTGCAGCGGGATTTTATAAGTATGGCCACCCATGAGCTCCAGACGCCTCTCCAATCAATCCTAGCCATGTCAGAAATATTAGAGTCTGCTCTAGTAGGTCACGAGAAAGGATCTGTTAATGCAGAAGATATCCGGATGATAGCACGTAACGCCAGAAGACTCGATCGGCTCATGCAAGACACACTAGACATTGCAAGAATAGAGAGCGGATCTTTGCAGATCAGAAAGAGACGATTTAGCTTAAAAGATATTATATTACCCTTAGTGGACGATTTTAGAAAGCAGATTGACTCCTTGGGACATAAAGATAGGAACGTCCAAATTATTGTCTCTCAGCCTGAGAAAAATATAACCTTAGACGCAGACAGGGAGCGTATAACTCAGGTGGTTTCAAACCTTGTGACCAATGCTCTGAAATTCACTGATAGTGGTACCGTTTCAATAAAGGCTGAAAGACTAGAAGGGGAACATGTGAGCATAAGCGTTACAGACACAGGTTCGGGAATAGATCCTGCCATAATGCCCAGATTATTTTCAAAGTTTGCAACCAAGTCTCATAAGGGCACTGGGCTTGGCCTTTACATTTCAAAGGCTATTGTTGAAGCTCATGGCGGCAAAATATGGGCTGAAAACAACAAAGATGGCAGAGGAGCAAAATTTACATTTATACTCCCAACCGCCATAGATTAAGTTCAACAGTCAAAGTAATGGGCTTGTTGCAGAGATCTCAAGCAAGTAATTAACTGAATCGAGGTTGAGATCAAGTAAGTTCAAAATCTCTGTTTAAATAAAATACTATCGTTATCTCATCGGCGATGCAGAATAATAAGAGGATTCTGATAGTAGACGACGAGAAGGATATTACTGATACTTTTAAAAAGGCTCTAGAACAGCAGGAAGGCTTTGATGTCATAACATATAATGACCCCGAGCAGGCCTTGTCGAAGTTCAAAGAGAACTGGTTTGATCTGCTACTGCTAGATATAAGAATGCCCAAGATGAGCGGTTTTGAGCTCTATCGCAGATTGAACAAAATAGACAGCAAGCCCAAGGTCTGCTTTATCACCGCTTTTGACATCTATTATGACGAATTCAAAAAGGTATTCCCGAGCCTGGAAGTAAAATGCTTTCTGCGAAAGCCCATATCCATATCCGACTTGGTAGAGCAAGTGAAGCTAGAGTTTAAAACCACGTAACAGAGTCAGTATCTCTGATCAGTCAGTTTTTCTAAATCATTGTTGAGGCAATTCAATTTCTATAGTGGAGTGGCTACCTCCAAGGAATGATTTAATAGAAGGTATGGCAGAATTGTCCTCTGCATAGCCTATATGAGCATATCAGAGGACAACAATAACAACAACGATTCTGGCGGCGCTAACATTAAAGAAAAAAGCGATTCTTCTATAGAAGAATCGCCAGAAGGCCATGAAGCAATCGAGACCGATAATTTAGAAAAAATGATACTTTCCACAGGCATTCGCGTTGGCACACCAGTCAAGACTAAGTTTATGTCACCATTTATAGTCAAGGCCAACCCAGAAGGTCTTTACATTCTAGATATCAGCAAGACCTTGGCAAGAGTTGATGTTGCTGCCAAGTTCATTGGCAGAGCAAATATTTCCAAAGTTGCCGTCACTTCTGCCCGTGAATACGGCAAGACTCCTGTCGAAAAGTTCTGCGAGGTTACAGGCGCAACCAGCATTTTGGGCCGCTTCATGCCTGGCACATTTACCAATCCCTCGCTTCCAGACTATATGGAACCAGAAATAGTTGTTGTGACAGACCCTCAAGCAGACCAGCAGGCTGTACTTGAAGCCACCAGGGCAGGAGTGCCGGTTATTGCCGTTGCCAACAGTGACAACATTACTTCAAAAGTTGACTTGGTAATACCTGCAAACAACCGCGGACGCAAAGCACTTGCAACAGTATACTGGCTTTTAGCCAGAGAAGTTCTCAAAAAGCAGGGCGCCATCAAGTCCGATAGCGAAATGTTGGAGAAAGCTTCAATCGACGACTTTGAAACAAAGTTAGTCGAGGAACTAGCCTGACGTTGCCAAAATTATACATCAACAATGGAGAAGATGATGATGACCCAAGCTGCCGTTCAGCATGAAATCAGCCTTCTAACATAGACACATGTTATTTTCGCAAGTGGGAAACAACCTTAATTATGTTAAGATCGATATAGAGGCAAATAACGGAACCTATATCACCATCTAAATCGAAATGGTTTCGTGGATAGAATTAGAGTATCAACAATTGTCATAACAATAATAATTCTATTTGCTGCTGGGCTTGCATAATCAATAGGATCTTCTTCTTCTTCTGACATAGGAATGCACAGTCAGGAAACTACACAGCAGCAAAGTGAAGAAATTTATAGGATACAAGAGACGGCGATGTCAAGCGCAGCTCCTGTAGCGCACACAGGGAATCTTCCTCATGAAGTAGTTTTTGCACTACCGATAAGAGATGATGGAATGATCTATACTGGTCAGGTCACATTTACAACAAGTAAGCCTGTAGAAGTAGAGATAATACATATCTACAGGCCGGACCAACCGCCTGATGAAGCACACGGACAGCCTCCAACTGCAGTAATAAATGGCACGACTATAACCTATTCTCATCTTACAAGCATAGTCGACAACAACATAATCACAGGAGATGTTCCGACTGCATCTGGTACATTTGAATTCACCGGAAGTGGACTAGTATTTCATAAACGAAGCTCAGAGCCGTTTTTACCGTCACGTACACTATCGATGCCACCGCAGGCCAATTCGCTCAATAATTCCCTCAAGTCGCTGCTTAAGTAAAACACGCAGAGAGATAAAAACAGATAACGAGACCGCAATTCGTAGTTGAGTGTACTTCCAACCAGTGGAAAGAAAGTGCATGATTAGTGTCCTACTTTTTCTATGAACGATCACCTTAAATTGCTAAGGGCATGAGAACTCCTGAATTTGACTATTAAAAACATAGCTTAGGTCTTTTATAGTAGAAGACTGCATTTCGCTAGAAACTATCAATTATATTACTTCTTTCAAATTTAATCTAATAGAGGAATATCTTGACAAGAAGAGCACCTGCTGTCGCAGGCATGTTTTATCCGGAAAATGCTAGGGAGCTGAGGGCGCTCATTGACCAATCTTTTCGTAACCAGCGCTTTGGTCCAGGCGTGACTATAACTTCTACTGCTCCCTCTACCAATAAGCAGCATAAGATCTACGGCATTGTGTCACCTCATGCAGGCTATGTCTACTCTGGTGCTGTTGCTGCACATGGCTTTTACAAGATATCAACAGCAGATTTTCATAATATTATAATGGCAGGTCCAAACCACTATGGCATAGGCTCTTGGGTGGCTGCCATGAAAGACGGTACATGGGAGACGCCGCTTGGCGACGTACAAGTCAACTCAGACATGGCTGAAGAAATAGGAACAAGATCAACCACTCTAGACTTTGATGATTACGCTCACAGTAGAGACCACTGTTTGGAGGTTCAGCTGCCTTTCTTGCAATATATCAAGCAAGATTTCAAAATTGTGCCACTTATACTAGTCTCTCAGAATAGAGAGACAGCTTTTGACCTTGGGAATGCGATATCAAAGACAATTATCGAAATGGGTACTCTTGATTCTACTTTGCTATTAGCCTCATCGGACTTTACCCACTATGAGCCAAATGGCGAAGCGCATAGAAAGGATGGGGAGCTAATAAAAGCAATACTTGCACTTGACGTTAACAGGTTTTACACTATCCTTGAGAGGCTGAACATTTCTGCGTGTGGGTATGGGGCAATTGCGACGATGATGGTAGCCGCTAAGAACCTTGGCGCGACAAGAGGGGAGCTGCTAAAGTATGCAACAAGCGGAGATATTACAGGAGACGTAAGTGCAGTGGTAGGGTATTCTTCCATAGTTTTCATATGAGCCACGGAAAGGCGTCTGCGCCTGCTAAGGTAATCCTGTTTGGCGAGCACTTCGTAGTATATGGAAGCCCTGCTATACTTGCAGCTATAAACAAGCGCATATCTGTTGATGCCCGCGCCATTATACATGATGAAAACAAGATAGTTATTAGATCAGACATTGGAGTCGCCGGCGAATTCAATAATAGTGGAGAATTTAATGCGCTTAAAGGTGGAAGCAAAGCGAAGTTAGTTTTGGATCCGCTATACGGTGCTATCAGGCAGGTTCTATTAATGAGAAATAATAATAATAATGTCGGAATAGAAGTTAGCATTTCTTCAAGGATACCTCCTGGTATAGGCCTAGGCTCCTCTGCTGCATCATGTGTTGCAACAGTGGCTGCTGTAGATTCACTTTTCCAAGAAAACCCCAGCAGACAGAAAGTATGCGAGCTTGCAATGGAGTCTGAGAGGTTAATTCATAAGAGGACTTCTGGTGCAGATTGCTATGTCAGCACCTTTGGGGGGCTGATGCAGTACTATGGCAAATCAAAAAGCTTCAAGAACATAGAGACAAAGGGGCAATCCCTTTGCCTTGTTGTTGCCAACACCGGAATCAAACACTCTACTTCTGACCTTGTGGCACGTGTCAAGAGGTTCAGGGATAGAAATAGAATACTCTTTAAGACTTTTTTAAAATGCGCTAGTGAAATTTGCTTGCAAGCATGTACTGCAATAGAGTCAGGTAAATGTGACAAAATAGGCGAGCTTATGAATGAAAACCAAATCATACTTCAGCAGCTTGGCATATCCCATGATAAGGTACGTGATATAATAGATATATGCAGCAAAGCAGGTGCCCTTGGAGCAAAGATTACAGGAGCAGGCGGAGGAGGTGCGGTTATTGCTCTTGCAGCAAGCAAGCAAGAGAGTACTAAAATAGCATTGCGTATCAGGGCAGCAGGCTACCAGTCTTTTGAAGTAGAAATAGACTACAATGGGCTTTATGTCTAGAGGCCCATTTTGCGCAATGCCTGTTTTATCTTTGACTCACCTTGTTTTATGAAGTTTTTATCCTGCCTGCAATAATTGCAGCATTTATTCCCCTATTGATGTGCCGGAGAGGATGTTTATCTTGACTTTAGTTTCTGCAAGGGCTTTAAACATCCGCAACCAAAGGCCCCAAGTGATGTGCCTCTCTGCAATATCAAAACATTCTCAAAGCCATCATCATTGCGAGCCATGACCAGAATATCCAATTTTCGTAATTATGCGTTTTTAAGAGGGGCCATAAGATGTATAGGCTTAACCAGATCGGCTACATCAACCCAGCAGCGAGCTATTTTGTCCATAGAGTATATTAGATTCAGTACTGCAACTGTAGACTCTGGATTGTTTGAATCTACGCTGCTCTTGATGGAATTTATAACTTCCATAAAACTATCGTACATCTTGACTACACCATTTGATTCTGATCTATTCTTGTTTACAAATGCAACAACTGACTTTTCATGCATCTTTTCTACAAGCACTCCCGCCTCGACTATCTCATCGACGGCTTTGATGCGCGAAAGATCTATTGCATTAACAAGATCGACGATATAGTCTCCAGCACTCTCGAGAAGGTTGGCAGCGATCCTATAGTCAAGGATGTCAATGTTGCTCAGGTTGAGCTTGCCCGCTAGTCTTTGATCCATCATAGCGCTTCGGATCAGTCTGACGAGCAAAAAATATTGTCGGTCGACTTCGTCGTCTCTGCCGCTTATCACTTTGCGGATACTACTATTCTGTTTTAGCCTTATGGCTTCAAGCATGTCTCGGTACATGCCTGCAACTATTGCACTCATACGGCGGAGTATCTTTTCAGCATCAAGGGTATCTGCGTCAAGTAAAAATTGGGCAGATATATGGAAGCCATCTTCATCGACTATTTCTAAGCCGACCAGCTTTCGCATAGCCTTCTTAATCCTATCCGCGTCTTCAAATGAAATCTGAGAACTGGCCTTGATCCGAATCATGTCATACCCAAGCAGGTACCCACCGTACACTTGGTTAACTAGCATGTCCATCGACACCGACGGATATGGAATCACCAATTCCTTTATCTTGTCTGCCGTATCGTCCTCTGAAGCAAATATCGATATAGAGTTGTCACGGTTGATGTGCACTGGCACGATGCTCCCTTTATTTAGATTGTTGTTCTTGATCCAT
>DAIUEZ010000086.1:0-7793 GCA_036844865.1 Nitrososphaera sp. | reverse complement strand
GTGATCAGCTTTTTTGAAAATCCATGCCCTATTTGAGTCGGCTTTCTATTCTCTAGTTTGACACGCTTAAAACCCTCTGAGATTAATGCTGTGATGATTTCGTCTCGCTTTATCTTGACCATAAGGCATAGATGGTTAAGCTCGATTTCTTCTTTGCGAATAAAATCCTGCAAGCCCTTGATGGCATTAATTGTCCTTGGATAGCTTGTAAGAAATTCGGACATTTAGGTTGTGTAATTATCATTAAAAGTTAAGGCATATTAAAACTCTATGCAGGTCTGTTAAATATCATTTCTCTGATACTAGTTCTAAATTCCCGCGCAGGTAGATGTCTTGAAGGGGCTCAATAGCCATGTCTTTCCATGAATACTTTTTATCTGACCAGATCACATTTGCCCCCCTTACTACTGCAGCAGGCGTAGATTCGTCGCTCTCTCCCATAACTGCCACACCCATTGTGGCAAGTGCGTCTGCAACTCCCTTAAATGTTACTCTTAAGACATTGCCAAACAAGTCGCGCCTACCGCGCTGATCCTCGACTGGCTCAAAGCCGGCACTCGCTATTGCAACTCCTGTTGTGCCTATCCGAGTTGGAATAAGTCGACTATCTGCTATGACGATACCCACTCTTTTGCCAAGTTCAGCAAGAAACTTTAGTTTCAACTTCTCTGCTATCTCAAAAGGGTCACGTGGATAGAGTATGGCATAGCCTCTTGGAACATTTGATTTGTCGATGCCAGCATTTGGCGCTATCATGCCATCTCGAATAGCAAGCAAAAAGCCTGGCACCCCTTTCATTACGTATTCAGACTCTCTTAGTACAAGCTCAGCAAGCTTCGCATCCATGTGATTTTTAGTCGCTAGCTCTTTTGCCTTTTTCCTTACCTTTACTTTGCTCAGTTTGATTATGGAGCCTTCACTCATTGACACAAACTTGCTTGAGATCACTATAATGTCATTGTACTTATATTCAAATACTTGCAGGCTCTCAAACAAGTCAAATCTTCCTCTCTGAGTTTTGATATATAATGGCTGGATTTCGACGACTACCAAGCAGTACGTCAGTATAAAAGACCACTGTACTTTTTGTGCTTTATGTTTTTCACGCTCCAAAGGTTTTAATCCACCATATGGACAAAATCTCACACACATTGCGTGAATTGTTTTGGTAGGAATGACAATTACAGAGAAGATACTTGCCCGGGCCTCAGGCAAGCAAAAGTTGTCACCTGGCGACGTTATGTTTGCCAACGTGGACAGGGTTATGTTACATGATGTTTCCGGCCCAGGTGTGATTAAGGTATTTAGCGAATGGGAAAAGAAGAGAGGGTTAAAGCTTGATCGAATTTGGGATCCTGACAGGGTATGGGTCACAGAGGATCATTTTGTTCCTTCGGCTGACAGAATCTCTGCAGAGAACATCACCAATCTTTCCAATTTTACTAAACAGTATGGCATTAACAAACATTTCAAGTACGGCCTTGGTCAGTATGGGATCTGCCATACACTGTCACATGAAGAAGCTATGGTGCTTCCTGGCGAAGTATATGTTGGAGGTGATTCACATACCAACACCACTGGTGCCATAGGCGCATTTGCTGCAGGCTTGGGACACACAGATATCGCATATGTACTTATGAATGGCCGAATCTGGTTCAAGGTGCCAGAGACAATACTCTTCAAAATCGAGGGCTTTAAACCAGACCATATCATGGCAAAGGACATAATATTAAAAATAATTGGCGATATTGGAACAGATGGTGCCAACTACAAAGCCATGCAGTTTACCGGGAGCGTAATCAAGGACCTGCCTATGGAAGAGCGCCTAACGCTTACCAATATGACTACAGAAGCAGGAGCGAAGAATGGGATCATTGAGCCAGATGATACAACTTATGTATATTTGCGCGAAAGAACAGACGCAAATTATTCTCCTGTGCACAGTGATCCAGACGCCTACTATTCTGAAGTATTCACATATGATGTAGAAAAGCTTGAACCTACCGTTGCCAAGCCATTTTCTCCGGAGAATATCTCTGCTGCTAGGGAATTGCAAGGAACCGAGCTTGATAAGGCATACATTGGCTCATGTACTGGAGCCAAGCTTGAAGACCTTCGTGCAGCAGCACAAATCCTAAAGGACAAAAGGGTCAAGATAAGAACAGAGGTGCTCCCTGCGGCACAATCAATCTATATGAAGGCGCTAAAAGAGGGACTAATCAACATCTTTATGCAAGCCGGCGCGCTTGTAGGCCCCCCTACTTGCGGCGCCTGCTGTGGAGCACATATGGGAGTGCTTGGTAAGGATGAGGTGTGCATTAGCACCACTAACCGAAATTTTCCAGGTAGAATGGGCCATGTTGAGTCAAAGACATATCTTGCATCCCCAATAGTTGTTGCTGCTTCAGCAGTCACGGGGAGAATAACAGATCCAAGGGATATAAGAAATTGAACAATGGGGGCGGCGACGGCAGGAGCATAAGAGGCAGGGTTCACAAATACGACAACGACAACATCGATACAGATGTGATTATTCCTGGCCCTTATCTGAAGATACACGATCACAAAGAACTTGCAAAACATGCAATGGAGGGAATTGACCCAAGCTTTCCTGAGAAAGTATCGCAGGGGGATTTTCTTGTAGCCGGCAACAACTTTGGATGTGGCTCCAGCCGGGAGCATGCGCCGATAGCCCTTTCTCAAGCAGGGATTAAGGCAGTCCTAGCTCAAAGCTTTGCAAGAATATTCTACAGAAACGCTGTGGATGGAGGGTATCTACTCCCAATAGAGATCGACAAATCAACAGTCAAGAAAATCTCTGACGGAGATGAATTAGAAATAGACATAGCGAAAAATAAGATAACCAATATCACAAAAAATGAGCACTACTTGATGAAGCCATTTCCTGAGCTCATAGCAAAAATCGTCGAGGCTGGCGGACTAATAAACTACAAGCCGGACGACTTCTAGTCTTTTTTTGGCACCCACTTGTCACCTTTTTTCTTGTATTCCTTTTTTACAGCAGACCACGCGACCTTGTGAGCAATCTGTTCTTTACTTTGACGCTTACCTCCTCGTCTCTTTGAAGGGCTATGATATTGTTTGAGGGCATTCTTATGAGCATTAGTGTATATATGCTGCGCGTGAGACGGCAGCGTGTCAATTGCCTTTCTCGTCCTTGCAGATAGGGCTGAGCTACTGCTGCTTCTTCCTCGCCTACTGGAGGTACCGCTAATACTCTGTCTGGCCCTCGTTGTGCTCTTATTATTAGCTCGTGCGCGAGTGGTGCGCTTTCCTCTTCTTGTTGTGCTCCTACGTCTGATGGTGGAAGAGGAAGATTTTCGTGGCATATCTCGATTGGCTCAACATAATATATAATATGTACATGAATATCATATTTCATGACGCGAAAAGGGAGGTTGGAAGAAATTTTCAGCAAGGCGCTATACGCTGACGACGCAGCACTTTACTCTGTTAGCTATCGCGACTTTGAAAATGTTGTAGAAGTCCCACTGCAACAATTTCTCAAGCTGTCGGAAAATTTTACATTGATACCGCAGAACAGGATCCTGCTCGTCAAAAAAAATGAGCAGGTGCTATACCAAAGGTACGGCTACTAACGTTCAAGAACCCACCCTTCCAATAGCAAGCTATTCGATCTGCCGGTGGCAGTTGCATAGCGCCAGATAGAAACATCATTATTATTATTATCATCGTCTGGAGTCACACGGGCTCTGATCTTCGCAAGCGCTTCCATTTCTTGCTGTAGGCCTTCGCTACGGGCCTCTGTAGTCGAGAATTTCTTACAAAACTGGCAATGCGGATCAAATTTAGCTGTTTTATTTACGATATCAATGAGCGGGTATGCCCTGCATGCAAGAGGTCTGTGGGAATATATTTTGCATTTAAATCCACCATGAGTAGACCTTTCCTTACTTTCAACATCAAGAAATGGGCAGAGGTTACCATCCTCATTCTTGCCCATCATCTGGTAGGCAATTATTTTATCTGGAGAATTTTTACCAACTGCAAGGCGGGGTATTATCTTAAGTCTGATACCCATACTCTTTGCAAGGCTCTCTATTGCGGCTTTCTCCTCAGGCAGTACAAGTACTCCAATCTTGCCGTACTCAACAGAGGGATAGTATTCTCTGTAGATGCAGCAGTCAGAGCACCCTTGCACACAGCTGAATACTTTTTTCATTCGTTTTCCTCTATGCATTGCCACTCAATGCTTTCCGGGGAGAGCTCCTCATAATTCAAAAATGCAATATCGTAAACTGATTTTGATTTCTTTAAAATTTCAAGGTCATACTTCCTGTTGCCGTCATCGTCCTTTTTCTTTGGACTTTCTTTGTATATGCC
Organism: Nitrososphaera sp.; assembly: GCA_036844865.1. Lineage (GTDB taxonomy): Archaea > Thermoproteota > Nitrososphaeria > Nitrososphaerales > Nitrososphaeraceae > Nitrososphaera. Next base: position 3,428 of record DAIUEZ010000086.1, on the reverse strand, counting down.
AAAACGCAAAATTGCTTTTTTTTCGTATCCTGTCTTAAACCGCTTGTAATTGTCAGAGGCTTTCATCTTCTTCACAAAGCCAGTATTGTCACCTTTGTAAATAGAGCCGCCATAAATTATGAGCCAGTAACTGTCACCCTGTTCTACAAACCTAAGCTTTATTTTGTCATCTGGCCACCAATCAATCGTCTTTTTCCACAATCGATAGGCAGGCATCTTATCCTCAAAGAGTGGAATGACGTTCATATAGATGTCATGGTATCGGTAGCCGACACCAATAAAGTCTCCGAACCAAGAGATAGGCTTGCTGCTCACTGTCTCCATAATCTTGACACTATAGTATAATAAAGGAAGGTATGAAATAAATCATATATTCTCTTGCTTCAATTGTATTGCTCAAAAAGGCGCAAATATTGATTTGCTATACTCAAACAACGCCCCCACGCACTAACTATTTTGTTTCTTAGTATTTGGCTTGTCACCTCCACAAATTCAATGATTGACTTTTAGACGAAATATCGATAAGAATTACAAATCTACAATAATCCTTTTTTATTTTTACAAATATTAAATGTACAAAAATATATAGTGGGCGATCTCACTTGCCTGTACTAGTCAGTTCAATAATGGAAAAAAGTGAACTCAAAAGGGTTCTAGATGCTGCCATTTTGCAATGCTGAAAAATCAACCTCTAATCTACTGTTCCTTTTCGACTGGCTCTATATGGCACTCATGCCCTCTATGCTCTTTGTCTAGCTTCTGAGCCTCCTCGTTTGTTATGGGAAACTTTTCTTCGCTCACGCCGTGCTTTTCCAATAGAACCTTCCCACAGGTATCGCAGACGAGTTGCATAACAATGATACCCATCTGGCTAATTTCAATCAGACGATATATTTAGAGTATTCTACTAGCTAGCCTACTATATTGCGCATCTTGCCAAATATCCCCCTTCTGCTCTTTTCCTTATTCTCTACTAACTTGAAACATTCAGAGCAGAGAGCGCGTAGGTTGACTGGCCTGTTATCCTTTAGAGAGCCATTAATGTGCTCAAAGTGCGGTGGCACTCGGGGACTGAATTTTACGCTGCATTTCTGGCACCGGTTGTGGGCGCGCTCAAGCACTGTCTGTCGGATAGCAAGCGTTAGGTGCTCATACTTTTTCTTATCATAACTGGGACCGGTTGGAGGGCCAAAAAATGACATGCATGAAGTATCACACCTAGCTCAAACTTATGTCTTGCTATCACTGAAGAACTTTTTGCTGGAATTACTGAGCATGAGCCCTCTCCTGTAAACCATGCGAAAATAGTAATAATAATAATAATAATCTATTACAAAGAGGATAACACTAATAATAATTCTTAATAAGAAAAAGGGCAACAGTCTCCCCTCGGTCCAATAGGATTAAGCAGACCGAAGGTGTTTTTATTTTTCTGCTACAATCGGCTAATACACATGATAGCCGATCAGTTATCGACACTTCTCTAGGGAGCCGCTGTTACTTACAGTATCTTAGCACTTCTTGCCACAGCATAGACATGGTCTTTTAAGTCTCGTTCATAAAGTGAATTCATCTTTTCAATTAGCGTCTGGCGTGCCTGAGCCCTAGACTCTTCTGTGCCCGCCGAAAGGGCTGCAGCAAATATGTCAGGTAAATTCTCCTTTATCCAGCCATCAAGCACAAGATATCTGCTTTCATTTATCCATATGACCTTAGACATAGATTGGTCGACCTCTTCATCAAACCTGCCGGTTTCAACTCTGTCTATCAGCATAAAGATGCAGTTGTTTGGATCAGGATTGCTGAGTACCTCGCTTGGTCGCCCAATTGCTCTGCCAGATTCTATACGCTCTATTAGACCCAATGGTCGCACATAGGTGCCAGCAACATGGACTTTGCTGCCATTCACAGACCTGACACGACCAATGATTATTTTGCTGTATTTGCCATCTTTTTGCACTACAAAAACATATTGGCCAGGCTTAATCCCTCCCCTGCCTCTAAACATCCATTAGAACCCCAGCTTCCAAATTATATAATGTTATCTAGACCCCGATGTTCGTGCGAGAATGGCCTAGAGTATCATAAGTTTTTCATGATCTGATACATTGAGAACCAAGGAATTGAGGTTTGGCAGCATAATCCGTTAGAATTACATTTATTAACGCTGTCCAATAACGATAGACAATCATATGCAGAGATTTGACGAGCTTGATATGAGGATATTATCCGAACTGACCAAGGATGCAAGCATTTCGGTTCCAAGGTTAAGCAAGAAGCTTAACGTTAATGCTTCTGTTCTTTACAGTAGGATAAAGCGCCTAGCAAAACGCAGTTTGATTAAAAATTTCACTGTAATTGTTAATGAAAGCATGCTGGGAATTAATGTTAAGGCAACAGTTGGGATAAACCGGGATCCTAAGTTGAAAGATCCCATTCATGCAGAACTTATGAAAATTCCAGAAATTAGATCGCTCTCTGAAGTTACCGGCAGGTTCGACATGATAGTGAACATAAGTGCCCACACGCTAGAGGAACTACATAACGTAGTCATAGCACGCATAGGCAAAATAGAAGGCATACAAAACACTGAGACATTCGTTGAGATGCAGAGGACTGACAAGGAGCCGCTATATACTGTACATCCCTCGCTTTCAAGGTACTGACAGATATTTTATATAACGCATCCACAGTTTAGAATATAAATTGTCGCTTATACAGCGAAGGGTTACAGAAATGGTTCAGACGCGCAGGCTTGCAAAAAAGACCAGTAAGGACGATTATTTGCAACACCTACGTCTTGTGATACTTGGCCTCATGGCGGTGGGCGGTGTTGCTTTTGTCATCAAGCTAATAGCAGAATTTGTCACATTTGGCACGGGAGGCCGGTTTGGGTAAAAAAGCCAATAGGATTAAAATACCTTTAATTCCTACTTGAAAGCATGGAAAGCAGAATAGACAACAATAATAATGTAGTCGCCCATGCGACTACTCAACGATGGGATACTGAAGTACTCAAGTCAGATGTACCTGTGCTAGTAGACTTTTGGGCAGAATGGTGCGGTCCATGCAGGATGGTAGGGCCTGCAGTGGAGCAGGTTGCCAAAATTATGGCAGGTAAGGTTAAGGTGACCAAGCTAAATGTTGATGAGAATCAGGAAATTGCAATGAGGTACAATGTACAATCGATTCCTTCGCTTTTGCTGTTCAAAGGCGGCAAGGAAATAGCGAGAACTATAGGTGCAGCACCAAAGGAGACATACCTAAAGTTCATCGAAAATTCACTCAAGTCCGCCTAAGCTGTCTCCCTATCTCAGTCTCCTTCTGTCTTTCTTTCTTTCTTCCTTTCTTTGCTTCTTTCTGTGTCTTTTCAACGAAAGCATTAATACGTGCATATTTTGATGTCTAACACAAGATAACAGCCATTG
>DAIUEZ010000085.1:789-7952 GCA_036844865.1 Nitrososphaera sp. | reverse complement strand
TGTCGCGCTGCGAGAAATATCAGCCCAGGAAGCAACTACAAACGCAACTCAAACAAATCCAATGAGGACGGAAATTCCCCAACTAAATGGCTCTGTAAACGTAGAGCAGCAATCGAATCAATTCATACAAGATAATGTGCGAGTGCCTTTTGCTACTGCATTACAGACCGCACAGGCTGAAGTTGGAAACGGGACTGCAATTTCAGGGAACCTAGGAGTCGTCCATGGATATTTGGTTTACATCTTCAAGCTGGCAAACTTTGATGCCCAAACAAGCCGTCTAGTAATAGTGGATGCTGGAAATGGTTCAGTACTGTACACATCCGGGGATATGCCGTTATTTTTCGGTGGTCTAGGATGCCGAGGCGGTGGTATAGGTGGTGGTCCAGGACATCACATGGGTTTTTTTGGCAATCACCGTGGAAATGACTACAGAGGCGGTGGCCAAACATCCGCAGACACCATCAATAACGGCCAGCCTGCTGGCAATGCCATAGTTGTCTCGCCAGTAATTGGTGTTTGATGGACGATAGACTATTCCCCCTCCCTTTTTTCGTTCTATCTTTTTACAGAGAGAAAATGTATCATCATGATAAGATATAATCATATGCAGCGTGATAGATAATCGATCCTAGAGTTTTGATTACATATCCTGAGAGGTAAGCAGCCCTTCGGTGAATCAACTACTCAACAACAAAAAGCTAGAGACATTACGAAAAAATTAGGCTGTAAATTGACATGTATACGTTGAAGCTATAACAACAAAAAAGCCACTCCAAATATTCAATAGCTAAATCTGGACAGAGAAAACATCTGAATATTTGTAACCTAAATTAATTCTATAAGAACAATTATAATCTTGTAGTCATATAATTTTATCGTATTACACTTAACTTTTTACATGCAATATTGAAGTAGTATTTACGGATATGCCCGAGAAAGAAAGTAAACTGCATGATATCAAAGAGACTGCTTCTGACGCAGTAGCCATAATGCGCGAGCTAGGGACACCTGGCGTTCAAGAGTCATTTGAAGTGATAAGGGAGGTAGCAAAAATAGCCAAAGAAATCACAGAGACAATGAAGACTCCAGAATGGCAACAGAACATAGAAAACATACGCCTCATTTCTGAAAATATGAACACTGTGTCTGCTAGAATGGATAAGACCGCCGCAGGCCTAAAGGAAACTGGTATCATTGATGATGCTAAAGGTCTAATCAATACTGTCAAAAGTAAGGTGGGTTCTTTTGGCGCTGGTGCTGAAGGAGAGCAACAGCAACAACAATCTTCTGCGGCAGCAGGAGGAGGCGGGGGAGGTATTAGTGGTCAAGATTTGAAAGAATTAAGCACTTCATTCAAAGAAATGATGGAAGCAATTAAGGCTCTAGCTTCAGAATTGAGGCTCACGGTAGCAGACTCGAAAAAATCAGGTACAGTGCACAATATCGAAGAAACATTTAGAGAAGCTTCAGACACATACAGGTTATTCAAGCAAGAAATGGAAAAGGCAGAGAAATAGCACTAGGCTGGTGGTTATTTCTCTTTATCCATCTCCAATTATCTAAAAAAAGTTTACTTTCCCTCTATGTCTCTTGGATAGGTCGCTGCATAAGAGTGAGGGAGGGAGACATATACACACTCCCATATACACTCCTATCCTTTTTCTCCCTTTTTTACGCCTACACAATAAATGGTTCGTTGAAGGAAACGATTATCTTTGCAACCTCTGGCCTCATTAGGTGGCTTGCCGGCATCTCCCCTGAACTTACCATCTTTCTCATATTGGTTCCACTGAGCTCTTCTCGAAACTCCGGTCCATGAGGACAATTTCTTTCATTAGAGTACATGAGGCACTTTTTGCAATAATAAAATGCAGGAAAGAATAAGGGCTCTATTTCTAGATCGGTATAATCCTTGAATATCTCATGTGCTGCAAATGGATGATAATATTTGCCAACTCCTGCATGGTCCCTTCCGACAATAAAGTGGGAGCAGCCAAAATTCTTCCTCATTATTGCATGATGAATTGCCTCTTTGGGTCCAGCATAGCGCATATCTGTGTGGAGCGTAACAAACATGATCATCTCCTTTGGGTAATAGCTGTCTATTAGCGCAAGATAAGTAGAAAGAATCAATTCATCTTTAAAGTCGCCTTGTTTTTTCTTACCAATGAGAGGGTTTACAAGTAGACCATCGTAGAGGTTAAGGGCTGCCTTTTGTAGCATTTCGTGCGCGACATGCGGCACATTTCTTGTCTGGAAACCAACTAGTGACTTCCATCCCTTTCGTGATATTTCTGCCCTTGTCTGTGCTGGTGTCATTCTGTACTTTCGCAACGGTGATTGCTCTATTCTTTTGATGACATCGACCTTGCCGCCGACCAGCCTATCTTTCATATTGACCATTTTTTCGACGCCGGGATGTTTGATATCATCAGTCTGATAGATCGATTTTGCACATGCAATCTTGTCAAATGGATAAACTTCCTCAACATGCAATATGGCAAATTTTTTTTCGTTACCATTATCTGTTGCAAGGGCGATTTCTCCTGCATCCTTTATGTTGTGTGCTTGTTGTTCATCAGCGTCAAGAATTATTGGAACTGTCCAGGCAAGTCCGTTGCTCAGCCGGCCTCTTTTGACAATGCTTTGAAAGTCATCGTCGCCTACAAATCCTTCAAGGGGGCTAAAGATTCCATCTGCAATGTTTTCGATGTCATTTCGGAGCTCATTGCTTACTTGCAGCGTATACATGTCCTGCATATTTTTTTTGTCAGAGACGACAAATCTGTCTATAAGCTTATTTCCATGAGGTGATGGAATAGAAGCGACCACAGCGAATCACATCACTACTCTATCTATACTTCTTTATTACTACACTATTGCTACTAATGCTACTGCTGGTGGACTCTTTTTTTCGATGGGTCAAAGTGGAGGCCACACTCTTTTTGTGCAGCGCTTTCCCACCACCATCTGCCTGCTCGTGGGTCTTCACCGGGCTGGATTGCCCTTGTGCACGGTTCGCAGCCAATGCTTGGAAAGCCCGCATCATGAAGCTTATTGTATGGGACATTATTTTTTCGGATGTAGTCCCATACCATATCAGAGGTCCAATCTGCAAGTGGATTGACTTTTACAATTCCTCCATGGCCGCTATCGATCTCGATCTTTTTGGTTGTTGCCCTTGTTACAACTTGGTCACGGCGAAGCCCAGTAATCCAACCATCAAGGGTGGAGAGTGCCCGGTTGAGTGGGTGCACCTTTCTTATTTCGCAACACAGTTTACGATTCTCTATACTTTCATACATTAGGTTCATGCCCCTTGACCTGACCATCTCTTCTACTTCTTTTTGATCCGGAAAGTATACTTCAATTGGAATTCCATACCTTGCTCTAATTGCATCCATTACATCATAGGTCTCTTGATTGAGGCGTCCAGTATCAAGGGTAAAAACCCTTGTCTTATTTTTGTCAAGGTTAGCCATCATATCTATGATGACTACGTCTTCTGCACCAAAACTTGATGCGAGAGCAATTTTAGTTCCAAAAGTATCAAGGGCCCACTTCAAGACTTCTTGGGCCGTCTTACCGTCAAATTCGTCTGCGACCTTTTCAATTTGCATAGATGATGTTGTTGTCGTGGTGGTTGTTGTTGGATTCTGTGAGCTCATATATATTATGCAGAGAAATTGAGAGCTAGACTCCTTATAATAGTTGTTTCTTCTTCGGTTTGGACATAATTTAGTTAAAATATATTAGTTTTCACCATCAATAACCCCTGAGAAAGTACTGATTTATTAACAAGCTTTTCTGTATATTCTATAGAATAGTCCATTAACTATAGTGATTGCTAGGGGAGATAATGCGAGATTGTCGGAGAATTTTTGGGAAAATGTCAATATATACCGAAAACTTGGCTTCGATCCTCTGCGCTGGATCCCAAGCTGCTCAAATGAAGTGGACATCCATGTCCTCAAAGCGGCGCTGGCAGAAGTAAAACATTCTCGCATTAAAGTATCTCCTTCATGGTTTGACTCATTCTACCATATTGACGGTAAAATTCCGGAGTTGACAAGGCGTGTATACAGCTTTGCCAATCCTGTTATGGACAAAGAAGTCGAATTGAAACGAGCCCTTGCAGTATTTCGCATCCATACGGGTTCTGGAGAACATGTGCCGTTGTTGTCTCAAGCATTGGAGAATTTTTTTAAAATGTTTAACTCAAAGGTGTCAGTGACAAGTGCCTCTGCAGTCTTGACAGAGCACAAGGATGCAGAGTTTGGAATGCTTGATTACATTCAACTCCACAGAGGCGACAAAATTGGATACATGCCGGCAGTAACTTCAGTAACACAGGTAACTGACGTATCAAAAGCACCAGATGCTGACTTACATAGCAATATAGCGATGACATCTGCTATTGAACTTTTGAACTTGCTTGGTTGCGATATGAAATCTTCCCCGTCATCTAAGCTATTTCCAATTTATGATGCCCCATCAGAAGAAATGCTTGACAAGATAAGATCTAACCTTGATGCCTTCACTTCGCGCTACAACCTTGCACTAGAAGATTACAGTTCGCTCAAATTAGGTAAACTCTTCTACGGCACAAGCGCTGTGGCAACTACTACAAAAGAACTGCCTACCAAATATGACCATGTCGAGGAAGGAATGGAAATTATAATCACAAATAAGTTTGGAGGCCTCTCTGAGCTTGGCCTCTACACTCTAGCTTGCATGGATTCTGAAAATATTGCCAAGTACGAAGAACAACAACAGAATGCTGCTGGGGGCGGTGGTGGTATTTCATTTGCCCACATTACTCAGGCAAAGGATGAAGCACTGAAGAACCTAAGTGAGCCACACTTTGCTCTTGGAAAAATAATTGCAAAATACTGCCCAGACTTTGGGACTGCATATGACAAACAAGTGCATATCACTGCAGTTTATCCAGTCGGGTCGCAGGGGATATTTGCACTTGGCACACTTGCAGAGCTAGCAAATGCTCAGCTGATGATAAATGAGCTTCCAGTAAGAAATGAAGAGATCGCCAAATTTGCAACGGACAAATTCCTTATAGAAAACGCAACAGCATCACTTAATGGATGCCATATCATAATAGCAACAAAGGATGTGGCTAACCTTATCACAGAGGAATTAAGTAAGCATAATTTTGCTCCACAGAGAATTGGACTTGTGGAAAAGAGGGGTTCTTCGTTAGTAACTTTTGCTATAGATGTTAGTCAATTTGTTGCGTCAAAGGTGAAGCTTGCAAGGCTGGTGGGAATTCCTCCACAACATGATACTACTACCGCTGCTGCCCCGCCTTCTCCACCTGGTGCTCCTCCTCCCCCTCCTTCTTCCCCTGCTTCTTCAGAGGGATCAGCTGTTTCCTAGAAAAATTTCTTAGCTCGACTTTTCATTTGTGGATATTGAGCTATGGAGATATACATATAACATATAATCTCGGCTCTAACAACAATCAAATGGCAGGGTCGCAACGCCTGTCATTTTTTTATGCTGTCTGACTGCAGGAATGTATGACATAATATATTAATAGTGCTTACTTGTTCCATTTCAGGCTAGATAAAAAGATACCTGTTGAATTAGATACTCTGGTCATCTCTCTGTTAGAGTTGAACAATACAATATTATTTAGTAGCAGTTTCTTATCTGTCGCATAATTCATCATAATGGCATATATTTTCCTGCGTTTAGTTCATCTGTCTCTCTGTTGCCACGAGAAATATATTTTGTTATCAAATTTTACAATTCTGATGCTGTTAATCCTTTCCATCAACCCTTACTCCTTGAACATAAGTGGCAGATACAACTCTATCGTCTCCCCTATGAACCAGCTGAGAAAGTATTTCTTTTCCTTTTCTTCCTCTGTTGTTCTTTAAGGGATCTATTTTATCAGCGTCTACTACAATAAAATCTGCCTCCTTGCCAATTGAAAAATTACCTACCAGATGCTCTAAACCTAAAACTTTTGCACCACCCATTGTGGCAAGATAAAATGCAAAGGTAGAATCAATAGAGTTCGACTTACCTTCAGACAATATGTAATTTACTTTCGACATGTAACAAGCGTTGCACATCTCTCTTAACATAGAGAGATTAGGTCCTCCTCCTACATCGGATCCTAACCCTACGTCTAATCCTGAACCTGTAATTCTAGCTACATTAAATATTCCGCTCTTAAGAAAGAAATTGGAACTAGGACAATGCGCTACTTTAGTTGAGTATTTTCTAAGCATAGATATTTCATCATCATCTAAGTAAATACAATGCGCCATTATCGTTTTTCGTGTTAGTAAGTTTGCACTTTCATAGACATGAGTATAGTTTCGATAATCTGGAAAAAGGGCTTTCACTGATTTGAGCTCCTCGCGATATTCAGAGAGGTGAGTTTGAATATATGCGTCGTGTTTCATAGCTAGCTTTGAGACTTGCTTCATTAAGTCAAGACTGCACGATGGGGCAAAGCGCGGAGTAAATACGTAATTTAATTTACCCCGCTCTTTTCTATGCCATTTCTTACATAATTCTTCGCTTGCTTCTAGTGAATCTGCTGTTTTTTCTTGCAGAAATTCAGGCGAATTCTGGTCCATCATTACTTTTCCCATAAAGATTCTTAAGCCAGACCTTTGAGCCTCTTCGAAGGCCGCATCAGTAGAATCCTTATGAACCGTACCGTAAACACAAGCAGTTGTTGTGCCGTTAGCTTTTAAATCGGTAAAGAATCTTGCTGACGCTTCTCTAGCAACATCTGTAGATTCAAATCGTTTTTCTGCTGGAAAGATATATTTGTCAAGCCATTCAAGTAGCTCGTAGCCGTCCATTGCAACGACATCATATTGAGGCAAATGGACATGGGTATCAATTAGACCTGGTGTAATAACCTTGTCTCCAAAGTCAACTACGTTTGGTTCTGTACGTTCCTTGAATCTTCCATACTTTATGATCTTTCCTTCTTTGACAGTGAGGGCACCATCAGGTATATCTTCTAGTTCAGCATAGGAAAGAGGATTTAATATTCTTCCCTTGTAGGTGACAGCTGCTGCTTCGACCATCTTCGAGATATCAAACGGCTCAAATCGCTATATGCGTGTCGCTTAGGCTAAAAACGTAGTTTCCATTATTGAAAATATATAATAGAA
>DAIUEZ010000085.1:0-779 GCA_036844865.1 Nitrososphaera sp. | reverse complement strand
TAGTGTAAGAGAAAAAAGATTTATCAGTTATCTATTAGGCTTATTCTTTTAGAAAAATAGTACGGGTTTGAATGCTTATGACTTCGGCTTCAGAAGCCACATTTTTGGCACTTAAGATACAAAAATATTTGGTCAGACAAACTTAGATAATAGGCATTAAATCATGTTAACGCAGAGAAAAAGATATGCAAGATCCAAACTGTGTTTTCTGTAAGATCATTGCCGGCGAGATCCCTGCAAGAGTTATAATGCAAAATGAAAAGGTGATGGCACTGCTAGACGCCTTTCCGCTAGCTGCTGGTCATAGCCTTGTCATACCCAAATCACATTATGCCAAGGTGCAGCAAATGAGCGAACAGGACGCAATGGCTATGTTTGAAATTGTCTGGAAGCTTACCGGGGCAGTGGAGACAGGTTCTCAAGTTAGCGCATCTACAATTGCAATCCACAATGGAAGTGAGGCCGGCCAGGAGGTACCTCACGTACATGTGCATATTGTTCCAAGAAAGAGAGGCGATGGTGCAGGTGCTATCCACTCTATGTTCAAAATTAAGCCTAAACTAAGTCCGCAGGAGATGGACTCGCTTTGCGAAAGGATAGCGAGCAACCTTTCTTCCTCTTCTGCTTCTCGATAACAACAATATCTGCGCTAGTAAGAATCTAAATAGTAAGACAGGCGCCATTGATCTGAGGTTTCCTTCTATCTTGTGACCTAACACAAACATTGTCATTGCTGTAAGCAACATTGCACCGCCAGCAGCAAGGTTAGTCTGCATACC
>DAIUEZ010000084.1:0-7966 GCA_036844865.1 Nitrososphaera sp. | reverse complement strand
AAAGCCTATTCTGTCATACACTTAAGCAACATTCATTTTGCTATACTCTGATTATCGCTTTATATTATTTCATAAATAAAAACAAAAACCACTGTTAGTCTTGTATATATATAGAGCTATTTTGCCTAGAAGTAGACGATCGGATATCAACCCAGGTACAAATGCCATTCTTTCAGGCTACAGTTGATTTAGCAAAGCTCAGAAAAAATGTCTGTCTGACTTTTCCCAGGTAAAGCTCGGATTGTTTCTTCCAAAATGGCCATAGGCTGCAGTTTGTTGATATATGGGACGTTTGAGGTCCAATGTCCTTATAATCCCTGCGGGTCTCATGTCAAAGTTCTTTCTTACCAGCCCTTCTATCTGTTCCTCAGGCATCTTACCAGTTCCAAAAGTTTCTACCATTACAGAGATCGGTTCTGCCACTCCTATTGCGTATGCAACTTGCACTTCGCACTTTTCTGCTAGCCCAGCTGCGACTATGTTCTTTGCAACATATCTTAACATATAACAGGCTGACCGGTCTACCTTTGAAGGATCCTTACCAGAGAATGCGCCTCCTCCATGCCTCCCCATTCCACCATATGTATCTGCAATTATTTTTCTTCCCGTAAGACCTGTGTCGCCTGGAGGGCCACCTATCACAAACCTACCCGTTGGATTGACAAGAAACTTTGTCTCGCTGTCAATCCAACTCCCGCAGACTGGTTTTATAACCTTGTTAATAACCTCTTCACGAAGCTGGCTCATGCTGATATCCGGGGAATGCTGTGTAGAAATCACTATTGAGTCGATGCGTTTTGGCGCTCCATCTTCATAGACAACAGATACTTGGGACTTTCCGTCTGGGCGTACCCAACTGAGCTCTTTTTTCTTTCTTACCTGTGCAAGGGCCATTGACAGTTGATGTGCAACGGTGATCGGAAGAGGCATCAGTTCCGGGGTTTCGTTCGTTGCAAATCCAAACATGAGCCCTTGGTCCCCGGCCCCTTGTTCCTTGTCTGTCCTTGCACTGACCCCCATCGAAATGTCAGGGCTCTGCTCATGAAGTGATGTAAGAACTGAACATGAATTATAATCAAAACCGTATTCTGCCTTGTCATACCCTATTGTTCGGATAGTGTCACGGACAATTTTCTGAATATCCGGTCTGCCTTTTGAGGTCACTTCACCTGCGACAAACACGATTCCGGACGTTATCATTGCCTCTACGGCAACCCGTGAATCAGAATCTTGCCGCAAAAATTCGTCAAGAACTGCGTCTGATATCTGGTCACACACCTTATCGGGGTGACCTTCAGTCACACTTTCAGAGGAGAAGAGCCATCTTTTTGCCATACTAGAATTCTTTTTCCAGTTTGATGAAAAGGACATTGTTGCCCCTTATCACAACTTTGCCATAGTTCGCAAGCGCAACTGAGCCGTTGAATTCCTCGGCATCAGTAAGTATGAGGTTCATATAAGAATCAACATTATTCATTCTTCCCTTATACTCTATCTCGCTTTTTAATCTAACCGCAACTTTGCGGTTAATTGCTCGCTGCAGCGTAGACAGAGGGCGTTTTGGTTGCTGTTGCGATGATGGCGACGAAGACAATCTAGCTAATCACTTTACGGTTCAAAAAATCATGGCTCGAATAAAAAGGTTCCCTTGTATACAAATTCATAAATGCGTAATAATACAACAAAACTAGCAGCTGCATACACAGATGATAGCCAATATCTCGACAGGTTCTAAGGCGGTAGATGCTCTACTCGGTGGAGGGATACATACAGGGATGATTACCGATATATACGGTGAAAGTGGTTCTGGCAAGTCTCAGCTGTGCTTTACTCTTTGTGCAAACTGTTCGAAATATCCTGCCAAAACTTTGTTTATTGATACGGTGGGAACATTCCGGCCCGAGCGGATAATGGAAATCGCTGGTTCTCAACTAGCACTTGAGAAAATCACTTACGTACGAGCGTTTACAACAATCGATCAGATGAATGCAACAAAGAAAATCTTAGAGGTACAACCTAAGCTTGTTATTGTAGATAGCCTCACATCTCTCTTTTCTACCGAGTATGCCGGACCTGAACGCCACCGCGCATTGATGAAGCATTTGCATGAGCTTGCCCTCCTAGCTACATGTTCGGGCTGTGCTATTGTGATGACTAATATGGTCAGAACAGCCCCCCCAATAACTCTGATCGACCAGGCCGGCAGGAACATTGCGCAGGCAGTCATTCCCTGGCAGCAGCGCGAATACCTGGGCAGCAGCGTATCAATCTATTCTCATATGAGGATGAAGGTTGAGATAATTGACAGTGCAAAATCCTCATTTCAAGCGGTACTTGTGCAACCAGCAGGCAAAGCACCAGTGCCTTTTGCAATCAATGTACTCGGAGTTTCAGATCAAAAATAGGACGACGACGATGCATAGATCTAAGTGCAATAGAATTGGGATCCGTGATGGAGGATAAATAGTCATAATGGCGTTAACACCGACCACTTGAATGCATGCAAGGACACAGAAGTTATTTGCCTGCTTCCAAGCTGTAACTAGCACATGTAGATCTATTTGGAATAATTGACCTTTTTTGCAGGTCTTTTGTCTTGAGCATTGTTTCGGATCTTTGGTTTGCTATGATAGTAGGGTTAACCAAATATTTTATATCAGTGCCCACAAACAGAGGCTCGTGGATGTGCCAAGGCAAGAGGAGATGGTCAAGCCCACTAAGGCTAAGCTGTCAATAGTTCTTCCGACGTATAATGAGTCACAAAATATAGTCAGAATGCTTGACTCAATAGCCGAAACTATTTCTCCTTATGCCGCAGCAGAAATAATAGTAGTCGACGATAACTCCCCTGATGGCACTGCAGATATAGCTAGCCTACACGCAAGGAACATTACTAATAACAGAAAAATTCATGTCGAGATTATTCGACGAGAGGGCAAGTTTGGTCTAAGTTCCGCCATAGTTGCAGGGGTGCAATCTGCTACAGGCGATTTGTTAGTAGTTATGGACGGTGACTTTTCTCATCCTCCTCAAGTAATTCCATCTATAATTGAAACATTGCAAGACTCAAATTGTGATATAGTAGTTGCGTCACGATACATAAAGGGGGGATCAATAATTGGCTGGCCATTTAAGCGCAGACTGATGAGCAAGGGCGCAAGTAAGATAGCGCAATACGGACTTGGCATCGAAGTAAAAGATCCAGTGTCGGGGTTCTTTGCATTTAAGCGGGACATCATCGACGGCGTCAAATTCGACGCAATAGGCTACAAAATGCTACTTGAAATTTTGGTCAAGACAAAGGGCGCCAGAGTCAAAGAGGTGCCTTACACATTCACGAACAGAAGCATAGGAAAGAGCAAGCTTGACGTCAGAGTAATGTACGACTATCTTAGAGCTGTCATGCGCCTGTATCGCTACGGCAAGCTGATGAGACAAAGGGAAAGGCGCACATCTGTACGCTTTCTTTCCAAGGCAGGAAGGTTCTACACGGTAGGCGCATCTGGGTTACTTGTCAACTACGTTGCATCTCTACTTTTTAACGCACTCGCTCCGAACATGTGGTATCTATACTCTACAATGATTGGCATACTCATTTCGATGACATCTAACTTTTTCCTTAACAAGCTGTGGACTTTCGAAGACATGCAATTCAACGCAAAACACACAGCAATACAATTTGGCATGTTTATTGGCTTTAGCTCTCTTGGCGCCATTATCCAACTTCTTTTAGTGTATGCGTTAGTCGAAAACTATGATATGGAATACCCGCCATCGCTGATCCTGGCAGTTGCTGCGGCTTCCGTGGGAAACTTCTTGCTCAATAAGAAGTGGACATTCAAAGAAAAAATCTGGAGCTAAGTCGCTATTTTGCACTAAACAGTTAAAGTCCAGGTATAGACTAACAAGTAACAAGTTACTCATATGATATGAGGCCAACAACAAAGAATATTTCTAAAATACGCGCTGATAAGAAGGCACCTCCAAAGCATTTCAAAATGCAGATTTAGGGTCATGGTAGTGCTCTCGGATGACACGACAAGATTCCTGATCGCTCAAGAAGCAGCTGATGAGCCCGGAAACGATAACAGAATACACATTAGGGGTCTATGCATTATTAGAGTTGTCATATTGGGTTCGTTTGAGGTGAGGTTAGACAATACGTCAACACGTAGCAAGAGCCCGCACTGCTATACATACCTGCAAAATAGCCCTAAAATCAGCAAAATTGCTAAGTCTTGAATTTGGCTTATTCAGTTGTCATTATATCCTAACTGACGGTCTCAAGCACGACATTTGATTCTTTTCGGTCATTGAAGACAGGTGCTCCCGCATATACAAGATTAAATTAAGATTTGTTACCTGCAATTATGCAGTAACCCGTTTGTCTTACAAATATGCATGCGACCAAGCCTTTTTACGGAACTAAGATGGGTACAAATTCAATGGACTCACTTGAGACTATTTTCTCAATTCAAAAAGAGCTTGCATCAATGATGGATCTTTCTCGGTACCCTGCTTCTATAGAGGGAAGAGTATCTGCTCTTTCTACAGCAATAGTCCATGAGGCTATTGAACTTCAAAGGTTGACAAGCTGGAAATGGTGGAAAAAGCCTACAGCCTTTGATAGGGAAGCAGCAAAAGAAGAACTTATTGACATTTGGCATTTCGTTGTCCAAACATCGATAGAGCTTGGGATGAGCCCCTCAGATGTGCTCAATGAATACAAGAAGAAGAATAAGGTCAACCGCGATAGACAGATATCAGGATACTAGCACCTGAGCAATCTTGCCAATATCAACTATTCCTATCAAGTCTATGATTTTGACTTGATGTCTAAATATCTCTATATCTAGCATGGATGATGTAAGCATAGGATTAGGGCCAACCGCTCCAATTATTCTGCCTGCTGAGTCCACGCCGTTGCTAGAAAGCGCCAATAGTGCCTGTCCGGGTCTGTGGCCCTTAACCTCATCACCGCAGACCAAGATGCGCTTAAGTTCTGAGTGCTTCATAGCGAATGCTATTATTGCATCTATGCCTTTGTTCTCAGAGAGAAGCCTGCCTGCTATTAGCACCTTATTCATGAGTGACGATTTGGAGATCGTTTCTAGTAGGTCAATGCTTGACAATGTGCATACTGCTACTGCTTTTCCTGAACCAAGATAATATTCGTGCTTGATTGGCAGCAGGGCTTCGCATAACTTACCTGCCACCTCTTCTAGTCTTCTCACTATTAGCATTAATCTAGGCCCCAGCTTACTTTATTCGTCGGCGTGATCTTGATAAAGGGCGCTTCGCCCTCATTCCAAGCATCACGTCTGACCCACTCAAAGCGATCGTGAAATATTCTATAGAGCCTTGCAAACTCTTCGCCCCTCTCTATGATTTCAGCTGTGCCTTGCACGCATACTGCCCTATTGCCAATAGAGCTGTAAATATCTACTACTAAAGCCGCTGACTTGTTATGCTTGAGGTTTTCGTATTTCCTGGTTTCATAATCGGTTGCGATAAAGAACGCCCCGCGCTCAAAAATGTATGACACAGGTACGACGTGGGGAATTCCGTGGTGACATGTAGCTATCCTGCAGGCTTCGTTCTTATTTAAGAAGTCTCTTTCTGCTTTGCTAAAAGTCACTTTGGTCAACGACAAAATTAGTGATATCTTATATTTATAGGCCTGCCTCAGGAACAGCACAGAGCTTTTTGTTTTGCAAAAAACAATAAAAGTTGAAGCCCAGAAATGATATCTAGAACACTGGGGGATCCTCAGTCGAAGGTTGGTTTTTCCTAAAACATTTCCTGTTCTAGTAGAAACGTTGTAATTTTTACATATAGTGATTTCTATGCTACGCGATCACAAGATTTTTAGCTGTATTAATCCTTGGTGTCACTTGCTGGTTTTTTACTCTCCAACCACCGGCTAAATCTCAGAATTAGCACTCCTGCAGAAATAGTAATGAGAGAAATTGCGAGAAAGCTAGGCTGTATTACTGATTGGAGTCCTCCTGGAGCCGCTGAGCGATAAGTGCATTTTTCACTTTCATCGCAATTTTTTATCACTGGAAATAAGAGCAAGGAGAGTAAAAAGATGGCCATGAGAGCCACACCTGCAGAAGACAGTATCGCTCCTGACCTTGCTAGAGTTTGTAGTGGCATCATGTATAGGGTTGCATATGCTCAAAGCACTTGATATTTCTTTTTTCATCTCTATATCTCCTTTTTCTATAGTTCATCTGGATTTAGTGTCACAAACCTGTACGAGTCTTCACTGCTTACCCTCTTAAACTGGCTGTCAAAGTATAGGAACGGCTTGTCATTGTAAACATGTTTATCCCAAAGCTCATGGACCTTGCCAAAAAAGTCCTTCTTAGTTTTACCTTTCATTCTGAGTAGTTCATGGGTAAGTATGTGCGAGACTCGAGGGCAATTATTGTCTGCATAAAACCGATAACGCTGAATTTCTGGCATGCTTGCTACAGGCCTTTGCCACCATGTAATTCCAATACCTGGAGCAGTGTAACCTTCGGTATTGCAATCAGTAAATATAGGCTTAAAGAATGCAAGGTAAAAATGGAAGGTTTCTTGTCGCCTTTCAGAATGATCCCTTATTAAATACGCCACTGACATCCTGTCAAAGAGCTTTCCAGGTACAACTGGCAAAATGTCTGACTCTACCGGCAGGGAAATGTCAAAATAACGTCGTGTCCACCATCTGAAAAAACGCGTCATCGCCGAAACATATGCCCAGTCCTCTCTTTCGAGTTGCTGCCATTCTTTTTCTCTTGCAACATATATGAAGAAGAGCCTGTCTGCTTTCAATGATGAGTCATCAGCCATTTTTTGTATTTCAGGTTTATATTTGCCGCTCCTGAAAGCATGGTAGTCTTCAGTGTTTGAGTATATTCTCTCTTCTCAAAAGATTTAGCTTCCCGATAGGAGACATAGATTGTTACATTATAATAGAGTCATCCCTTATCTGTTAGACGCTCTTAGATAGAATAGGCGTAACACTGATTTAGCCGTCTGTCTATTTGGTGACATGGTATGCAACCCCGACAGAAAAAGAAGGTATTTTTGTATGCAGGTATTGGCTTTGTAGTGATCGGCGTAGTATCTATGGCCATAACGTATATGTTATTCTACTGATTAAACAGTATCATAGACGACAGCCCAATTGATGGTGTGACAGCTTCCATACCCTAGAGTATGTTATGTGAAGGCTGCAATGCATTATCACATCTCTCTTGTGGTTGCCAAAGAAAGCCCCTAGAGAACCGGCACCGAGAAAAAATATCCTTAGGCACTAGACACAAATCACATCCTTTTTTAAGGATTGATGACTTGCTAGTTCTCGAAATTTTAAGGCGTTTGATGAATGTTATTTTAGAATGATATAACTTTTAGGTATCGGAGGATATACCATGTAGTTTTCTGAATTCCAATAACGGCGAATTATGAAGCATAACTATTAACTATTCAACGAATATATTCCCAATTGTGCACTCCTTTGATTTTCCAGGACTCAGAAGTGCGTTCTATAGGGTATAACCATGTGCAAACTTGCCGATAATAGGACTAGGCTCTAGCATGTCTAACAGCGTCATAGGTTTTGCTCGGTTTTAATTCATAAGTATCCAATTCACTACCTATACGAAACGACGACTACAAGCGGCATTGCAAATGGCATTTGGACGGAAACGCAAAGGCATGCATTGCGACGGACGCCGCAATATCAGCAGTAGTGCCTATCTTTAAGAGAGACTCCAAGAATTCTTATTGTGGACTACGGCTTATAGTCTCTATGGACTTGCTTGCTGCTTACCTGTGTGGTTTTTTATCTTATAGGCCACGTCTTGAGAATTCAGATCCTTTTCTACTTCTGAAGAACTTTTGCCGGCTTTAATCTTGCCTCGGAGTTCCTTTATCGCTTTTTCTTCAACCTTATCTTGGTTTGCTGCCATAT
>DAIUEZ010000083.1:0-7984 GCA_036844865.1 Nitrososphaera sp. | reverse complement strand
ATATATAATACCTGTATTCCACCAAAATGAGACTATAAATGCGAAAACGTGAGATCCGAAGAACTCATGCTTATAGTGCTCAGAGATCGGGTAGTAAGAAATATGCCAAAATAGAAAGGCGCAAGCGTAGGAAGCCAAGATGAGTTATTTATACTTCTTATTATCAACATTGGGATGCCATAAACTTTATATAATAGAATAAAATATTTAAACAGGCGGGGTAGGACAGCCGAAGATTCGGTGAGATTATGGTCAAAGATATTTCCATGTTTGGTGATCGCTGCCCTCGATGCGGCAGAGGTTCGATGGTAACGGATAATTCTAGCGGGGAGATGTTTTGCGGTAATTGTGGTTTTGTTGTAAGTGAAAGAATTGAGGAATTGGGACCTGAATGGCGCGCGTTCTCAAAAGAAGAGCACGAAGATAGAAGCAGAACCGGCATTCCAACATCCCTTGCCATGCACGATATGGGACTTGCAACTATAATTGGCCCCGTAGACAAAGATGCATCAGGTAAGCCTCTCTCAGCCTCAATGAAGAGCACTATTGAAAGGCTGAGGACGTGGGATAGCCGAAGCCAGGTGCACGAACCGGTCGATCGCAACTTTCGCCAGGCATTTTCTGAGCTCGATAGGCTCAAAGATAAACTTGCTGTCGGGGATGCAGTCATCGAAAAAGCAGCATATGTCTACCGCAAGGCTCTTGAGAAGGGTCTTGTGCGTGGGCGCTCTATATCTGCCTTGGTAGCAGCTGCTCTGTACGCTGCATGCCGCGACACCGAAACTCCCAGGACCCTTAAAGACATTGCAAATGCAAGCAATATCAAGAAAAAGGATGTAGCAAGGTGCTATCGATTACTCATAAGAGAGTTAGATCTTAAGATGCCTGTAGTTGATCCGGTAAAGTGTGTCGCAAGGATTGCAAGCAAAGCTGGCCTCTCAGAGAGGACAAAACGCAAGGCGCTTGAAATCCTGAAAAAAGCAGAAGAAGGCAAGATCTCGGCTGGCAAGGACCCGATGGGTCTGGCTGCTGCAGCTCTTTATGTTGCGTGCGTAATGAATGGTGAAAACAAGACCCAAAAAGATGTGGCAGAAGCAGCTGGTGTGACAGAGGTAACTATCAGGAATCGCTACAAGGGCCTCAAGACCCACCTCAGACTCTAAGAGAATCAACTAGCTTTTTTCTTTCTTCAATCAATCCTTCCATAGTATCTATCAACCCAGATATTTTTACTGAGTTTAATTCGGATTCGATCATCCCAAGACAGATGACAATGTCTGCGTCTATTGACAGTAGCCGATCAAGTTCCTTTTCTCGAAGTATGCCGTTTGGCGTAAGTACCTTAGTGTAACTTTCTGACATTGCCTGCGAAATCTTTGCGCCGAGGTCTTCAAGCTTGCTATTTAGTTTAAGCGATTTTTTTATCGCATTTACCTTTGTCTTTATATTGTGGCTGGTGAGCCTATCAAGGGCACGCATCTCAACGTAACTTGATCTACCGGTAGTGATTCCTTTTTGTGCTATAGAAGCAATACGCACCGTTTCATCAACACGGCTCTCCAGCCTTCGCTGTCCTCTAAAGTTATTCCTGGGCACCAAACAAACTCTACTCCGGCCGGTTTAAATGCCTTCGTATGGAAATAATTAAGCGACAGCTCTGCAAAAACCATTATTGGACTTCGATGGCTCGATCGTTAAACCCCATCCTGACTAGATATCCCTTAACATCGTCTCTGTGGTCGCCTTGCAACATAATAAAACCATCTTTTACCGTTCCGCCACAGGCGAAAGTGCTTTTAAGCTCCTTGACTATTTTGGGCATGTCACTTTGCTTTGGGTTGATGCCTTCTATGATAGTGCTTGTTTTTGAAAAACGCCTCGTTTCAAGGCGGATGACGATTCGTGCCTCTTCCTTATCCAATTCTCCGCAAGCACACAAATCGTCAGGCAGACCACACTTTTTACAGATAACCGCCATCGGGTAGGCATTTTTCACAAGTCATATTAATAAATCTTTTATGAATTAAAAAATATAAGAATTTTTTAAATCTATTCATTGCATCTAATTTAATCGGTCATTCCAAATCTGCAAGCACCTGTTTTCATCCTTTCATCACGATTAGGAATGACTGGGCACGATAAAATAGAAGATTGGAATCAATAATGTTTCTCTTCTGTCATTCCCTGAATAGATTATATTTTATCGGATGGTGCTCTATTTAGCTATGCAAAATGAAAAAAGGACATTGGGCAAAGCAATAATAAAAGAATGCAACAGAGCATGTCAGGGTTTTTCCTTTTTATCGATAAATACTATATTTACAAATACAATCTACATAATGAAGAGGACGGCTCCCCAAACTTATGACTAAGTCATTCATATTGATAGAGGTGGATGAGGATCTAAGGGAAGTAGTAAAAGATGCTATCGAAAGGCATCCCGCTGTTTCCGGAGTGTATACAGTTGTTGATGGCGGTGACGAGGAGAGCGTGATCTATGATATAGTCGTGGAGGTTGAAGCAGACTCAAGGAGAGATCTTGATAATGCAGAGTCGGAGATACGAACTCGTAAAGAAGTTAGATCTACGCTAACTCTTGAGGTTATAGAAAAAGATGATGCAGCGATTAGTAGGAAGAATAAATCATTGCAAATCTGATCAAATTCTTTTTCAAATACCTTTCAGAGTAAGGAGTATACGACTATATTGTCTGATTACCTGAGATGAACATACCGCAGATACGTTATGACCAATTGCGTATACAAATAATCACCTATTCCTCGCTACATATTTCTCTTGGCTGCATTTTCTGACGGTTTTTTCTATACACAGAACGGAAGCGAAATCCTAAAAATCGCAATAAAGGCATTGATATATTTTTCTATTGATAAAGGAATGTCAACCAGGCTGGCTTATTGCCCAGTTTTTCTTTAACCAGTTAAATAATGCGCTATGCCCATTGGCTAACCACAGTGACAAAGTTATGGATGCACCTCGCAGATAGAATTGGCCACGTGTCCCCTGAGCCAATTAGAATAAGTCAAAAAGGTCTGAAGCATAAAGAAAAAATTTGTCAGCATCAAATATTAAAGCATGGCTTCATCTGAAGAAACTGCCAATAGAATCAAGACTGGAGCATCTCTTTTAGCAAACGGAGGAACACTTACTAGCGACCCATGTCCTAAATGCAACGGAGTCCAAGTGCGTTTTGGAGACAAGATTACTTGCATCAATTGTGGCAATGAGGTAAATACAACAGCAGCAAGTATTAAGCCAAAGCCAGAACAAGACAAGGTAGTACCACCAGCAGGAAGATCCGCAGTTCTGGCATCAGCTATATCTCTTATTGAAGAAAAAATCGTGTTGTTGGCATCAGAGATAAGAGTTGAGAATGATATTTCGATGCAGAGACAAAAGGCCGAGCTTCTGGATAGGTATCTTGGGATTTTGGAAAAGACTAAGAATCTTTTAGGGTGATCGGCGGAATGTATTTAAGCGCATATGCATAAGTTCCTATAAATGAGCAGCAGTAAGAAAAAAAATGCTCCACTTCCTGCATCAAGTGCCGGCCTTTTGAGATTTTTTGAAGACGAGACGAGAGGCGTCAAGATCAGGCCGGAAATAGTAATGGGGATAACTGGTGCTGTTGCTGGAGCATCAATTCTGATAAGAATTCTATTCCCTGTCGGTTGAATAGGATGCTTGCACCGCGGACCGATGTCGTATCAAACATTCACAGGCGCTGGTCTGTCACTAGAATAAATCCTTCTTCTTCTAGAGTATCATATGCTATCTGGCTTGGATGCGCACTAATCATTGTTGTTGTATCGCATGTTTACAACCTTCATGCAGGGATCGCAAGCCTTGCGCTATATGTCCCTCTTAGTATAGGATTACTTGTGGGCTCTCATTTCCTTGACTATCTTGCACTCCGGGGCACTCCTGTGCGCAAATTTTCCAAAATTGCACACGTTTCTGCATTCGCTAACGTATTTTGGTCACTCACTGTTCTTCTAGGAATCGTTGCGGATTTTGTATTTTCCAAGTCTCCATCATTAGACTATGTCGTTGCAGGCATGCTCCTTGCAGTGGGATTTAGGATAGGCCTATTCATTTCAGTATTTGGAGCCAGCACACCTAGGGCAATATTAGTGTCCTTTATACAACCTGTTATCTTTTTCTTTGCGTTCATGCCCCCATCTTCTTACCATTCAATTGTGAGTCAAAGTTACGCAGGCTTTGTTTTTGGGTCAATTCTGCTAGCAATTGGCATTGTCTGGACTGTCATTGCAGATAGGGCCGGAAGACCTGGGGTAAAAAGCACATTTGGACTACTTCGTGCTTTTCTTGTAGCTTGGTCGGAAAACAGAGTAGACATGATCGAAGAACTGATTGAAGCAAAAGCTCATGAAAATCTTATGACAACAAAGCTTATCTATTTCCTTTTTGCAGGCAACCAGGCGGCTATAGTACTGCCAGATGTCCACCCGGGTCCCTTTAGCATGGTTGGTGGAAGTAACCTACCCTATGTTCTTTACGAAAAATTCTCAAAAAGGGCTCTGGTAATGCATAGCGTCTCAGATCATTCGCTTAACATTCCTTCCAAAAAAGAATTAGAGAAGTATGTCAAAGACCTAGGAAAAATGACAACAAAGGCAAAAGGGGATACATGCAGTGCGCCTATACAAGTGAAGATAAACAGCTCTACTTCAACTGGAATTGCATTTGGCAATACTGCAATAGTCATGCTGTCCCTTGCCCCCCTAGGCATGGAAGACATTCCTCGGGCAGTGAGCAGTGAGCTTGAATCCTTTGGCACAGCAATTGGATTTTCTGACGTTTTGGTAGTAGACTGCCATAATGCAATGGGCAAACGTCTCGACGATTCTAACAGAAACGATCTTATCGCATCTGCAAAGCAATGCTTGGACCAATTGAAAAAACAACCTCAGAAGAATTTCAAGATAGGTTTTGCTAGCTTAGACGATGTGGATTACAGAGTAGATGGCACGGACGAGTTAGGACAAGGCGGACTTGCTGTACTTCTCTTAAGTATAGAGAACAAAAACTATGTCATAGGATGGGCAGACTCAAACAATATGGAGAATACAGCTCGTGACTACATTGTCTCCAAAATAAACAACAGTAATGCAACTATGCTGGAGATATGCAGTTCTGATACGCACTCAACCTCAGGCAAGCGGACAAGAGAAGGATATTTTGCCCTAGGAACTACCTCCAGTCTAGAAAAGATTGTTACAGCGTATAGTCGCCTCTGCTTCAAGGCAGCAGAGGTGGCCGCTGAATCTACATTTGAGCTAGCTTGGGCCCAATCAGCCATCAAGGTGATGGGCAAAAAGCAGTTTGAAGATTATTCTAGCGCACTTGACAGATCAGTGAATGTAACTAAAATCTTTATTGCAATCACTATCGCAAGCTTTATTGCAATGCTAGCCTTATCCTAGCTGATCGAAGCAGAGGCTACATACATTTCAGGCAAAAAGCCTTTTACATCCATTATAAAAGATCTGAACTTGTGTATCGGCACAAGCGGAACTGCGTTGATAAACCTTACAGAGTCAGCATGCAAGGTCAGCATCACGCGCACGACCTGAGATATCGTCTCATCCTGCTTGATTAACTGCTCAGCCCGCACTACCTGCTTCTGGGAAAAATTTGATATCGATGACAGGCTGTTTCGTTTCCAATGCTTGCAGTCGACTGCTATTGTAAAACCATCTGAACCGGTACCAACGACGTCAATTTCCATCCGGGGTTTAGCAAATCTAACATTAGTCCTAGTTCTGTACCCAAAAGATCTGAGAACTTCAGACGCCAGCTTCTCAAAGTCCTTCCAAGAAAGATATGTAGATACCTGCTCTATGTCGCCTCTCAACTGCAGTGCAAGCACTACAGCGTCAATCCTGGCAGATCCTGAAAATCTAACCATGTTATTAGAAACAGACCCAATGTTGTTTACTTCTAAATAATCAAGCACCGTTTTTGCAACTGACTTACTAGAGATAGCACAGGCCTGCTGAAACTTATCAACGGGGATAACCTTCTCCGGTTCTATCGCTGCAAGTACCTTGACTAGCAAATCAGCATGCATATAGGGTACATATGTCCTATCAATACATCTTGATATATTTAACCCGTGCAACTAATAGCAGAGATCGCAACCTGGTGTTTTTTGTGTGGCATAATGTTATAAGTCGTTTGTCGGCGATTTGAGAAATCATTCCAATTTCTACAGGCGCATCTTACTAGATTTCAAGTTATCAGAGAGAATAGGCAAAAAATGTGCACACTATTCTACCACCAAGGAAGACCACAGCAACCATTGCCTTGCTAAGGCCTCTTCTCGTTTAGAATTTTGATTTAATAAATTCTAGGCTCCCGGAGCTGACAGAAGTTTCTTCCTTTATAATCTCTGAAGCATCCTCTGGAGTATCGATGTCATGCATGAGACCCTTTGA
The DNA here is from genome assembly GCA_036844865.1 of Nitrososphaera sp. Taxonomy (GTDB): domain Archaea; phylum Thermoproteota; class Nitrososphaeria; order Nitrososphaerales; family Nitrososphaeraceae; genus Nitrososphaera. Next base: position 1,505 of record DAIUEZ010000083.1, on the reverse strand, counting down.
AAACAACCGCATCACAGGGATGCCAAGTCGGGTGGCTGCCCTAATATGCGCGTTGTAACTGTCAGCGTCATAGAAAGTGGCAATTATGGAGGGAGGCTTTCTCAAAAGAATATTTGTACCATCGTGCCGAAAAGAAGGGCAAATGACTATGCACCTACTCTCATTTTCAGCCAGTTTGCATGCTTTAGAAATGTCAATTGGATCAAGGAGCGGCAAATCATGAGGAATTACCATTGTTGCATCTGCAGCTTCCTTAACACAATAGTTATCAGCCAACGCGATTGCCGAGTTGACGCCTCTCTCCTTTTCTTCAAGCAAGAATGTAGCTCCATACTTTAACGCGATTTCTTCTACACGTTTGTCCGCTGATACTGTGATTACTTGCGTGAGCGACTGAATAACAGAAAGAGTCTGTAATGTATCTTGTAGCATGAGTAATGAAAGATGTATGCGGTCATCCTTACGTAGTACTGAGGACAATCGCGTCTTTGCATTTTCAAACTTTTTTATGGGAACGATGGCAAAGATCTTCATCATGATTTTAAACTTTTTCAATTAGTTTCAACAGGTACTTGCCAAGTCTGACTTCATCCCTTCTGGTCTTCATGGTTATGTTAGTCTCGTAAACCTGCATGTCGAAGGCCTCAATCTGTAATTTCATGCTATTATCTTCAGTAGAAATTATAAACTTACTAACAAAGTCACGGTAATACCTTGCCACTCCAATTGAGGAATTCTCAAGCCCAAGTGCCCTCATGTACTTTACAGCCGGCCCGCTTAGCGCTTTTCTTCCGATCAGAGGCGAAATGGCTATAACTTTGTCTCTGTTTTGCACAAGATGTTTTCGTAGATCTGAAAGAGCTATGATGGGCCCTATGCTTGAAATGGGGTTTGCTGGTGCAATTACTACGGCTATGCATCGCTTAATTGCTTCTATAGCAGCGGTGTTTGCCGTGGTTGTGCTAGCATTATCGTATCTTACACCGGTTACGGTAGGTCTTCCTTTATATTTGACCCAAAATTCTTGCAGGTGCATGTCGCCCTTTTCCCTAGTAACAATACGTGTAGCCATCTCTCGGTCGGTAGCTGGTATAAGTTGTGCGCTAATAGAATAGCACTTCCTAAAAAAATTGGTGATTTCAGATAGACTCTTTCCATCCTTCATCATACTTGTTCGGCGTAAATGGATCGCGAGGTCTTTATCGCCTAAACCAAACCAAGTTGGAGCACCAATTTTTTTCATCTGGGCTAGGCAGCGAAAGGAATCACCGCTTATCCCCCATCCGCGTTTCTGATCAAGCCTGTTTGCAAGCCCGTAAGTTATCGTGTCAATGTCAGGGCATATGTATAGGCCATGTATCCATATGTTGTCGCCAATATTACAGATAACTACAATATCTTCTTTTTTAGTAGCTGCCAGTCCTCTGACCAACTTTACGGATCCGGTTCCGCCCGCAAGAATCGATATCGTCAAATGATATTGTAAGTAAATCATGCATTTTATT
>DAIUEZ010000082.1:0-7999 GCA_036844865.1 Nitrososphaera sp. | reverse complement strand
TTGGACAGAGTTGAGCTAGCATTCCATAACCTTGCGTTCTCTCTTGTAACAATGCAGAGCCTGTATTATTTATATCCTGGATTATCCAACCATCTGGAACCTGTACACTGAAGCTATCATTTGTACTTTGAAATAACGTTGTTGTTGTTGCTGCTGTTGATGGTGCTGGCAGTATTGGCTGCTGTCCCATTACTGCTGTCACTGTAAAAGAAGACGAGATTATAACCAGCAGCACAAATAATTGAGACGTTGTTATCGCAATTTCCAGAATAAAAGACAACTACAAGAGAGAAATAAGGTTATAGCTTGATTATTCTGTAAAAATACTCGGTGATAACGTTGATGAATAAGTCCTGATAATAAAAAAAATAGTAAGGATCCATGTAGGTATACCCCACGTCTCGTCAAAAACTTCTTTCTATCTGATTTATCTAAGGTGTTACGGAATGGCTTCCATTCTTCTTTTTCCATTGCAAGGGCGATTCTAAATGAAGGTATTGTTCTGCCCATTTAGTTTAGAGCCTCACCACCGCCATTACTGCAGCAGCCAATGGAGCATAATCGCAATCCTCAATGGTTGAGATATTACAACTGAAAGGTATCATAAATACCACAAAGATAGCGGTGAGGGAAGAGAGAATTCTTTTATCCATAGTATTCGTGCTTGTCAGTGAGATGAAGCAGCCTAATAGTAACGAAAAGAAGAAAAACGTCATAGTATCAGCGGCAATAATGCTTCTTTCGTAAGACTTAGAAGTTATTCTAATGATTTTATATCTCTCTCTTCCTTTGGTTCTGATAATCTAGGAGACAAATTCGCTCTTTTGCTCCTTCTTTTTGCACTCTTGATAACTGATTTTTAAGGTATTGCTAGAGCTATAGCTATTTAATCAAAAAATTCCTTATTCACTATAAATTGGATATAAAGCAGTTCTACACCAAATAAAGTAAAAGATTCTAAATATCCCTAATAAAGGATAACATGTACTGATGTCGACGTGAGACATCTCAGAAACCAGATCCTGGCAATGACTGTGGCCACCGCATTGGTGGTATATGCAATTGGCATAGCCATACCTGCTCTGACACCAGTCCCTGTATTTGCAACTGGCCACACCACTAATGACGATACTAACGATAATACCAACCATCATGACTACCATACTAACGACAACACTAATGATTATACTTATACCAATACTGACAGTACCACTGATATTGATACCAGTAGTACTGACAGTATTACTGATACCAGTACTGAGGGTAATACTATCAATGGCAACACTAACAACAACAATAACAATAATGACCATAATATACTACTATTCTTGATTGATGTGATAGAGTGCTTTACCAACAACGACGAACAGTTTTCAGATGACGTACAACAATGCCTCTATGACGTAATAGAGGTATACTTTGACAATGTTGATAATAACAACCTCAATAATAACCTCAATAACGACAACAATGGTCTAGATAACAACAATAATGACATTAGCAGTAATGACAATAATGACGATGATGACAACAATCTCAATAGCGATAACGATAGTCAAGAGGATGATAATGATAATAACAATAACAATAATGACATTAGCAGTAATGACAATAATGACGACGACGATGACAACAACAACGATATATCCTCACAAGAAACTTAGAGAATCAAAAATAAGTCAATCAATAATATGGGCATAATGATTAAAAGATATATTATCATGCCAAACCCTCATCTTTTCACTTGGTTATAACCTGATTTCACCTTCCATCTCTTTTTGAATAACTTTATCGCGTTCGTGTTGGCTTAGGTTGTCCCAATACTGAAATCCTGTGTCGCCATTATTTAACTCGTCTTTTGTCAAGCTGTTAGAAAAGATATTTTTGTCAACGTATTCTTTAAGACTCATAATATACTTTCACAATAACCCCCTATTATCTAGCGAGGTAGTCTTTGCACTACAACTACCTTATGATATGGCGATATAGAACAGGCCCCTTTCTCTTCATGAAGACAGTCCCAGCATAGATAGTAATCAGATTTTGTAGTAGAGCTGCCATCATACATCTGCTTGGATGGATTCAAAAGCTCTTGAGCTGTCATAGTACAGTTATGATGGCATCCTTCGAATATGACTTTGTATTTGGTGTGTTCTTGCTCTTCGTTAGTCATTTCCCTTTGTTGTGGTCCTCCCTCATTATTACCATCACGTATATTTTATGACAACGGCTATCGCAAATGTCTGGAGAAGAATAAGGCGGACTCATAAGGGAGAATTGGTTTCCTAAACTAAACCCTATACACCTCGGATGATATAGAACCTTCCCTAGCCGCCTCCGCTAGTGTTGCTGATGATACTGCTGATATTCCTATTTTAGCAATGAGAACTGCTGCTATTATGCAAAATATTGTTGTCTTTGTTCTTCCCCTTGTTCTTAGAAAATTTAATTTTCTTCTATGGTTCGTTAACTTTTTGTCCTCCATATACTTTTGCTAAAATTCAGCAAAGAAGGGGTATTATTTAACAATATCTCTAAGTTCATTTTACATAATCATAAACAATCTTTGGGATATTTGGAAGAAATTACGAAAAAGTACCCATTATATGGATCTGTTAACATTTTGCTCTCTTTCTGGGAAGAAAGAGAAAGGGGAAGGAATGCTATAGTGGTCGTCGTCACTTTGACTATAAGCGTTATCTATCCATAACCTTCTGTTTTCCCATAATTTTATGTGCTGGTTTTTTAGTTCTTTGTTCATTTGTTAGAACATTGATGCTTTTAGACTTGTGCCAGTTATACTATTCAGCTATGATTTCAACAATCATAGCAGAGGTGGAGCACAGAGGCATATACACGTATGAAACTTAAGGGTTTTGTATGTGTATGTGCGTCCTGCTCTACTTCTTCTTCTTGTTCTTTTCTTTTTCACCTAAAAAGCTCGTTATTTCTAATTATCGAGTCCACATAGAGACTACAATAGCTACGAGCTAGCATTGAGTGGAGAGGGAGACATAATAGAAGCTAGCCAGAAAAAACAATAACAACCCCCACGTGTGAATTATATTACATGAAATGAACTAGTAAAAATACAGCAATAATTTTTAGGTTCTTATACGCAACAATTCAAAATATCAGTTTTCATAAACACAAAACAGTATTGACAGGAGCAACTGCTGCGTAACAGCTTATCTGGTCTCTCCCCGTAACGAAAGGCTTTTTCAAAAAGGTAGAACAAACCCAAACGATAACCAATCACTAAGTTATTCAAAATCAACTTGTGTTAGATTAGGTTTGTTAGACGACATCGTGATTATGAATCAACACAGAGTTTCTGAATTTAATTACACCTCAGTTGGACATGGGAGGGCCTTTCCAAGAATTGGAATAGGTAGTTCAACATCAAGTAGAGTAGGAGATGTTCCAATAACTGAACATGCTGGCACTAAGATAATTATAGAGGCTGTAGTAGAACGACAGTAAGAGATTTCAAGAAGTCAAGCTCTTTAAGACTCTAATTAATATGCGAAGAAAAGGACGTTCTTATTCTTCTCCAGACATTTGCGATAGCCGTTTGCCACTCTGATGTAGGTGGTTAGTTGTTTTCCGACTACACCATCAGTATCTAGTCTGTTAACAGAGAAATACTTGATATTTTTGCTGCTCATGACTTGAGCAAGAGGTAGCGAACGCAGAGATGATTGCTAAAGAGGCCAAGGGAGACCTACAGCGAACTAAAGAGAAGCTAGTTGAAGAAGAGGCTACAGGGGAAGCAAAGACCCGCTCTTTCTAAGCGCCCCACCTGATAATGCTTGTCACCATCTACTCCACCATACGGGAAGTAGCATATACACAGGAAGCTATAGCCATAGCCATAGCAGACAGCAGACAACAGCAAGAGGAGGAAGGAGACAGTGATGATGAAGGCCCTCCTGATGCTGCGGTTAGTACTGTTGCTTCTAGTGGTAATGATATGCAGCAGCTCGACATATGAGGTAGCTAGGGCCACATTACAGATGATTCTACTAGTATAAAGGAAGCAGCAGATAGTATAGTAGACAGCAGTGGTAGTAATGATGAGGCTTGTGCCTAAGTGCGTGTTTGCATGCTACTGTTTTCACCTTATTGACATACAGTGAGAAGGTGCTAACAGCCTCGCAAAAGCTAAAGAAGAATATCGGATGATGACAAAGAAAAGAGAAGAGAAAAAATGGAAAAGAAGAAGAAGTCAGCTCACAATTACAGTTCCAACCATATTTGGATGCAGTGTACAGAAGTATGAGTACTCGCCTGCTTCAGTGAATGTGTGTTCAAATGTTGCACCTGTAGACATTAGACCAGAGTCAAACTCGCCATCTGGCTCTCCACCTTCACCTGACGTTACTGTATGTTGTGCTATGTCGTCGTTAGTCCATGTTACTGTATCATCGATGCTGACTTCAATAGGGTTTGGTTGGTATGCATCGTCAGTCAGCTCTGAAGAGCCTCGGACTATGGAAACGCTAGTAGTAGCCTCCTCATCATTAGTGGTAGTAGTAGTTGAAGTTGTTGTACCGTCTGCAGTGGTTTCAGTAGTAGTTTCAGAACTTATAGTCCCATTAGTAGCGAGTCTTAGCATAGGACCAAATGTCTGTCCCCCATCAGTACTTATCCTAGCTACTGGAGTATCACTTGTTTGATTAGTTTCCCACCAGCTAACAATTACATCTGCACCTTCTGCTGCTATTTCCACTCTCCATGAATCTGCATCAGGTGTGTTGCTTAGGTTTATTTTGTCGCCAAAAGTAGCACCAGCATCATTTGATGCTCTAAACATTACTTCTTCATTGCCATTTTCTGTGTTGTTGGTCCACCAAGCAACGTAGATGTTGTCACCAGATACGACTACTGGTGCTGCTGGTGGTTTTCGTTCTACTGCAAAATTGCTCTCTGAGTCGATGAATCTTTGTGCTTCGGCTGACTGTGGTGAAAAAGGTACAGCGATAACAGCAGTACCGGAAACGAGGATTACTGTTATTGTTGCCACCGTTAGAAAAGTCGCTGCTCTTACTATCGAGTTATTATTTTTGCTTTTATTGACGTGACCCATCTCGTTTGCAAGCACGAATACAATAGATAAAAGAATTCTCTTTGTAAAGAAGGAAAGTAAAACGAAGAAAAGTTGGATGCAGCTGTAAAGATTTTTATTGTCAGCTTTCAGCGAATTTGATGTCGTTGCTAGTAAAATGACTATGTAAAAGGTAATAGTAGGGACTTCTCCCTTTTCATGCCGCCTTCTTCCTCCTTTTGAGTCAACCACTCTTTTTTTCTTGTTGTTGTTGACTCTGTCCTCTATCCGCTGGCGTTGAGCATCTTCTCCTCACTTTCTATATCCAGAAGGTCTTGCACACCATCTCGAAAAAGCACATGGCAAAATCAACTTAGCATAGCATAGCCTAACCTGCACGGTGTCTGGGCTGTTGTATCGCCTTGGAGAGATATTCTTTGAAGGCTAGCTAGTCTATGCCTTAGACGAGCTTTGATCCTAATACTTCGTTATGCTGCCTGGACCTTGGTAAGGTGGAGGTCCAGAGTCCAAATTCCTGCCAAGGCTTTCTCTCATAATGACGCCGGCTAACACTTTATGGAGAATAAGTTATCTCTATGAGGGTTTATCGTGTTATTTTTCTACTACTATTTGTTTTATTACTTATTTGTTATATTACTTGATACTTTTTATTATTATCATAATAAAGATGTGAGTGATTCACAAGCTATGGGCATCCCATCTGACAATCTTCTGTCTCACTCTAGTGTGAGGACCAGAGCCATAGGGTAGTAGGATTTATGCTATGAAAATATTGAGAGGAAACACGACAGCGTGGTGATGTAACTTCTAGGGAGTTATAGGTCGTGGGATGTCTTTCTCCCTGCCTTAGTTCTATTCTTTTCTTCTGTTTCGGCACACCAAATACAATACAACCTTTAGCATTTCAATCTCTGTCACCAGCCTTTGCGTATCTTCTATGCGAATAGATTCTTCCTTTTGTCCTCTCTTTATTTTCAAAAGCCTCTCTAATTTATCTTCATCTCTTGGAGCATTTTGAAGTATCTTAATCTGCAATTTGAAATACTCGTTTACAGTTGGACTGTTAAGTTGTTCATTGATCATTCTTTGACTTGCTTCAATCATTTTTTGTATTGCCAGTTCTGTTGAGTCATAGATTGAATAGACCAAACCGATAGAGACTACCATCACAACGAAATATGTAGCTAGTTATAAACAGACTAGCACTTTAGAGGGAGAGGGATGGTATGTGTGCAGCCAGTCTTAGGTTTCTCAAGTTCTACATGAGATCAGCGATGCTATAAGGGAATCACCATCATCACAATAACATTAAAACTAGATCTAGTGCAGAGGATAATAAGAGGTCTGACAAATGTTAGTAGTAATAACAGGGAGATAGATTTACGATGTTGACACAATTCTCGTTGTCTGTGCCTTTTTTCCCTCTCCTTGATTTTACTGAGTCTTATAAGTAAATAACGCAATGTATAGGAATATGAACCAAATACAAAAAGCAAGATTCAAAGTTGTAGGAATGTATTGCACCATCTGCAAGCCAATCGTTGAAAATCAACTAAAAGACAATGACGCTATCAAAAATATAGACATTGACTTTATGACAGATTCCGTAATTGTAGAATATGATCCTACGTTGATAACTAAAGAGAAAATAAAGGAAAGGCTAGAAAATTCTGGCTACAAATTCATCAGAGTCTTTAGATAAAAAGGGGCTGCGTCGTAAGCTCTTTTAGCTAGTTTGAACAGCAAAGTTAATTTAAAAATACGCGACTTTCTTGGCGGTTATCACCTTGCTCATGATAATGCCTGCAAATTGCATTATATATATTTAAAATCGCATTACAGAAAGAGTTTTTGGTTCTTTACAATTGTAAAGTCCTATCCCTATATAAGAGAACGTCCAAAGCTTAGGCATATATGGCAACTGATCCGGTGTGTGGAATGTTTGTTGAAGAAAAACCAGATTCCATACAGCATATGGAAGATGGAAGAAAATACTATTTCTGCAGCACACAATGCCTCAATGAATTTACAGAGCCGGAAAGAGAATTACAAAAGCTAAAGAAACATGTTACAATAAGCATTGCCCTCACAATCCCTATTATAATACTAACGCTACCTCACATGTTTGCTTTGCAACTTGAAGATTGGATTCCTCTACCAATGGAAACCAGTAACTATGCTATGCTAGCACTAGCAACACCAATACAGTTCTGGATAGGCTGGCGCTTCTACAAGGGTATGTGGGATGGAATAAAGGCTAAAGCATCTAACATGGATACGCTAATAGCGCTAGGAACTAGCGCAGCATACGTCTATAGCGCTGCTGTTACAATTGCACCCAGCTACTTCCCATTTGCATCAGTGTATTTTGAAACTGCAGCAATCATAATTACTTTAATCCTGGTAGGTAGACTGCTAGAGACAAGGACAAAGGAGAAGGCATCAAGTGCAGTAAGGAAACTCATGGATCTCCAGCCTAGGATGGCTAAGGTGATAAGGGAGGGAGACAGAGAGGAAGTAATTCCTGTCGAGCAGATTCAGCAAGGAGACCTTCTTGTCATAAGGCCCGGTGAACGTGTGCCAGCAGATGGGCTTGTAATAGATGGAGCATCTTCAATAGATGAGTCTGCAATCACAGGTGAAAGTATCCCTGTTGACAAGTCAAAGGGTAGCGAAGTTATCGGCGCTACGATAAACCAAAGTGGGCTTCTTACAGTCAGGGCTACGAAAGTAGGTCAAGATACCGTGCTGTCTCAGATAATCACGCTTGTAGAGAACGCAAGAATGGGCAAGGCCCCTATGCAGAGAATGGTAGACCAAGTTGCAAAATACTTTGTACCGGCAGTAATAGCCATAGCAATTGGTGTGGGACTTGGATGGTATTTTGCAGGAGGAGCAGGGCTAACATACTCGCTCCTTGCGTTTGTATCA
>DAIUEZ010000081.1:0-8110 GCA_036844865.1 Nitrososphaera sp. | reverse complement strand
AGAACTGATCCCAAAGCTCAATGGACCTTGGCCGCTTTAGCCTGTTATAGTGTGTAATCGAGCGGTGTACCTTAATCGAAAATGTGAAATCTTTTGGAGCCTTTGTTTGCCAGAATTTTATCGACGTGAGTGGCGGAAAGCGGTAAAAGCTATAATTAATCTCAACAGAGTTGAAACCTTGATTGATATACCATTCAAACGCATTTGGCTTGGCTTTGTTCCAAGTATACGTATAACCAGACGTTCCTATTCTTATTTTAGGTTCTATCAAACCTTATCCCTCTCTCTTCTGCAACATATATTGTATCGATCCCCATCCTATAGCACTTACATTATTATTCTAAAAATTTTATTCCCAAAAAATGTTTGAACCGCACAAAACTATGTATCCCTCAAATCCGACTCTTATGACTAAAACCGCCATAATATAATTAAAAAAATGGTGAGACGGCTTTTATTTATCTTCAAAAGAATTGTCAAGCCTAAATATTTGTTCATAAGTCAGTGAGCGAGAATCTGTCGATTGCGTTCTCTGCGACACAAATTAAAGAAACATAGGCTAAATCATTATAAGACTATCTCGACCATATGCTCTTATGTTTACGAAAAAGCAGCCATGGCAAAAGAGAGATACCGGCCTTACTGCTAGGATGATTGTTAGCTTCGCAGTTCTTACTGTACTTTACATTATATTTCTTAGTGTACTTGCTTATGTCGGAGTCAGTGCCATCGCAATAGCTGTGATCGCAGGCATCATGATACTAGCTCAGTGGTACTTTTCGGACAAGATAGTGCTATGGAGCACTGGTGCAAAAATAGTGAGCAGGGAGCAATTTCCAGAACTTCACGATCTAGTAGAGCGTATAGTAGCCAGGAATAATCTTTCAAAGCCAAGGATAGCAGTCATTAACACTAGAACTCCTAATTCATTTGCCACCGGCAAGACACCCAAGAGCTCCATCGTCGCAGTGACTACAGGATTGATGGATGAGCTTGACGCCGAGGAGCTAGAAGGGGTCATTGCGCATGAGCTGGCGCACATAAAGAACCGTGACGTGCTTGTCCTGACTCTCGCTAGCATTTTTTCCGTGATGGCGTGGTATCTGATGAGGTTTGGAATGTATGGCGCAATGTTTGGTGGTAGTGGTGGTTATGGAAGGCGAGGCAATGAAGGCGCAGCAATGCTGTTAATATTGCTAATCGCAGTCATCACATGGATTGCCAGCTTTTTGATAATCCGAGCGATTTCTCGGTACCGAGAGTATGTTGCCGATAGAGATGGCGCTCTTATCACCGGCAAGCCAAGCAAGCTGGCTAGCGCACTTCTCAAGATAAGTGGTACAATGAAGCGCATCCCAACACGTGACTTGAGGGAAATAGAAGGCATGAATGCATTCTTTATCATACCAGCAGTTTCCGGAAGTTCCTTTACAAACTTGTTCTCAACACATCCTCCTGTTGCCCAGCGGGTAAAAAAGCTCATGGAAATGGAGGCTGCCATGAGCTGAGCTTTTTCAAAAGGATTCGTGACAACATAGAGCATCGCAATCGCCTCCCAAAAGCCGACTCTGAAGTATTGTTCTCACTTTCTTCAGCATATATTACACTTGAGGTCAAGATGGGGCTTAAAGTTACCGGGAGATGTGCGCTCACATTCAAGACAGTCACCGGAACATTCTTTTACGAAATGGAACAAGACATTAGGCAGTTCCTTGGCAACCTGCAGCCAGAGTTTAATTTAACTTGGCGCACAACCACTGATTCATATGGATACATGTGGATAGTTTTTGAAGGCAAAAAGATTGAAGATCTTCTGGCGGGTCTAACGACTGTCAGTGATATTGTCGAAGAAAGGGGATTTTCTGATAAGCTGCTGGCTGCTGTTTTTGAGTTTTCAAGCGACCGCGAAGAAGGAAGAGGAAGAAGTCTTCAGCAATATCTGATTTACAATTATAAGCGCAACAAATTTTACCCATTCGTTCCAAGTGGGGAAAAAACAGTAGATGCCGAACAGCAAATGAAGATAATGGCAGCTCTTGCTGAAGAAATGCCGTTTGAAAGAGATATGACGTTATGGTATCCGCTGTGGGATCTTCCCCTCAGATCTCTGGGATAACACCTTCTCCCATGAACAGCTTCTTAGCTTCGTCTATTGAAAGGTCTGCACTAGGCAGTATAATATCGGATCTGATTATCTCATGTGGGTCAAGAGGCTTGCCGTTCTCGATGACCAAGTTGCTCAGCTCTGTTAATTTTCTCTTAAATTCCGTGTCATCGGATCTTTCGGTGCTCACCATCTTGACAATACTATTGTCAATATCATTTAGCTTTTTGAGGGTTCTGCTGTCCACGGTAAATTGTCCGTGTCCCATTATGCGGACAATTTTGTTAGTAGGCGCAATGGCGCTCCTTTTTTTGGCTTTAGCAATTGCTGTCTTGCTACGTGTCTTTTTTGTAGCTTTCCTTGTAGTTAGGACTCTCTTTGAGCGGGATTTACTCTTCCCAGTGCGCTTTGACTTTAACCTGGTCGTTGCCAACCTTCCCTTGGTTTTCGCCTTTGGACTCATTGTTGCGCTTCTTGCTCCACTTGTTGCCTCTTTTTACGTTGTTTCTCTGACTTTAACTTTGCTAATTCTTCCTCTACTGAATTTTGTACGCTAATATTTTCTAACTCCTTTTCGATTTCATCCTTATTTGATGTATAGTCGGTGAGGACCCCTGAATTTATCATTTCATCCAGCGCCTGGGATTTAGCCCTCATGCGCTCTGTCTTTTCCTCAGCCTTGTTCATTGCCATCCCAACATCTGTCATTTCCTCAGAGATTCCAGTAACGCTCTCCTTTATCTTGACTTGAGCCTCTGCAGCAGAGTATTGTGCCTTTATTATTTCCTTTCTAGCCTTGAACTCTTCAACCTTTACTGACATACGCTTTTCCGCTTCTTGCATTTTACGCTCTTCCTCCTTCATCTCAGCTATCTGTTTGTCGAGGCTCTGTGTTTGCAACAGGTTAGCATTCTTTCGCTCAAGTGCGAGCCGCGCAAGGTCTTCTCTATCTGCTTCAAGGGCCCTAGCTGCCTGCCCATCAAGCAGTCGTATATTCTCCCACAGTCTAGATTTTTGCATTTCAAGTCTTTTACGAGAGGTAGTAATCTCAGCAAGACTTCTTCTCAGCTTGTTTAGCATTTCTACCTGTCTGACATAAGAATAATCGAGAGCTTCCTGTGGCTTTTCAAACCTGTCAAGGAGTGTATTTGCCTTTTGTGAAATTACAGTCGAAATCCGATTCATCAAACCCAATTTTCATTCACTCTATATCATAATCAGACAAAGCTGAATATTAAAGTATAATGATGATGAAGAAGAAGATAATATACTATTATCTGTTGAATCTGCGCCATTCGTGTTCGTCAGGCGGACCATAATCTTCTTTTTTCTTAAAGTAACCCCAGTAAAGCAGAAAGCCACCAGCGGCTATCATAGCAACTGCAAACTTTTCATTTGTGATCTGGCCGTTAGCAAAGTTATCAAGAAATTGCCGCGTCCCATCTTCAATCAAGCCCGCAGCATGTTCAATATTGAATAGCACAAGGTTGCGGATCAAGATAATGGAGGCGGTAACTAAGAACAGGATGCCCATTGCAGACATCCAGTTTCTACCCCGCCTGCTACCTATTTCTTCCTTCCATCTCATATATGATATGATTCTCTAAATACCATTGCTCATAACGTTTGCGTTTAGACTACTAGCTTTACGCCCGGATTCTTCATTTTGTTTCGCTTGGCAGCATTTAGACACATAGGGGTTAGGATCTCTGCTTGGTAGCTTAGTGCAAGCGGCCCAAGGTAGACTGGTCTTAAGCCAGAGATCTCCTCTATAAGGTTCTTCAACTTTGATATTGCGTTCTGATCGTCTCCACAGATGAAAGTGTCAGCATCAAGACTTTGTTGTACATTCCTAAGCTTTGATTCAGATATTGTGTGGAAAGCAGAGACCACTCTTGATCGAGGGGGGAGCCTGTCAGCAACCATTTCTGCAGCTTGCTCTTTGCCTTGTTCTAATGGGATATACACAAACCCAGCTTCTGTTCTAGCCATAGGCACGATGGGTGAAACGACAATAGAGTCATCTCTGAGCTTGCCCGTGAGTTTGCCGCAGGTATCATCAATGAATTCATATGGTATTGAAAGTATCAAAACATCAACATCATTTGCAAGCGAAATGTTGTCGTTACCACTTATGCTGCCAGAGATATTGCCGTAGGTTTGTTTGGCAGTTTTCATATAATTTTCTGCAGATTCTCTGGCTTTCTGCGCATCCCTTGAGCCAACGATCACATCATGTTTTTGGCACCATCTTAGTGCAAAGCCTTCCCCCATCCCTCCAGTGCCGCCTGCTATTCCTATCTTCATAGAATCGTCATTGGCTCATCTCGATATTAATGTGCATCGGCTTTGGACTGGAATCTTTTCTCCTTATAGCTTCAACATGGCAATAGCGAGTTCAGCATTGGCTATTCTTACACTATAAAGTTAAAGTCCAGACTTAGCAAGAAACTGAAAAATATTGATTGGTGAACAAAGCAAGAATCACAAATCCGTCCCGCTATATCACAGCAGATTGCATGGTCCCAGTACTAAACTATGACAAAAACGATAAAAAAGAGCGAAATTTACGCTCATTTATCAACGATAACATTGCCCCTCGTAATTTTCATGCGCCATGGCCAAGCGGAAAGTAATGTGAGTAGGGTACTTGCCGGAAGGCATTTAGAATCGCATCTCACTGAATATGGCAGACAGCAAGTAGTAGATAGCACAAAGCAGCTGATGAAAAATATTGCCATTGAAAAGGTTTATGTGTCACCTGTAACTCGAACTGTAGAAACAGCTCAGATAGTATGCCAAATACTTGGTACAGACTATGTGATTGATGAGCGACTGTACGAAACCGAGATGGGCAGGCTCGTTGGGATGAACTATGAGGAGCTGACAACAAAATACGGAGATGTTCTTACGAGGTTCTATTCAGACTACGATCCTGTTCTTGAAAGCTTTGGAGTCGAACCCTTTGCCTCAGTCAAGCATCGCATTATGAACTTGCTTGATGATCTAATGCAGAAGCATGAAGACACCAATGTCTTAATGGTCACTCACCTTGATCCAATTAAGGCAGCACTTGCCACTTTGCTTGACTTAAGCCCCAAATCACTTCATAGATGGAACATTCGCAATGCTTCACTTACAATATTAAAGCATGAAAGCAAGGTTTACTCAATTTCTGGAGTTAATGTGATGGTAATGTTCCGTTACCCTATAGAATGATCAGACAATTTGCAAAACCTTAAATAAGATAGGAAAACTGATTTTAAACAGAAGAAGAAAAAGAAGTGAAACAATAGAGATGGTCTCATACTCGGCGCTAATTTTAATCTTAGTTGCTGTAACTGCGCTAACCCTTCTTGCGGTTGATTCTGCTGCCTTTGCACAGGAGACTACTGAGCGCTTTTTTAGTGCAAGAATTGAGATCTGGTCGCTGTTTTACAGGCTCATGGTCGTAGCGTTTGTTATTGGGGCAGTCGTCATGGGAACTTTGACCTACGTTATATGGAGGTTTAGAGAGAGTCATCCCAAGAATAGAGAAGACATTACTCCAGTACGCGGAGGTGCCCACCACTAATGGCAGGACACGGTACAATAGAATGGGTATATGTCGGTGTAGTAATCGCTGTACTGGTTTATATTGGAGCGGATTCATGGAACATCGAAAAAATGCTAGACGATGCTCCAGCAGACGCTGAAGTTGTAAAGGTCACAGGTCAGCAATGGTTCTGGACATTTGAGCATGAAGATGGAAGGCGAGAGCTAGGAGAGCTGCATCTAGTTAAGGGCGTTCCATATAGGTTTGAGGTAACTTCTTTAGATGTAATTCATTCTTTTAATACTCCGGACTTTGCAATGATGATTGATGCTGTGCCAGGGAGGGTAAACTCGATATGGTATGTCCCAGACCAATCGGGTGAATTTCTGATACAGTGCAGGGAATATTGCGGATTTTCTCACTACCAGATGAGAGCTAAGTTGTTTGTGGAAGAGCCTCCAGCTGGCGGTGGGGGTGGAGCAGGACAGCAAGGGCAAGTGACTAATGCTTCAGCTACCGGCAATAACCTGATTCCGTCATTAGGTGAAGCAGCAGCTGCAAGCTGATTCTCTTTTTATAACTTGTTGTACCATCTTTGTCCAATGAGTGGATGAGAAAATGAAGAACCTCTTCTTATACCGCATCGGAGATGATAAAAACAAAATGCTTTTATTGATAATGTCTTCAATCTATGACCAACATAGGGAGGAGTATAGTGCGAGATGGTTCTAGAAGTTAGAAGACCACGTCCGCTCTGGGAGATACTGTTTTCCACTCATCATACAGATATTGGGTTGCTTTACATTATCTTTTCCTTAACTCTCTTTTTCTTAGGCGGGGCACTTGCTATTACGATCAGAACAGAACTTTTCCTACCTGGGGCACAGCTGATTGATGACTCTAATACATTCCACCGAATTTTCACTGTTCATGGCACAACAATGCTGTTCCTATGGGTAATACCATTTGCTTCTGGCATAGGTAACTATCTGATACCTATTATGGTAAGATACAAGGATATGGCATGGCCAAAGCTAAATGCAGTCGCATTCTGGATGATACCAGTAGGCGCAGCACTTGTATGGCTTGGCTTTGCAGACACAACCTGGAATGCCTACCCTCCCTATTCTATTTTACGGGCACCGGGGCCTGCTGCCGAAATGTGGATATTTGGGCTAAAGATTTTGGGAATTTCATCGATTCTAGGCGCCATCAATTTCATTGTTACTATCTTAAAGATGAAGCATCCTGATCTGCCCATGATGAAGCTGCCACTTTTCACATGGGCAATTCTTTCCACATCTCTTATAATCCTCATGTCTATGCCGACCTTTGCTGCTGCTCTCATTATGCTGTATACAGACAGACTTGGAGTTTCCGGCTTCTTTAATCCTGCAATGGGAGGAGATCCGATAGCATATCAGCATCTCTTTTGGTTTACATTTCATCCTGAAGTCTACGTATTCGTGATACCTGCAATCGGTATGATATATGAGATAATTCCCAAGTTCTCACGGAAACCTATATTCAGTTATACCTCCGGTATAACGGCATTTATATTGCTGACAATCGTCAGTTTTGCCTCCTGGGCGCACCATATGTTTGCAACGGGCATGAGCTTTACAGAAAAAACAGTGTTCATGATAGGCACATTAGCTGCTGTTCCCGCTTCAGCTATGCACATTTTCAATTGGATAGCGACTATGTGGGGAGGCAGGATCCGGTTTAGAGCACCAATGGCGTTTGTGGTTGGCGGGATCATAACATTCTTCCTAGCGGGAGCCGGAGGTGTAGTAAACACTGCTATGCCACTTGACTTTCTAACACACGATAGCTACTGGGTAGTAGGACACATGCACCTATTCCTTATGGGCATCATAACTTTTGCATTTGTAGGTTTTCTATACTACCTATTCCCACTCATAACTGGCAGGATGTACAACGAAAGGTTAGCTATGGTCCAGTTCTGGCTGATGTTTATAGGCGTATTTTTAATATTCGTTACACAACATATTCTTGGGCTGTACGGCATGCCTCGTAGAGTATTCGATTACATACCTGTTCAACCGCTTATAATTATGAACCAGATCTCTTCAGTGGGCGCGTATATCATGCTTGTTGCAATGGGAGCATTCCTCTTTAACCTGATTAGAAGTGCAGGATGGGGCAAACCGGCAAATATGCAGGACCCATTTGGTATTAAAGAGGAATATATTGACTATAGAAGGCGTGAGCCCCACCACTAAATAGAGAGGGGGAGAGAGAAAGAGACACGAGTTCGCATGATTCACACAGTGATGACGAGAAAGAACCAATAATTCTCACAACGCCTAGAAGGTTCGGAAAAGGGCTTGCTATAGTGGTAGTCACAATAGCCATAGGGGCAGCAATTCTAATTCCAAACTTTAACCAAATGGCTAAAAATCCTCCACCGGTAACTCAAATACGCACAGAGAGGCCAGCTCCAGAGG
>DAIUEZ010000080.1:0-8173 GCA_036844865.1 Nitrososphaera sp. | reverse complement strand
TGGTTTGCGTCGATAAACGATTCGTACAAATTCTGAGTGTCGTTGATTAACTGTTTGAGCTTCTCAGTTAATCCACCTAGTGTGTCGACGCCAAAAGACATAAAAAAATAGAGAGCCAGCCGGCTTTAAAAACAGTGTGCCTGCTAATAGTAGTTGTTGTTGCTGCCACCGTATCCGCGGCTGTAACCATAGCGACTGCGCCTTCTGTCGCGACCATATCCGGTCTGGCTCCTACTACTCCTATAGCCACCGGAACCTCTTCCACCGTAGCCGCTGCCATAGCGTCGTTGGCCACCACTACGCTCATTTCGGTAGCCGTTTCTGCTGCCATAACCCCCACCACGCCATCGATATCCACTGCTGCGACCAAACGATGCTTGGCGCTGAGCTATTACCGGCACAACAACTCCCATCTCATCATTTAGCCTGCGGATAGGAAACTTTGTCTGGGCAAGTATCCTCTCAAAGTCAGATACCCTGTCGTTTGAGACAAGTGAGATAGCCTTGCCCTCTCCACCTGCTCTTGCAGTTCTTCCAATCCTATGGAAATAGACATTTGGGTCATCTGGTACATCATAATTGATTACATTTCCAATAGCTGGGACATCGATTCCTCTTGCCGCTATGTCAGTTGCAACAAGTATGTCTTCAGTTCCTCTCTTAAACTTGTGCATAGCATTGTCCCTCTGTTTTTGTGAAAGATCGCCATGAATAGTGACTGCATTAAAACCCTCTTGTCTTAGCTTGTAGGCAACCCTGTCTGCTCTTTGTTTTGTAGCAGCAAACACTATGGTCTGAGATTTCGAATTCTGGTTACGCCGAATGAAGTCCATCAGGTGTCTAAATTTTTCGCGCTCTTCTACTATCAGATAGGATTGTTCGATGGTTTCAAGCGTGATTTCTTCTTCATTAAGCCTCACATGCTCAATCTTGTCATGTCTCATGTATTCGTCTGCCAGCCTCAAGATCTCCGGCGGCATAGTTGCAGAGAAAAGATATGTTTGCCTGTCTTCGTTGACATAGAACAGGATGAACTTGATGTCATCAATAAATCCCATATCGAGCATCCTGTCGGCTTCATCGAGCACTACGAACCTGACATCGTCTAAGATTATAGAGCCTTGCTTGATATGGTCAATAAGCCTGCCCGGCGTCGCAACTACTATTTGCACACCTCGCCTAAGTTTGTCAAGCTGTAGGTTGATGCTTTGGCCGCCGTAAATTGTGACGGACTTTATCCCAGTATACTTTGCGAACCGGTTGATCTCATCTGTCACCTGCACCGCAAGTTCTCTTGTCGGAGCAAGAATCAAGACCTGTACTGGCCCACCTGGTTTAATCTGTTGCAATATGGGTAGACCAAAGGCCGCTGTTTTGCCAGTTCCTGTGTGCGCCTGTCCCACGACATCTTTACCCTGCAAAATAAGAGGTATAGCTGTCTCTTGTATAGGGAATGGCGTCTTAAATCCATTTTCTGCGAGTGCTTTTGTTAATTGTGCACTCAAACCCAATTCTTCGAAGGTTTTTGCCATTTTCCTTTCACTTTTTGTATATATTTTTCTTTTATATCCACAAAAGCTACGGAAGATATGAAAAGTCATATTCTGCTCAAACTTGACAAATCCGCCGTACAGAAACTTTTGTCTTGCTTTGTTTAGGCAAGACAATGATATAAGGCATACGGTATCATATTCAGTTTAAATTTCAAGCACTCATAATGAGCGTAGTAATACATGCCTGATCCAGATGCTAAGCGCGTGCTTTGGTTCCTTTTTGCTGGCTCACGTGGGGGTGAGAATAGAATAAGAATAATCGATTTTCTGAAAAAGAGACCTTACAACATCAACCAGCTTGCCGAAGCCCTTGGAGTTGACTACAAGCTGGTGCAGCATCACATTGGTGTACTTGAGAGGAACAACATGGTTACAAAGGCTGGTGAAAAGTATGCAGTACTTTACTTTATTTCAAACTACTTGGAGGCCAACATTGAGGCATTCAACGAGATCCGGGATGCAATAGAAAAGCAGAACAAATCTGGAAAAAAGTAAATAAGGCAATTTCTCTGACGTCTTATGATAATGGCTCTGCTGATGGACATCAGCTCCCTAGTAAGTATGGCCAATATGGCTATACTGATTGCATTGCTGCTGGTGTATGCTAGAATATATATCAAGACTAGAGCCACTTTTACGGTCGGCCTTGCAGTTTTTGCTGGTATGCTAATGCTTCACAATGGAATAGCAGTCTACGGATACTTTGCAATGGCGCCTCTTTATTCTGATGAATTGCTTCCCTACTTTGCTGGGATACATATCGCTGAGCTAATAGGACTAATAGCTCTTCTGAAGGTAACGGTCTGGCCTGCGGGATTAAAAACCCCCAAAGAAGAAGCTGCCTCATAGATATACTTCAGAGCAGGCTAGAAATCTGGTAGAGATCTGGAAAAAAGTATTAATCCAAAAATTGGCAGATGTTGCATGAGTTGGTAGAGACTAGCGTTCTGATATCTGCTTTGGCAGGGGCGGGGTCATTTTTCTCGCCATGCATCTTGCCGATAATTCCTGCGTTTGTCTCATACCTATCTGGCACCGCCCTTAACGAGATCCAGAGTCAAAACCAGAGCCTTAAGGGCGCTTCAGTAGCTATGAAAAGATCTACCAGACTTAACATCTTTCTGAACACTGTCTATTTTGTTCTTGGGTTTTCGCTTGTGTTTGCCATCATGGGTGTGATTTTGAACAGCTTCCTTGCCAACGTCGGCATTAGCTTTCAGAGTACTTTCCAGGTTATAGGTGGTGCAGTAATAATTGCATTTGGTGGGTACCTTATCTTGTCCACGAAGCTGCGGATACTTAATTTTGAAAAGAAAATGAGAAACCTGCCTAGATTTAAGACTACCTATCTGACGTCTTTTGTGTTTGGAGCTGCCTTTGCTTCTGGTTGGACGCCCTGTGTGGGGCCGATACTTGGGACCACGCTTACGCTTGCTGCTACATCTCCTGGCGCAGCCTACAATTCCCTTCTTGCGTATTCCCTTGGACTTGGAGTGCCCTTCCTCGTGACAGGCGCCTTCTTTTCGCAGTCGACAAAGATAATCCGGAAGATGGCTAGGCATCTTAAATATTTCAACCCTCTAATGGGTGCGATACTGATCACACTTGGCATCCTCTTACTGACAAATCAACTAAGCGTAATAGGTAACTTTCCACTTGCAAATGAGATAATTAACTTGCAAGGAGGAGGGGGGCTATGAACGCAGACAATATGAGTGCGCTGGCGGTTGGTGTGGGAGTGGTGGCGCTTATTGTTGGCTTTGGAGTATACTTTAACAGCCCAGAGCTCAATAATGCTGCCTCAAGTCAGCAGAAGAGTTTTGTGCCTGCTGCCATAGTTGAAAATAACGGCACAATAACTAAAGTGCAAATAGATAAATCTCAGTTCAAGCTAGCGCCAGAACTAACAAAGATCACTGGCTTTATTAACTCAAAGCCAATAACGCTTGCAGATTTAAGGGGCAAGGTGGTACTGGTAGATTTTTGGACGTACAGCTGTATCAATTGCATCAGAACTATTCCATACTTGAATGCCTGGTACGAAAAATATGCAGATAAGGGTCTAGTGATTGTGGGCGTACATACACCAGAATTTGGGTTTGAAAAAGACTATAACAACGTCCAGGCTGCAGTTGAAAAATTCCACATCAGATATCCTGTTGCACAGGATAATGAAAAGCAAACATGGAATGCATATGATAACCGCTACTGGCCGCGGAAATATCTGATCGACGCTGATGGTTACATCCGTTATGATCACATAGGAGAAGGCGGATACGCTGAAACCGAAAAAGTCATCCAATCGCTCCTTGCAGAGCGCGCAGAATACATCGGTGCAAACAACACAATTGATCAATCAATAAGCAATCCAGAAAATTCGCAGAGCGTCAACTTCGATAGGATCAATACACCTGAGCTTTACTTTGGTTACCAATATTCAAGGGCACCACTTGGAAACTCTGAAGGATACCAACCGGATCAGATAGTCAATTACACGGTCCTTGACAATACTAAGATTGTGCCCAATAGGATATATCTTGCTGGTGAATGGAAAAACAATGCCGACCATATGGAACTTCAGAGCCAAGTTGGACATATTGTGCTATCGTACTCTGCCAAGGCAGTCAACATAGTTGCAGGAGGCAAGGGTGAGCTTCGTATTTTGGAGGACAACTCACCATTAGACAACAGTTCAAGAGGAACCGATATCTCTGAGGATGGCACGGTCAAAATAGATGGTCAGAGGCTCTATAACGTTGTAGAGCACGAAGACTATGGCAACCATCAGATAGCAATCGAGGTTGCAGGCAGAGGGTTCCAAATATACTCATTCACATTTGGCTAAAGCTTATCAGTTTTCCTCTACAAGGATACACTTTTTCGGTGAAAGTATACCCCCGTTCTTCCATTGGATAAATTAATACAATGCTGACAAGAGTAGCCAAGCATTTGATAAAAAATTATTATGGTAAAATAAGGAACAAGGCTTCGTATTATCTACAATAAATTTTTTTTCTTGTGCATACAAGACATCAGAAGGTAAACATGTACTTGGCTATTGCAGCATTTACACTATTATTATTATTATTTCAACACTCTTTGCAGACCTTCTTTGCATCAGGTCAATTCTTCTTCTGAAATCCAAAGTAGCACGAATGGCAGTACTCTTTACCATAGATTACGCCTTGTGTGCCGCACTTAGCGCAGGCCTTTTCATGATCTATAGTAGAATCTAAAGATTTTGCCTTTTGAAGACACTTGCCGCATATAGGAGCCTCAAGGTTGTAGCTGGACAAGAATCCTGCACCGCATTGTGTGCATCTCAGACTGTACATTTTTCCTTTTGGTTTCCAGCGATTGAATAATCCCACAAAGTAGCTATTAGCACAGCGGAATAATCAATGTATCGTCGATCTCTTCTGTATGCTATTTAATCGGTATGCTGATATTATACTTAGCAGAACACAGCATTGACACCACAATGTCTGATACGAGCCGGCTTCTTGTGCGCAGAATAAAAGATGGTACAGTAATAGATCATATTGAAGCCGGTAAGGCACTTTTGGTTTTGCGTGCACTGAGCATCACTGGCAAGGAGGGCAACGTCATCACTGTTGCACTCAATGTGCCAAGTAGCAAGCATGGCAAAAAGGACATCATAAAGGTCGAAAATAGATTTTTGGAAACAAGTGAAACCAACAAGCTTGCACTCATTGCCCCGCGGTCAACAATCAACATCATACGGGATTATAAGCTTCTAGAAAAGCGTAAGATCCAGATGCCTCATTCAATAGTCGGGATCTTCAAGTGTCCTAACCTAAAATGCATTACAAATAGTGGCGAAGAAATAAGATCTCTGATAGATGTCATTGACAAGGAAAAAGTGGTGCTTAAGTGTAGATACTGTGCCCGGACGCTTTCAACCGACGAGCTCATATTTTAGAGATGTAACTTAGCCATCCTTCTTGCGCTCCATTCTACATTGCTATATGTTGTATTTTGCTGCCAGTAGACAGAGCTGCATGGATTAACAAAGTATTTGACCAATTCCTTGAAGACTTTAGAGCAGATAGAGATCCTACAGTTAGCCTAAAGGCTGCTATCAATGACCCTGAACGAGGTAGAATTGATCCTGAGCTTCTGAAAATAGAGGTAAAACTTGGAAAAGACCCTGAAGACTATCCTGTTAGCAATCCCAATAAGAAAATCGGAATCTTGGCTGGAGCAAAAGCTGACGACGTCATATGGTATTTCAAGACAGAAGGGGACAAAAAGAAGAAAGCAGGCGTTTCAATAAACCCTCGGGAAATGTTAAGTGGAGAAGAGTTAAAGCAAGAAATGGAATCTAGGAACAAGTCTCAAAATCGTTATTGGATGTGGTAGTAATAGTTTTGATAGATGACAATAGATACTCTCTCTCTTGTGAGCGCTATCTAAACATTTACTTAACTTGGCAACACATGTATTCTATTCGATGTATAGTTTGGTAGAGCTTACACCAGTAATGCTAGGCGTAATAGCTTTTGGTCTGCTGCATGGAGTAAATCCGTCTCATGGCTGGACGGTAGCAGTTCTGTATTCGATACGAAGCAAAAGACCCCTGTCTAGTAGCATTGTTAGCTCTGGTATAATAGCAGGTGCACACTTTCTATCCTCTGTTGCTGTAGTATTAGCATTCATCTTCGTAAGTATGTTGATACAGATACCGCAAACTTACATGAATTATGCGGTAGCCATTGCATTAGGTGTATTAGCATTCGTGTTCTGGAGAGAAAAATCTGAAGACTTGCAGGAAGATCAGCACGGGCACCTTCACCAGGAGAATATAGATCATATCGATCATGAACACTCTCACTGGCATAAGGAAATTGGTTACCATACACATGAGCATATCCATAGGCAAAGGGTAAGGCCGACGCTTGCAGCAATTGCAGGTTTTGCACTTGTACTTGGCTTCGCACATGAAGAAGAATTTGTTATTCTCTCTCTCGCCATAGGTGGTGTTAATCC
Organism: Nitrososphaera sp.; assembly: GCA_036844865.1. GTDB lineage: Archaea > Thermoproteota > Nitrososphaeria > Nitrososphaerales > Nitrososphaeraceae > Nitrososphaera. The sequence goes on along the minus strand of DAIUEZ010000080.1, from coordinate 1,610 downwards.
AATACTATTGATGATCGCATATGCTTCTTCTGTTGCAATAGCACTCATAGGTATAACTGTCTTGGCAGTTAAAGTCTACATGCATATTCAAGACAGAGTAATATCTTATACAAAATACCTGCCAAAGATTAGTGCATTAGTATTAGCTGCTATGGCTGTCAGCTTTGCATTTAGATTTCTATAATTGTAATAGATCAGGATGCACACACTCAGTCTCTCTACCAAACCCAAATCTTTATTTTGATTATACAAACCTGATGAACATTGTGCAGAAGCGCTATCTTGCTTCATTAGTATTGCTCTTGCTTCTTGCATCATCTTCCTCTTTTATAGCAAGCACATACGGTCATGGCCTCGGCCAAGATCAAGCACCACCTGTTACTATTCAAGCAAAGCAGGTAACCGTGGAGGGAGTGATAGACCCTTCCTTTCTGCCGCTTTCAAATTCTTCAAAGCCGACTCTTGTAATAAGGGCTCACGACGAGAATAACAACATCACTATAGCAGGCATAGATTACAGGATAGCAGTAGAACTTAGAAATAAGACTCTGCTTGATCAGAGTTTTCGGTCTTCTGATGGTGTTGTAAAGGCAAATTTGATCCCAGATGGCGATATTGAAGGCTGGGAGATAAATGGTCAAGCTATGCCAAGGGAGCAACAAATAGAAGTGAGCCAGAGCAATACAGTTGAATTAAGAAGCAAGATCCTTTCAGCTGGTGGATTGTACCATCTTCCGATAACAATTCAAAAGAGCAGCACTGGCATCTCACTACAGGCCGATCAAAAGTTTGACCTGTATATCAGCGTCGGTGACTTATACACATTTGATATTGACGCTCCGCAGGGAGCAAATCAAATGGTGGTAAAAACATATTATGACGAAATAACCAATTTTGACTATTCTAATAAGACCATTTCATTTGAAACACCATTTACATGGAATAGCGCCTATGTTGCACAGGTTCCAGTGCTCCATATGGAAGTTCAGTTCCCAAAAACGCTTGAAGAGTTACAAACCAATAGCTACCGTGGGACGCTAAATGGTAGAGAGCTTGAGGCGCAAGCGGTAGTTATTGACGACTATACCTCTGAGCAAAACCGCATAGTGCATTTTGTTGTCTCCAACGCAATGTTGAGCCAGTTTGCTGAGATGATAAATGATGACAACAACAACACTGCTGCCTTTACGTTGCAACCGACAGAGAAGCCGAAATTTCCACTTGATATACTATCACTGCCAAACGAAAAATTCCTCTTCCAGCTGTCATGGGGCCCAGACATAATTGAGACAGGTGTTCCAACCATGTTTGTAATGAATATCCAAGATCCAGCTACAGGCGACCTGATCAGAGGAGCGTCATTTGATCTTGTCTTCATACAGGATGGCAATGAAATTCAAAGTGACCACCTGTCATCTGAGTTTGGTACTTATTCTTATGAATATACCTTCCCAAAGGCAGGAAAGGTCACATTGTCTGCAAACAACATCAATAGCCAAGGTGAAAGTGCTAAGATAGATCTAGTTGTGCTTCAAGGAAGCGATGGCAATACTACAACAACAAGCACGCAGACACAGCCAACTCAATCCCAATGTCTTATTGCAACAGCT
>DAIUEZ010000079.1:0-8344 GCA_036844865.1 Nitrososphaera sp. | reverse complement strand
AGATGTTATTATTACACCGTTTATCAGTATTCTTCCATGAACTATTATCCCATTTTCACCAGCAATCTTGAGATATTGTAGACCATCGCCGCTTGAAGTCATTTCAAAGTTCACACCATCTGCTACTTCTAGATTAGCGTTTAGAATGTACTGGCCTTCTTGTCCTTCTTCTTGCTCAAGTATGGCAGGGTCATTTATGGCTTGAACAACATCTCGAAAGGAAGCATCGCAGGTTACCGTAATAGTGTTTACTCCTGATTGATAGCCTATGCACGCTGTACTTGCATCAGTGAATTGAACTTGCAGAGTCGATATTACTGTCACAGAAAACATGAGAAAAGCAATCCCACTAGCAACAAAGCCTGTCTTGAAAATAATCATCGTAATATCTCTTTCTTTCTTAAGTGGAGAGAATAGGCTTATTTAAACCGTTTACTTTTATGAGGTAACAAGAAGCTTATGAGAGAGAATGAAAAAATATGGATTCAGGTTGAACATCCTGCTCCAGCAAACAACCTTTTTTTATGCTTCAGAGCTTTTTTAGGGTACTCACAAGTTTTACAAGAAACTCATCTAGGATTTATGGTCACAATTATTTTTGGCTTGGTGTGGTAAATCATGAAGCAAAAAGAGATTCTTTCAAGAATATGCTGTTATAGCAAATAATCTTTAGACTGCTAGTGCTCATCTTCCTTTCTAGGTTCCTCTTCCTGCTCTTCTGCTCTTGTATCCTTCTCCTTCCCCTTTACTGATTCTTCTTTGAATCTGTCACCAATTTTCCATCCAAACTTGACAACGTAAGGAGACAAAAATGATGTAATGATAGTCATTGTACCTACCATGGGTAAAACAAAAGGACTCGTTGCACCTACATCTGCTCCGCCTTTTGCAGTCACTAAAGCAAGCTCGCCGCCAGAAGCAGACGAACCAAAGGCAGTCTGAAGTGATGTCTTCTTACTTAACCCCTGAGATTTTGAAGACATATAGACTGTGATGAATTTTGCTGCAAAGGAAGTTGCCACAAAAATCAATGCAGGAACAATGAATAATGGCAACTGAGAGACGTCCATAAGGGCACCAACCGATACAAAGAAAAGGGCCGCAAACATGTCTTTGAGGGGCGATGACAAAACTCTGGCAGTTGCTTGACTTTTTGACTCTGCGACTAGCACGCCTGCAAAGAAGGCACCAGCTGCAACTGATATACCTAGCTGGTTTGCGATAAAAGATAAACCAAATGCGACTCCCAAGATTGCTACGACTAGCAGGTCAACCTGGTTTGTCTTGCTTACAAAGTCAACAAACTTCGGTATTGTCTTTGAACCGATAAATAACGCGCCGGCAATGAATGCAAGAACCATCCCCACGGATATGGCAATCTCCTGGATTGTTAAAGTGCCAGTTGAAGCAACTGATTGTAATACTGCAAGTGTTGATACAATGATTATATCTTCTATTACTGTAACACCTAAAAGAAGAGTCGAAACGTCAGTCTTTGCAATGCCAAATTCTTGCAAGACCCGGGACAATACTACAGTGCTTGTTACTGAGATGGCCAGAGCAACGAAGAGGCTATCAAATAGTGTCATTCCAATTATTTGGCCAACTGCAAATCCTAGCCCAAAAGTTGCAAACGCTTCTGAAAATGCGATAATAAGGGCCCTCCTTCCCACCGAGCGAAGTTTAGCTATTGGGTATTCGAGGCCCACTACGAATAGAAGCAAGACTATACCAATTTCTGCAAGCAAGTTTAGAATTTCAGGATGGAGTATGAAACTAAAAGGCGGGGTATAGGGACCAATTATCATCCCTGCGGCTATATAGCCTATGACCATCGGCTGTTTTAGCCTGTATGATACTAGTGCCATAACCGATGCAACAACCATTATGATAGCAAAATCCTGAACAAGCTGCGTTGATACGATCTCTGTCGTCATACATTCGTTTCATCGTTTAGCAGCATCCAACCGCTATATATCTATCTGGAATACCACAGGATTTGTGACCTAATAAGAAGTTTAGATACGACAAAGAAGTGAGCAACGCTAAGGTGCAAAGAGAAAAGAAGAAGAAGAAGAAAAATCGAAGGATTTTGAAAAAATCAAGACTACAACCCTATTCGATTTTTGACTTGTTTGTCAGCTGCTCAGCACATATTGCAAAGCCTACGTGCGCACAATCATTTGATCTACATTCATTGCAAAATGGAATTCCTTCTACTATACTTACAATCACCTCTTTTTGCAAAATATTGTCTTGCAATACCACCCTTCTACCCTCAGCAAATTCTTTCATTATGATTGGAGTCGTTAGGGATTTTTTATCTTCAGCATTGAGCCAAAGGCCAAAAGTAGTTACGCCTTCATCAAGGTTATTATTTCTGATGCCTGATGATGCTTTGTATGTTATACTTTTTCTTCTTCCAGACAAGTTTGCGACATCTCCTTCCCTTATCTGTAAGGCGCCATATCGTTTGTTAAAGGTGGCGTAAGATTATTCTAACCTCTGGGTACATTGTAGCCAAGTCAAGTAATAAATGTATATGTTGCAAAAGGTTACAGACTATAAAAATACTGCAGGATTTTTTTGAATTATTTAGTCTTATTCGTTTAAATCGTATTAATGAAGCTTTGACTTTGCAATTCTATATTAACATTCCAGAATATCTACAGATCACTCATGCTCCAGCAGGACCTGCTATAAGACTTGCATATGTCATTACCGGCTCTTTTTTAACCGAAGGAATTTGATGCATGCTATCGATTGTCTTGTCCTCTGATGACATCAGCTTCATTCTGTGTTTGATGTTTATTATTGGTCATTGGATACTTTTTAGAGAACGATTGAAGCATAATAGCAGTCAAAAGACCATAAAAAATGTTGAAGGCTAATGCTCCATAGATTATCCTATCCATCATAGACAATAACCCATAGAACGTAGTAGAGGCAACTTCGCCTGTGGGTACACGCTGTCTTATCATAATATCTTGGGATTCAAATGAGTTCAAAAGAGGAATTACTATCAGAAAAGTGACTGGAAGAAAGAGTACAAGCCAAAGACCAAAGCCAAATGCTATTCCGTAAACTGGGCTGTATTTTTCTATAAAAGACATTGTCTTACTCTTACCGTCTCCTCGTTTGTTCCTGAGTACAACAAAAAAGGGTATCGACATTACAAATCCAAGAAAACTGCCAGCCAATAGATGCACTACTAATCCGAGTGCAACAACATTTTGAGTGTTGCCGCTGTATGAGTTTGTTAGCGCAGACACTAATACATAATAAAATGTTCCGACTGGAAGCGAATTGATTTTTTCTACCAGCAATATCAGACCAGAGATAGCAAGTGAGGAGACCAAGCCTGCCACAAGACCAAGATATACAGTCCTTAGGGAGGATCGGATGGATTGACGATATTGATCCATTGAAGTGGATGCATATGACAAGGACGATCGGAACCTGATTCTCAGTAGCGAGCTAATTATGAATCCGAATATCGCACCCCACAGAATATGAAATGCTACTGCACTTACAGCAATACCCCTGAAGGATTGACTAAGGTTGTTACTGTCAAAGACTGACAATGTGGTGTTATTCTGGCTTAATGATAGGATTTCTGCGATTCTGCCAATTGAAGGTTGAATAATTAGCGCAGTTACTGGCAAAAATAGGACCAGCCAAACTACAATGCCTGTTCCTATTCCCATTAGGATGGATCTGTACGGGTCAAAAATATTGGTAATATTTCTTCGCATTTCAACTCTTACGGCTAGTCCACCAAAAGCAGCTCCAAGAATAGTTCCTGTAAGAAGATGCAATCCAAATCCAAGATAAGCAGCAGTGACAAAATCCATTGAGCCTAGACTAATTCCCATAACGGCATAAAACGTACTAATCGGTAAGCCTAATTCTAACTCTGAAGCAGCTATAGCAGTAGAGATAGACCAAGTAGCAATAAGGCCTGCAATTGCGCCATACTTTGCTCCTTCTATGATAGGTCTTGCGAAGACCTGAGAATTATCATGGCTCTCCATACATCTATATAGAATCGCTAATATTTTTATATTTCTCCTTTCTTTCTTAAAGAAATTATCTAAGATGATGCAATGCTTAAGATTTTTACGGAAATTAATCCTTCTTATTCAAATTTATATCGCACATGATACAATTAACTATAGTGTCATCGATACCTTAGGAGGCAAAAAAGATCGAAAATTAAGGGTATTCAAAGTGCCAAAAAGTACCAATCTTATCCTTTAAGCTGTAATAACCTTCAATTGAAAATGATTTAAATTTACTATAGTAAAGATATGACAAAATGTTGATGCAGCAGCATTTCACAATGCGTGTGCTAGAACCATATCCTAACTACTTAGGTCCTCCTATCCTATTTTACTTCTTTCTGACAATAGCCATAAAGAACAATACTAGAATGGCTAGAGTAATCCCAAAAAAGATGATATCACTGTATGGTGTATCGAAAGCAGGAACGGCATCTTCCAAGTAGTCAAAAAACAGCTGAAGACTAAACAACCCAAATGCTACCGCTGCATAGACTAACCTTCTAATGTGAGTATTTCTATATGCAGAGATTGAGAGCCCAAGCAGTAGGAGAGAAAACGCTGCAATTCCTATCTTGATTGCTTGCGTTATAGGTTCATAAGGCTCAACTTCCATTTGTTCACTTCTTATTGATTCATCTCCACCTGTCTGCTCAGGCTCTGTTTGATTGCCGTCGCCTTCCTCGTCAAGGTCATTATCACCAGGACTAATTCCGCTCTCTACTTGTCGTATGAGCCAAGATAGAAGAAAAAACCAAATTGGCATAGATAGCAGGTCTGTCATGATTCTTGCTCTCCATGGGACAAAGATAGAAGCATTTCTGCGAGTCTGTTGCTCCATCTGTTCCAGATATCAGGGTAGTAGTTCCTTAACAAAGCAACAACCTGGTTAGAATCTCCATGTAATTTGTATCGCTTGAACTTGCCTTCTTTAATTTCATCAATGACCTTATGATCTTGTAGCCGCTTGATTTGCCAGCTTACAGACGCTGAGGAGATCCCGATGTGCTTGCTGATCTCACTTTGAGAGGGATACTTCTTCTGCTCAATGATAAACATCAGAATCTCTCGTGCGGTTTCGTTGCTTAGAACTTCTAATAGTTGCTTTTCATTTTCTTCAAATGCCCCTACTATAAAGTAGTACTTGTGAAAGCTCTGTCTCTGGGAAGTTATCCTGCCTGCCTTCTCCAGTTTATCAAGATGGTACTGAACTGTACCCATTGCTAGGTCAAGCTCCTTTCTGATCTTTCTGAGGTGGCAGCTGGGATTTTCACGAATAAATTGAAGTATTTGGTCTGTTGTGCTGTCTTCGGGTTGTAAAGAGCCTTCATTTGGCACAACCGACCGACCCGCTCCGATTCTTTATAGATCCAAAGGTATTATCCTTTTCGAAGGAGCAAGAACCAGTTACGCACAGGCCGCTCCCTTCTATATAATTGCCTTTCAAAAATCGAGCAAGCGGAAGAAAGGGAGGAAAGAACAAGAAGCACGTACTTGCGTCCGTACTGATGACCCTAATATGTCCATCCATCTCCCCTCAGTCTTCTTCTTTTCTTCGTTTGTTAGGTCTTGATTTTAGTAAGCTCTAGTATTTCTGATCCGCCACTGGTTAACAGCTCTTTGATATCGCCCACGCTGGGTGCAAAGAATTTGTGCTCCTCCACTCCTGGTTCTATGGGTGTGGTTTCCCTAGTCTCAAGCACATTTTTGAAACAACCATATGGAACGCAGACAGATTGGGTCAAACTTACTATCTCTGCTCTATCTTCGGCTATACCTTTGGCAGATTCCTGCTGATATGAATCGCCAACTTTCGGATTCGCTTCCATAAATATTCCAGGCTTGGCTCCATTCACACCCGCTTCCCAGGAACCTTCATTGCTACCACTCTCGACTTCAGTTGTGAATTCTCCCATGTACCATACATTTCCATTGTCGTCCTGTGCGAACCAATCATCTGTGAATTCCACGAGTTTACCCTTCTCGTAGGCGTTATCGCGGACTACCCTTGCGGTTATGCCATTCACGTCCTTAGTTCGGTCGGTTACAGTGAATTCGTCGCTTGCACGTTCACCCTCCGTCGTACCCAGATAGGTAAACGTGGTGCCTGGTTTCAGCGGAAAATATTTGTTGTCGATATTCAAGGAATTGCTAAAGTTTCTTTTGTCAAATACGATATTGTTTGTATCCGCACCTGCAGCAGCCGATGCGAATTGTTCATTCGCAACTATTCCCATAATTATCCCTGCTGTTATCATTGCAGCCAATGCGAATGTCTTAGTTCTACTATTCATGCATAGACGGTGAGTGCTTTACCTATTAACTACTGTGATACGAGCAGCTAACTTCCAGCCTTCGTACTATATACAGGGGTATGCTCTGAGTTAGACACTTGTACTACAATCCAAAATCCGAAAATGTTTCATAATAGTATCGTCTCTGACTTGCTCCAATCATTCTGTTTATAGCTGCTTCTTTTGCATAGTAAATTGAGTAGACCAAACCGATGGAGATTAATGACAAAAAGATTCCGTAGTTAAAAAGAATAGCGGGTTCGGTGGGATTCGAGAGAAAAACCTTCAGAAAATGGACTCAATTAATTACATCTTTCGATGATACAAAAAGGATAATTATTAATTTGCAATACAGTACTGAAGAAGAAAACATCATTCTTGTTTGAAACCGTGCTGATGAGCACAACTAATACAGCGATGATGCCGTAAATTCAGCATATTTTTTCTCCTTATTTGGTCAGTCTTTAAACCCTATAAAATAATAGGTCATGCCTAGTTTTTCGAGAGCTGAATTGCATCCAATCACATGGCTCTACTAACAGCATAGGAGTGTTGGCTGATTATGTTTTTTAATTTAGTAATTCCATAGCCAGATTTAGACGATATGAGCACTGGATTTGGTATTCCTAAAACCTCAGATATTTTCTTTGCCATATCTTGTGAATTTAGCCTGTCACACTTGGTAAAAACCATCAGGACCTTCGACCTGTCTACCTTTAACTGTTCAAGTACTTCTCTGCAAGCTGAATGCTTTATTCTAATATCTTGTAAATCCTCTGATGCATCGATCAGAAGCAAAATTAGGTCTGCCGCAAGTGATTCTTCCAGTGTTGACTTGAATGCGTCTATCATGTATGTCGGGAGCCTGCTGATGAATCCAACAGTATCTGTGAGCAGGATTTCTTTAGTATTTATTTTCAATAGTCTAGTAGTTGTGGACAGTGTCGTAAACAGGCTGGCAGATGTTTCTTTGTGTTCTGAGGTAAGCAAGTTGAACAGAGTAGTCTTTCCGGAACTCGTATAGCCAACCAGCGAGACAACAGGCATCCTAGTCCTTATTCTCTGCTGATGGTATAGTTCACGTTTCCGATGAGCGTCATTTAGTTTCTCTTTGATAAATGAAATACGTCTTTTCAAATCGCGGAATTTTACATCTACCATATATTCTCCCATACCCCCTTTACCAGCGCGCTCGCCCCCGGAAGTCAACTTAGCATTTTCCCTGACCCGAGGCATTTCATATTGGATTTCAGCCAATTCAATCTGCAGTTTTGCCTCTGTTGTAGTAGCCCGAGTATAAAATATGTCAAGTATCAGGCGTTCTCTGTCGATTACTGGTACTCCGGTAAGTTTTTCAAGATTGTATGTTTGTCTTGATGTAAGGTGCTCATCAACTACTATCTGTTCTGCTTTGGATTCTCTAACAAATTCCTTTATCTGCTCAGCTTTTCCTGAGCCAATTCCATAGTTAGAATGATTCAGGTATTTTTGACTAAATGCTCCAACAATTGAGCGATCTGATGAATCTACAAGGCTTTTTGCTTCTTCTACTGCGAAAGCATGCGGATAAGTTACAAGAACTGCAGGTATCTTTGATTTGTAGCCCGAAGAGAGAGACGACAATTTCTTACGACCAATCCATATATTCTTCTGTAATGTACTGATTTTTGTGTCCTCTTGAACAACTGTGAGACGTGTCGGAGCTTGTGGCAGACGATTTAAAGTCGTCAGTACTGCCTTCAGGCACATAAACTCCTGGAAATACCTCCCCGCAGCTTTTGCATTTTAACATCAACATTGGCATCTACAACAACATCTCCTGCATCATCAGTCGTTTTGATATCTTCCATCTTGCAATAAGTGAAGTTATTTGATTGAAAATCACAATAGTCATTAATAACCACTCATCCATACGTTATAAGCTTTGGAGCGGCATCTTCTAATGCCAGTCTTCTTTCTTGGCAATGACTGTCCTTGCTTTAGTCAATA
>DAIUEZ010000078.1:911-8406 GCA_036844865.1 Nitrososphaera sp. | reverse complement strand
AAGTTTCATGATATGTGGTTTGCATTTTATTCTCGTGGCGCATACAATATTGTAGTTGATGGTAATGAATATCATCATAACATAAAATATGCTTTAGACCCTCATACTGGAACTCATGACATGAGTATTACAAATAATTGGCTTCATCACAATCCAATAGGGGCAATCTGCTCTCTTGATTGCTCCAATATTCTAATTGAAGGAAACAGAGCAGAGCACAACACAAAAGCAGGCATATTCTTCTCTAGAAACATGCATGATTCAATTGCAAGGAATAATTATATCTATAATACTACCACTGGAATAATAGTATCAGAATCGCCAAATAATGAGATTTATGACAATACAATTGAAGGAGCAACTAGAGCAGGAATACGTTTGTCTAATCCTCCCAATCCAGATGATGGCTTTACAGAGGGCAATCATGTCTATAATAATACCATATCTAATTCCGAAGATGGCATCAGAGAAATAAGAAGTAATGGTAATATTTTGGAAGACAACAGGTTCTTTAACATAGAATCAGATGATGATGATTAGAGCTCTTGATAAGAAATTCTACTATAGTAATAATGATAGATTACGATTTTTGAATGTATTTTACAAGTTTTGACAAAGTCTGTTAGTATTATTCTGAGAATCCAAATGCTCTAATACATTTCTTTCAGGCTTATGGCACACTACTTTAAACGATTCAGCATTGTCTATCAAACGAACTGAAGTAACAGCCTTAGCAGGTCTCTGATAAGTCACTTTTAGAAAGACTAATTTAACAACAACATTCTTCTTCTCTTTTTTATGTTTTCCTGCAGGTTTAGTACCTCATATAATAATAGTAATAATCACTTCTGAGTTCACTGAGTAGCAAACCATAGAGAGCTCTCTGATACAATAAAGAGTGAAGCTTTGGTATGGAACTATTCTTAAGATCTATGACAAAAAGATCTAGAGCTAATTTCAACACTCTTTATCTGAAGTAGCCCTCAGCTTTGCCTCCTTATTTTTTGTTGAAGAGTTGTTCTCTTTTGATATGGATTCACCTGTATAGTCCCTTACCATGATGTCCAAATCTTTTCTATCTTTTGGACCTCCAGCTTTTACGTAGACTTCAGGTTTTGTAAAGTCATAGATCGGTTCGGGTATTCGGTCATCTCCTATAGCTTCTGAGCCCTTATTCTTGGTTTCCTCATATCTCTTGATTGCTTTTTCACTCATGACTAACTATACATCTCTGCTCCATATATCTTATTTAGATTGAATAATGGCTCTTTCATAAGCAAGGCTTAGAGAATATAGCAACTATTATTCTGGCGTGCCATTGGGAGGTCAGACATGTAGGTGTAATGACGCGGGATATACTTGCTTGACATAGCTGGTTCACCTGAAAAGAAACCCTGCATCTCTAGCCTCTTTTCTTAGGCTGCATCTAATGCAGTCCTTTTATCAATTCGCTTCCTCTGTAATTCTATCACAACTATTGCAGAAGTCAGGCCGACAAATGCCCATTGCACTGTTTCAACTGCAATTCCCATTTCATTAACCATGCCGCCTCTTCCAGTTATTGGGTTTCCGGGTATCCTAGTGATTATCCATATTGCAATTAGAACTAATGTGTCTCCTATGCCAACACTGTACCACACTCTTCCCCATCTTCTTATCATTGGAATTACCCAGAATAACTGGGCAGCTCCGCCTACAAACAGGATTAATGAGCTTAACTTCGATCATTATCTGACAAAAACTCCTGCAATGCCACAGTACCTTATCCTCCCCTTTGTCGACAAAGTGCGATCTAAACTGGATTATCAATAATATAGAATCCTTTATGATAAAATACTATTACTGGTCATCTTTGCTATCTCCCTAACATGTGGCATATTTGTTTTTGTGACATGTTGGGCAGACATGAACATCTTTGGCCTTGAGGTCTTTGATTATGTTTCTTATAGTCACTTCTGTTACCCCTGCCGCCTCTGCGATATCTTTCTGGGTCACTGCCTCATCATTTCCCAGGCAGGAAAGGTAAAGAATCGTTGCTGCCAAACCCATTGGACGCTTCCCTGCGGATGCCTGCGTATTTACAAGATCTTTCATGGTATCTATCGCCACTCTTTTTGATTTTTCGCTTAGGTTAGCCTTGTTTGCGATCTTTGCAATACAATTCATCGGGTTTATCGCTGGCATTATAATTTCAAGCTGCTGGATCAGAATTATGTAGCTGCGGGAAATAGCTTTGCGCCTGACATTGGTGATCTCGCCTATGTCCTTGAGCGATCTTGCCGCGCCCATTTCCCTGCAGGCAATGTATATGGCTGCAGCCAGTACGGCAGAGGTAGACCTTCCCCTAACCAACCCTTTTCCAAGGGCTTTGCGATAGATGTAAGCTGTCTTGTCAATTATAGCGTCTGACAGGCCGAGCTTATCCCTCTGCCTGCCAAGTTCGCTAAAAGCCCGCATAAGGTTTCTATCTGTTGACGTGTGTGTTTGGCTTCTAAAGTCATATGTCCTCAACCTTTTCATTGTTGAATGCATGGATGGTTCTATGTTTTGACCGCTAGAATCTTTATTGTTGTTTCCGATAACCGTATTGAGCCCCATGTCGTGCCGCGCTAGGGACATGGGAGAACCTGTTCTTGCCCTGTCATTATTTTCAGACGCAAAGTTCCGCCATTCCGCGCGACTTTCAGGCACCTTTTCTGAGAATACTAGGCCGCAACCGCTACATAGCAGCTCGCCTGATGCCGGGTCTGCAATCGGGCGACCATTCTTACATACTGAACATACCATTGAAACATCCATACTGTGAGGAATAATCCTTGGGATGGAAGATTACTGCTTGTACATGCACATGCATGCTATATAAAGAGCCGCTAGTGATTTCAGCCAAAAACAGCAGTCTCCATAACGTTTGCCTGTGGAGCAATTGCTGGGCCTTTGGCTCAGCAGCCAGAGATATATATACACTGTCGCCTAATATCCCTCAAGCACTACTCACGTGCAAAGCCACAAATTGCAGCTGATGATTCGTATATTTAGTTAAATACTCATACTGCGTATATAAGATATTGAGAAAATTTAGTAAAAGTCAGACATATGGCAGATGTGAGTGTATCTGTCATGGCAGACCGAACACTGATTACTGTGGCTATTGTTCGCCTTCTCACAATAGAGCTATGCGAAGGCATTGACTTCTTTTTGAGAGTTAGGGGGTCATAAGAAAAAATTGAGTGAAGATGATGCCACAACACAAGAGAAAATTTTTCGTGCGGTGTATGCAGCAGAGCTTAAGAAAAAGCGCGATAATGAACTGAATGACGAAAGAAGAAGAGTGAACTATCAGGAGGGAAAAACGCCGGGAAGGCTCGGAGAAATCATAATGCAAGATGAAATCAGCAAAGAAACCATCAGACGCTATTATTTGAATCAAAAAAAGGGCTCGAAGCCCAATTCGAATATACGCTTCAATCTAAGCATCTGACAGAGAGAGGCAAGCTCTCAGCGATTTGAATATAATTATAGCCTAGGCAATTGAAAATCCTTTTATTTTGAGATTTTGTTGTTCAAGGTTTTTCGTTATACTGCTCACTTCCATTTTGCCAATTGCCTTCATATAACAACTGATTGACGCAGCAGTGTCTGCAGCTTAGTAGTCTAAGAACAATGGTATTCATATTCATGAATCTGAGTGCAATGCATTACAACAACAACCTTGTGAGTGGTTGATCATTGTTCTGCTTCAGATTTTTGTAGACTCATACAGCATATTATTACTAGAGTCGCTGTCGCAATACGGTCTATTGCATTGCATTGTGAACATGCCGTCCTGATTCTGTGCTAGATATCGATGCGTATATGAGATTGATTGAGCTATTTGGCTATTATGAGTGTATATTCTATGCTATAAGAAAAACATGAAGATAGACGTCAATCCTCTTAGATTGTCAGGCTTGAGGTAGCGATATATTTTCTAGCAGTTAATCATGTTATGTTGTGTTCGTCCGCTAATAAGACGTCGCTACACTAAACAATCTATTATTTCATGTATATAGTAGTTCATCAATACACTACTATGTCCAAAATTCATTTGCCTACAGAAGCTCATGAGCGATCATATCTTATGGGGGAACTCGGATCATTGGGATTATCTCCAATTAGAATAAACCAACTAACTAAGGATAGCAATGATAACAATGAGCTTAGAAGTTTAGTACAAGCAACCAAGGACAGTCTTCTGTGGGAATTCAACGACGCTCATAAATAGAGAATAATATATTCGAATCAAATCGTTTGCTAAAATATACACTATATATTCAGGAAACCTCATGCACCACTATTAATTCATCATATATAGACTAACTTGTGGAACAATTCGTTATGCCTACTCATTCATAATATGCTATTGATTTTTACATAGTAAAAAACTTGTTATCAAGCAGAACAGCAAAAATCTTCTCCTTCTTCGATCATGTCCTATTTGAAATAAGCATGTAAATGTTAAAGCTCCATAGCACTATTCTACTGCAATCATTGAAAAAGTAACGGGAATGTACTTCCTAAGAATAGAGATTCGCTATCGCAAAAAACTTTTTAGCTACAAGTATACGTCCAGGAATTCTGAACCTTTTCAAAGAACCGATATCAGCACGCAGCCCCTTGGGCTCACGCTTTTAAAAATGCTCAATTGTGGGTTTCGCGAAATAAAAAGAAGTACGAAAGCTATTTCTCCGAGTTATGAAGAAACAGATGAGAAAAAGAGAAGAAGAGTAGTAATAGTAGCTGATTTTAAATTAAATGTCAAATCTTTATCAATCTCTGGGCATACTAAGATAAAGGATCGATAATCTTGGCTAAGAAAGTCGCTGATATTATAGTCGACTCATTAATAGCATCGAGAGTTAAGAGGATATATGGAGTATCTGGAGATTCTTTAAATGGCATTACAGATGCCGTCAGGGAACGGGACAAAGACATCTCCTGGATTCATGTTCGCCATGAAGAAACAGCTGGTTTTGCAGCTGGAGCCGAAGCCCACCTTGCTGGAAAGCTAGCTGCGTGTGCGGGCAGCTGCGGACCAGGAAATATGCATTTGATCAACGGACTTTACGATTGTTATCGCAGCAGAGTACCCGTTTTGGCAATAGCTGCTCAGATACCAAGCAGGGAAATTGGAAGTTCATACTTTCAAGAAACTCACCCTGAACTTTTGTTTAGCGAGTGTAGTCACTACTGCGAGCTTGTTTCACAAGCAGATCAGATTCAGCGTATTCTTGATATTGCTATGCGAACTGCTCTTTCACTGTCTGGAGTTTCTGTCATTGTCCTTCCTGGCGATGTGGCATTGCAAGAGGCTGTGTCCAATAGACCTATCACATCAGTAGAACAATCCAAGGCAGTAGTCAGTCCCAGTAAGAAAGAAATTGCGAAGCTTGCAGATGTTCTCAACTCAGCGGAAAAGGTGACTATCCTTGGCGGTGCAGGTTGTGCTGGAGCACATTCAGAGCTGATCAAAGTTGCTAGCATTCTGCAGGCTCCAATAGTCCATGCTATGAGGGGAAAGGAGTTCATTGAATATGAAAACCCATACGATGTAGGAATGACTGGATTACTTGGATTTTCTTCAGGATACTATGCTATG
Organism: Nitrososphaera sp.; assembly: GCA_036844865.1. Taxonomy (GTDB): domain Archaea; phylum Thermoproteota; class Nitrososphaeria; order Nitrososphaerales; family Nitrososphaeraceae; genus Nitrososphaera. Next base: position 2,771 of record DAIUEZ010000078.1, on the reverse strand, counting down.
ATGAATTCCGACTTGCTTCTTATGCTTGGCACTGACTTTCCGTACCAACAGTTCTATCCTCCTCACTCATACATTGTTCAGATAGATATTCGAGGTGAACAGATAGGTAGGCGTACAAAAGTCGATTTGGGATTGGTTGGAGACGTCCGCGAAACACTGATAGCATTGATACCGCTGCTTAACCAAAAAGCAGACAAAGGTCATCTCAAAAAATCCCTTGAGCACTACGGCAAGGCACGAAAGGATTTAGACTCGTATGCAATCGGCAAGACAGGACACAAACCAATACATCCTCAGTACGTGGCAAAGCTAATTGACGAGATGGCGTCCCCTGATGCGATCTTTACCTGTGATGTTGGTACTCCTACCATCTGGGCTGCGCGTTACTTGCACATGAATGGTAAGCGTAGGCTGCTAGGGTCTTTTTCACATGGTTCGATGGCAAATGCTCTGCCACAAGCAATTGGAGCACAGGAGACTTTTCCAAATCGTCAGGTGATTTGCCTCTCTGGAGACGGAGGATTCTCTATGCTCATGGGAGACTTTCTTTCATTAAAGCAATTAAAGCTGCCCATCAAGGTAATTGTCTTTAACAATAGCTCTCTGAGTTTTGTAGAACTGGAAATGAAGGCAGCTGGATTCCTCACCTATGCGACTGACCTGGTAGAAACCGATTTCTCAAAGCTGGCTGAAGCGGTTGGAATCTTGGGGTTGCGAGCTGAAAGACCAGAGCAGGTAAAGACAATCTTAAACCAAGCTTTAGAGCACGAAGGTCCAGCCTTGGTGGATGTAGCTGTGAACAGGCAAGAGTTACTGGTGCCGCCAAGCATTAATCTGGAGCAGATCAAGGGCTTCACACTCTATATGATAAAGGCGATACTGAATGGCAAAGGAGATGAAGTCGTGGATCTGGCCAGGACAAACCTGTTCATGTAGCTATATTCTTTCATGTTCAAGTCTGCTTAGGACGACGATGACTATTGAGAAACTATTTTGACTTTCAACTTTCTATACTCTAGAGCCGTGGCTCTCTTTCAAGCCAAACTTCTTTTGCTGATTAATCCTCTGATTCAAGACTTACTTCTTTGAGACTTTGAAAGTGCGATATTCTGGAATCCAGAATTTTTTTTGAATTTGATCCGATACTTTTTGCTCACTCATTTCTGGCGCGACACCGTCTTGTTGAGCCTGAAGTGCAACCTTTATTGCAATATGAATAGCAACATCTCTCATGTTCTCTATTGGGGGTAGCAACAGTGATTCAGCACCACCACCATCATTGTTACCTTTGGCACCTTGAAAATTACCCAAGCTACTCGCTGCTGCTATCATCATCTTGTCGGTGACCCTCTTTGCTTCAGAAGCGACCACAGCCAGACCGATAGCAGGAAATATGTAAAAGTTGTTGCATTGTGCTATTTTGAATTTCTTGTCGTTAAATGAAACTGGCGGAAACTCAGTTCCTGTAGCTATTAGGGCACGACCCTCTGTCCATTGAATGAGATCTTTTGGAGCCGCTTCTGCACGATCAGATGGATTTGATAAGGGGAAAATAATGGGCCTATCAACTTTGCTTGCCATTTCTCTGACAATCCACTCGGCAAATTGATTTGGCTGGCTTGAAACACCTATAAGGATGGTTGCAGAGACATTCTTGATAACCTCAGCTAGTCCTATCTCCCCCTCTATTGCCCTCCAACCCGAAGCCAGTTCAGAAGGCTGTGCAAACTTCTGTTGAACCTCTGACAGGTTTGTACGTGACGTCTGCAAAAGTCCCTTGCTATCCAAGATAAAGAAATGGCGCAGGGCTTTATCCTCATCCATTCGTTCAGCTATCATTGCCTGTAAAACGTACTCTGC
>DAIUEZ010000078.1:0-901 GCA_036844865.1 Nitrososphaera sp. | reverse complement strand
CTGCAATTCCAGTCCCCGCACTACCGGCACCCAGAATAACAATCTGCTGGTCTGAGAATTTCTTTCCCGTAATTTTCAGAGCCTTGTATATCGCGCCTAGCGTAACTGCAGCAGTGCCCTGAATGTCGTCATTGAAGGTGCAGAGGCTATTACGATATTTGTCAAGGATTGGACGGGCATGTGACTTTGCAAAGTCCTCCCACTGCAGCAAGACGTTTGGAAGCTTTCGCTTGATGCATGCTACAAACTTGTCCACAAAATCCCAGTAAGGCTGACCTGTTATTCTTTCATGACGCCATCCGATATATTCTGGGTCTTGCAACCGCTCCTGATTGTTTGTACCAACATCAAGCAGAATTGGAAGGGTTCGCTTAGGGTCGATTCCTCCAATCACTGTATAAAGTGAAAGCTTGCCAATGGGGATGCTCATACCTCCAGCTCCCTGATCACCTATTCCTAACACTCGTTCGCCATCCGTTACAACTATTACATCCACTTCTCGATAGGGGCGGTTTTCTATTATCTCGTCCATCTTGTCTGCAAGGGGATATGACAAAAATAGACCGCGAGGACGACGGTAAATATGTGAAAAATTGATAGAGCTCTGTGCCACAACTGGTGTATAAATAATTGGGGCCATTTCACCAATATGGCGATAAAGCAGAGCGTAAAAAAGGGTCTCATTTGTGTCCTGTAGCGCCCGCAAAAATATGTGCCGCTCCAAGTCGTCATCCTTTCTCTTGTATGCTTCATATGCCCGCACACATTGTTGTTCTAATGTCTCAATTACTGGCGGCAACAACCCATGTAGGTTGAACTCAGTTCGCTCCTCCTCAGTAAAGGCCGTGCCCTTGTTCAAGGTAGGATCAGACATCAAATCTTTTCCAGATTGATCTATTAC
>DAIUEZ010000077.1:0-8427 GCA_036844865.1 Nitrososphaera sp. | reverse complement strand
GTTCGTATACGCAATGAGGCGCTAGTGGCTAATTGGAGAAAAATCCCTTCTCATTTTAATAATGGACCCTAACAGACATAGTGCGGTGTTGCATGTCTGCAAGATCATCATATGATATGATAGATAATTTTTTCTTAGCGGGTCAAACACTTACAATAGTCATTCAGCTTGAAATGGACCTCGATAAAAAGAGAGAAGAGAGAAGGCAGTGTTGATCAGAAGCTCTATTAGTGTTTAAAGATGACATCGTTTGGCATCCTTATCGCACCTTTAATAAGGCTTGATGGTGAAACATATTCATGTCAGCTGCAACTGCTGGGTCCAAAAGTCCAAGGCAGCACCGCTGTAGCATTTGTGGCAGAGTTTTTGACTCAGCAGAAGTTCTTGAAGCCCATAAGAGGATGGATCACGGCTCACACAGCTCGCCACCTGCAGGCGTAGGATAAAGAAACAATTAATTCTACTTAAGTGCATAGCCAATAACTTGGCCCCGAGGATCTGCGTATCAATAGCGCCGCAAGATGCACAATCAATTATAAAGGAAGCGGAACGTGCCTTTGGCGATGGTGCCGACTACGTAGAAATCCGTTTCGACTTTCTAAATCCTGACCTTTTGCCTGAAGCCCTACAAGCTGCAAGACCAATAAGGGATAGAACAGTCTTTACTTTGAGATCAAGAACTGAGGGAGGCATGTTTGCAAGTAATGAAAAGAATCGTTTGCATTGGCTATACAGATTAGCGGAGCAAGAACCTATGCTACTTGACGTGGAACTCAATACTTTGAAAAAGAATGACGAGTTAACAGACTTTCTGGAGAGGGAAAAGAGCCCTCTTCTTGTGTCATGGCACGATTTTGAAAAAACCCCGCCTGTTGAAAGTATCGCTGATGTTCTTTCAGATATGAGGGTCTATAGCAACTATGTCAAGATCGTGACTACAGCACAAAGCATCGAAGATTCGTTGAGGGTGCTAGACTTATACGAGACAGCCGTAGGCTTGTCTCCGATCTTTTTCGCCATGGGGCAGGCAGGAGTCCTATCAAGGCTATTGTGCACTTTGGTTGGCAACGCACCTTTTACCTATGCAACCCTAGAGAAACCGCTAGCAGGAGGACAATTAACGCTGCAGCAGATGAGAAAGTTGTATGACAAGATGAGACTTGGTAAGGGTGGAACCCACCGTAATCTCTAGCATTTTCTCGGCGGTTGTTAATCGGTGTGTATATGAGGTTAATCTTGGAATACACATGTTCGCGATTGTGTGACATATTCCTTTTTGTTAGCGAGATCGATATTCTGGAGGTATTCCTCGAAGATAAATTCGGACCAAGCCAACTCAATTGATTTTAGCAATTTCTTCTACGGTATATATGTGAAAGGCTGGCAATTAATTGCAACAGACAATGCAGGTTTCAACCAAGACCTATTGCATCATAGGGGATCCGATCCATCATTCTCTATCGCCAACGATCCAAAATGCAGCTTTTGCAGCAAAAGGCCTCAATTGCACCTATATTGCATTTAGGGTTCCGCAGGCTGAGCTAAAGGAGTCTATTGAGTCCTTGCGCAGCATAAACATTGCTGGATTTAATGTTACTACTCCACATAAGACACAAGTGATGAGGTACCTAGACGAGCTCGAATCTACGGCAAAGAAGGCAGCAGCAGTAAACACTGTTAACAATATAGAGGGCATATTTAGAGGATACAATACCGATGTTCATGGTTTTATTGAGCCTCTACACAAACGCCGAGTTGATTTTCGTGGCATGCATGTCCTCCTGCTTGGCTCCGGTGGAGCTGCGCGAGCGGTAGTCATTGCCCTTGCAGAACAGAAGGGCATAGCTGAGCTTATAATTGCGAACCGTGATTTGCGCCGAGCAAGCGACCTTGCCAATTTAGGATCTGCCAATGGGATCAAATGCCAAGTAGTTCCACTTGACAAGGCACAGGACTTTTCGCTTACATGCGATTTAATTGTTAATGCAACAACAATCGGAATGAATAATGAATCTAGCGTAATTGATTATGAGCATATACAAAAGGGAAGTATAGTGTACGACATCGTTTACCGCCCTCCTGTCACTGACCTGATCGAAAATGCCAAGCATGCACAAGCAAGCGTCATATACGGCTATGAAATGCTTATCGAGCAGGGTGCGAAGGCTTTTGAGATATGGACTGGATTGCCTGCTCCCAGGGATGTTATGAAAAGGAACCTACTTGGAATCTTTGGTGAGCCGACATGACTGCAACACGGAAGGTAAGGGCAATAGTGCATGGAGCGGTTTCAATAGTGAACGCAGTAGCTACCGGAAAGGGATCAGCCCTTGGTATATCACTCAAAGTTACAGCCGAAGTTGAACTCCAAAAGGGACATGGTCTTAGGTTTATTACAGGCAGGAATGGTAACGGACTGCTAAAAAATATTATTCAAAAGACGATACCAAAACAAATTATCCAAAGCAATATGATAAGCATAAGAGTCGACTCCGAAATCCCAAGTGGATATGGACTCAAAAGCTCAAGTGCAGTATCAAATGCTGTTACACTTGCATGTAGCCAGATCGAAAGTGAAGACGATATTAACGATTATGCAATACTTGAAGTGGCTGCTCTTTCTTCGCTTCGAACCAAAGTCTCATTGACTGGAGCGTACGATGACGCTACCGCATGCTACTTCGGCGGCTTTACTGTCACTGACAACTATGCTAGACGCCTAATCCGCAAGGAGAGGGCACCAGATAACCTTTATGCAATTATTATCCTTCCGAGCAATACTCAAAGAGGAGACGTGAGCAAGCTTAGAACCCTATCTGAATTATTCAGTGATGCTTTCTCCTTCGCGGAGTCTGGCCAATACTGGAAGGCAATGAAGCTTAACGGAGTGCTTGCCTCTGCTGCCCTTTCATCTAGCTATCTACCTGTATTGGCTGCACTGGAGAATGGGGCACTTTCTGCAAGTATATCTGGAAATGGTCCATCAATCGCTGCTGTAGCATATCAAGACGCCGTTGAACCGATCGTCAGTGCATTTTCAAAGTTTGATGGGAAGATCGTTGTTTCCAAAGTAAACAACGAGAAAGCAAATGTGAAGATCATAAATGACTAGCATAGTAGTAAGAAGATCTAGGTTAAATGGAACTGTCCGCTGCCCATCTAGCAAGAGCTACAGTCATAGGGCAATAGCCGTTGCCTCGCTTGCTGATCAGCATTCTACAATAACGCATATACTAATGGCCCGCGATACGTTAGCGACTCTAGCCGGCTGTAGCTCTCTAGGAGCCGAGATAAAATACGGCGCTACAAAGGTGCATATAAGGGGTAGCGATAGCTTCAATCCACCTGAAAACGTCATAAATGCAGAGAATTCTGGAACCACAATAAGGATACTGACTGCTATGTCTTGCCTAGTGACAGCTGGTTTCACCGTACTGACAGGAGATGAAAGCCTGCGCAGTCGTCCTATGCAGCCTTTATTAGATGCTCTTCGACAGTTAGGCGTTGAAGCCTATTCCACAAAGGCAAACGGAACGCCGCCGATTATAGTAAAGGGCGGCGGTATAAGGGGAGGTACAGCTCAAATTGACGGCAGCGTATCAAGTCAGTTCATATCAGGTCTGCTCATTGCCAGCATTTATGCTGATTCAGAGGTTGTAATTAAAGTGCGGGGCAGGCTCGTCTCTAAGCCTTATGTCAGCGCTACGCTTGCAACAATGAAGCATTTTGGAGTTTCCGTTGACCATAGTCCAGATATGTTGGAATACTATATCCAGAATGCTAGATACCGTGGTACGAAATTTGACGTGCCAAGCGACTTTTCAACTGCCGCACTCATACTTGCGGGAGGTGCACTCGCTGGAGAAAAAATTAGAGTAAATGGACTTAACTTTCAAATGCCACAGGGTGATTCACGCATTGTAGATATCTTGAAGTTAATGGGGTGCAGGATAAAGGTCTACAAAGAAAAGGGCGAGGTAGTTATCACTGGCACTGACAGATTAGAAGGCGGCGACTTTGACCTTGCTGATACACCAGACCTTCTGCCGGTTGTTTCGGTTCTTGCACTTAAAGCAGCAAATCCGGTCACGATAACAGGTGTTGCTCATGCTAGGGTAAAGGAAACGGACAGAGTATCAAATATTGCAGCGGAGCTAAGAAAGTTTGGTGCGGACATAAATGAGTTTCATGATGGTCTAAAGATAGCCGCACCTATGGTAATAAAAAATGCAGCGCTTGAAGCACACGACGACCACCGGCTTTTTATGGCGTTTACAATCGCCTCTATGTTAACTGAAAAATCGACAGTAGCCGGCGCTCAGTCCGTGGATGTTTCTTATCCTAATTTTATTTCCGATATGAAAAATATTGGAGCAAGAATATCTCCGGCTCCGGATAGAGAATAACAAAAAGCCAATATATAGAACAGGCTCAAGTGCTCCTAATACAGATGGGTGGCAGCATGATAGGAGAGCGGTTTGTCGCCGTAAGTTTCGGTGAAAGCCATGGAAGGTGCGTTGGAATTATTGTAGATGGCTGTCCTGCTGGTCTGCCCCTAGAGGAAGCCGACATACAGCCTATTCTTGATCTAAGAAAGCCTGGCCAGTCTATTATAACTACACAGCGAAGAGAAGAAGACAAGGTGGAGATCCTTTCGGGAGTCTTCAATGGTTTCACCACGGGGGCTCCGATATGTATGCTAATATGGAACAAGGATTTAGATACAAAACCTTATGACATGATAAGGAATGTTCCTCGACCAGGACACGCTGATTACCCCGCTAGCATCAGGTACGGTGGTTTTGCAGACTATAGGGGAAGCGGAAGATTCTCTGGAAGGCTTACAGCCACTCTCGTGATGGCAGGGGCTGTAGCCGCCAAGCTTTTAAAAACAACTCTGGGAATTGAGACGGTGGCTTATACCACGGAAATCGGAGGAATTAAAGCAAATAAAATAACCAAAGAAAATATTGCTACTAGATATGATAACGAAGTGAGGTGCCCTGACTTGCAAGCTGCTCAGAGGATGAAGGAGGCGATCCTTGAGGCAAGAAAATCGGGCGATTCGCTTGGCGGGGTAATCGAATGTATTAGCACCGGCCTGCCAGTTGGCATGGGTGAGCCCATATTTGCATCGCTTGAGTCAGAACTCAGTAAGGGCCTATTTAGCATACCTGCGGTCAAAGCCGTGGAATTTGGTTCTGGTTTTGCAGGTAGCAAAATGCGCGGCTCTGAAAATAATGATATCTATATGATAGAGAATGGCAAAGTGATAACTAAGACTAACAATGCGGGAGGAATATTAGGTGGGCTATCAAATGGAATGCCTATTGTACTCAGGGTGGCCTTCAAGCCGGCGGCATCAGTAGCCAAGACTCAGCGAACGCTTGACATTTCTACGAATGAGCAGACAAATCTTATTGTGCCGGGGCGGCATGACCCCTGCGTTGTACCAAGAGCTCCGCCTGTAGTAGAGTGTATGGTTTCCCTGATTTTGGCAGATCATGCTATCCGGTCAGGTCTAATACCACTTGTGCTAAAGTGAGACGGTGCGAATGGATAACCCGAACAAAGAGCTTGACATACTGCGTGACAAGGTACGTGGTGTAACAATGGAGATAATGCGAGCTGTACAGCAGCGTCTAGAACTGGCTAGGAATATAGGTGACGTAAAGAGCAGGCTTGGCATAGATGTCAAGGATGAAAAGGTTGAAAATGAGATACGTAAGAATGTTATGTTGCTGGCTGAAGACATCGGAATGAGCACAGAGTTTGCACTGCAGCTCCTCAATGTATTGCTTGCTGAGTCAGAGCATGTGCAGGTGCAAAAAAGCACGCAAAAGCCAGTAGAAAAGCAGACACACCTTAGTATATTCTCAAAGGCAAGACAGCTTGAGGCCTCCGGCAGCAAAATAATACATATGGAGGTTGGCGAGCCCGACTATTCGCCACCTGCAAGAGTAGGTACTACGCTCGCTGAATCCTTCAAGATGAAGTATTATCATTATACAGATACTCAAGGCATTGCGAATCTTAGGGACGCTATAGCCACAAAGGAAGGAGGAGATATAGGGAAAGATCAAGTGATAGTGACACCTGGGGGGCGCTTTGCCGTTTTCAGCGCAATAACGTCACTGCTAAGAGCAGGTCAAGAGCTGATAGTGATAGAGCCGGCGTGGCCTGCGTACAAAGAATGTGCCGATTTTGTAGGTGCAAGGGTAAAGATAATCAGAACTAGCCTGGAAGACAAGTGGATCCCTGACACTGAACAACTAGAAGGGATGATTAATTCAAGTACTAAAATGATTGTACTCAACTATCCAAACAACCCTACAGGTAAGGTACTTGATCACAAAACAATGAAAAATATAGTATTAATTGCCAAGGATCATGGTCTCTATTTGCTAAGCGATGAAGTTTATGCTGATTATGTATTCGGCGAGTACAGCAGTATTCGCAACTTCGATTATGATAAGAGCATTCTTGTAGGATCCTTTTCAAAACGCTATGCAATGACTGGATTTAGGGTAGGATATGGTATAGCAAATAAAGACATTATCTCAAAAATGGCAAGGGTTCAGGCAGTTGCAATTACGAGCGTAGCAGAGCCAATGCAGCAGGCCGCTCTTGCGGCGCTCGAAGAAGACCCATCAGAAAATATCAAGCTAATGAAAAGCAGACTTGACTTTATATGCAACAAGCTTAAGGAGATGTCCCTTAGATATGTCGAGCCGGACGGTGCTATGTACGCTTATCCTGAGCTGCCAAGGGGAGAGGATTTGACGATAGTTGAAAAGTTACTTGATAAAGGAGTAGCGATAGCACCGGGTAGTGGATTTGGGGATTCATATAAGCGATTCGTCAGGATATCTGCTTGTCAGCCGGAAAAGATGCTAGAAAAAGGGCTAGATGTAATGGCCTCAGTCATAAGGGAGGATCTGTAAATTGCAGCAAGTGGCAATCGTAGGAGCCGCAGGAAAAATGGGCACTTGGTTCGCCAGTTATTTTGCTCGGCGCGGTATGGCTGTCTCAGCATATGATACTAACCAAAAAAAATTATTAAAAGTCTCTAACAAGGTCAAAGTTCAAGAGAGCCTTTTGAAGTGTGTCCAGGATGCAGACCTGGTATTTGTCTGTGTTCCAGTGCAACAGACGCCACAGGCCATAAAAGAATCTACAAGAAATATGAAGGATGGGGCTATCATTGCAGAAATATCGTCGGTTAAAAAAAAGACGTTTGCAGCTTTGAAGAAGATTCCAGACAACATTCAACCGCTCTGCATTCATCCAATGTTTGGCCCCGGAGCAAGCAAAGAAATCGAGGCTCGGATGCTTCTTGTTCCAGTCAGGAATAAGAAAATGGAAGTAAACATAGCAAAGAAAATATTTCAAAACGCCAACGTGATAGTATTGCAGAATGCCAAGCAGCATGACAAATCAATAGCGATAGTGCTTGGATTAACTTACTTCACGAATATAGTATTCGCAAGGCTGATGTTATCAGGTAATATTTCGATGTTAAAACAGGTATCAGGAACCACGTTTAGTCTCCAGTCGCTTATTGCAGAAAGCATACTCACAGAAGAGCCTGACCTTGTCATTGCTCTGATCGCCGAGAATGTGTATGCCAAGAAATACATCGGTCAATATCTTGAAGAGGCTGCAGCGCTTGCAAGGCTTGCAGTTACAAATGACGGCAGTGAACTAAGGGCCGAGCTCCAAAAACTTAGGTTTAATATGCAAAGGAGGCAAGACCTACAGCAATCGTATAACCGCATGTATGAGATGATTGACAAGCAAAAGTAAACACAAAAATAGTCACTTCGATAAGTTGTAGAGATATATAAATGGCGCTTCTCTGGCGCGACCCATGGCTCAAGCCGATGTCGAGTTATGATCTCGAAGTAGAAAAGTGCAGCTACTGTGAAAAGAGTTTTGTCAAGATAGAATTTGTCACCTCATGTGAGTTTTGTGAAATAGGAATCATGCATGATCAATGTGCCAACAAGCACATACTTTCTAGACACAAAAAACAGCTACGAATGAAGATAAACATGCACAGAGATAAACCATTGCATGACTACCAGTAATGGTTAGATTTTAGTCAGATGGTGGCCCAAGGTGATCCATTCCAATGCCGCTGCTACGTTCGCTATCAATGGATGAGATAGTCCTTGTTGACTTTATGCCTTGTATTTTTCTAATCTCATTGATTACAACATCTACTGTATTGCCCAATGGAACGTTCACTCTTACAATCAGATCAAATTCGGCGTACACCCCCTCGACTGATACGACGCCGGGTATCTGAGCTATCCTGTCAAGGACTGGCTTTTCCATTCCTGGAAGTGTGTTAACCATAACATATGCTCCTGGCATAATGCTTTGATAACCTGAGACTTGTATTAAACAATTATTGCTTCGTCT
>DAIUEZ010000076.1:0-8725 GCA_036844865.1 Nitrososphaera sp. | reverse complement strand
TTTTTGTAGTGTGTCAGCTAATCCTGAAGTCAGGGAGCTAGAGTGGTACCTCCGTGACCACCTATTTAGGCAATCAAACGCTGGCAAGACCTCATTTAGAAGAGAATTCTTAGCACAGGAAATGGTAGCCCTTTATCTACGATACAGAAACTCTGATCCTGACCAGTTATCAAATATTCTGACCTCTGTGATTGAAATCCTAACTGCAAGAAAGGTTGTGAGGCAGGATGGTAACGAGCTGAACCTGCTAGCGAGGATGACACGGCTGCAATGCGTAAAATGTTTCTATGTAAATTACTTAACAGAGGCCGAGCCTAGGGCTTGTCTTCGGTGCCATCATAGTGAGCTGCAAGACTTTCCAAAGAAGAAAACAGTATAATAACCTCTCGACCTCACCAATAACTTCTCTTGCTGTAGCCTGAACTTGGGTGTCTGAATAAATAAGTTGACTATGTCGCAGGAAATAATTGAATTTAAATGCTGTTTAGGATGTTTTGGTTTACAGTTCTTACCTGGAGGAAGTATCTGCTGCTTTGATTAAGGCAGAATCTCTATAGATTTCTTGATTCAACCATGTAGGACTGAGAATGTTTTGGTCGAGAAAGCTTGATATGAACTTCAGCGAGGCTCTATAAGTGTAGTGCAGCTGCAAAGTAGGAAAAAGTGGACAGTCAATGGCACGTCAAGAATTAAGCCAGCTCAAGAGACTTTGAAGAAGGTAGTGCCAATATCGAAAAAGATTGGCGTCACCAGACTTGCCGATATTACTGACATGGACATACTACGCATCCCAAATTATTCTGCAGTGTTACCGGGCAGTGAGGACTATATCTGGGTCTACAGCGGCAAGGGCCCAACAAAGAAGCACGCAATGGCAAGCGCATTAATGGAAAGTATTGAACGCTATTCTTCACTGCCGTCAGGCTGGCGGGGGAAATTTGTCAGGTCAAGCTATTCTGAGCTGTCCCAGACCTACAAGGTGTTGCATCCCGACAAGATAGTAGAGCCAGTAAGGTTTCTCTATCGCACCGACATGATAATGGACTGGCTATCTGGCTATGACCTTGTAAATGGCGAGGAAATAATGGTGCCTGCATCCATTGCATTGTTTCGATACATGCCGCCTCCGCCAGCAGTCAATCCTTTTGCATACTTTCATACAAATGGACTTGCATCTGGCAACGTAATGGAAGAGGCAGTATGTCATGCCCTATGTGAGGTAATAGAGCGAGATGCAATGAGCCTAGCAGGGCTACGGGCAAGCGCTATCCCGTTCCACATCTTGCGGACAATTATACATTCCCTAAATGCTGAGTCATTTCCAGTATCCTCTAATTTATCTGATAAATTCATAGATGACCCTAGCATATTCCCTGATGTCGATATTTCAGAAATTGACTTTGAGCCTGTCAAGAACTTGGTGGAAAAGTTCAAACAGGCAGGCATTTCGCTTATGGTAAAGGATATTACCTCGGACATTGGCATTCCGACATTTAATGCAAGTAGTGTGGAGTGGATCAGCCACGACTACGGCTACCTTGCAGAGGGACATGGGACACATCCTGATGCGAGGATAGCACTTCTCCGCGCAATCACTGAAGTATCACAGACAAGGGCTGCAAACATTCAGGGCGCAAGAGATGATCTGCGTAAGATAAAGTATAGCGATGAAAACACCGATGATAAACGCGCTTGGCAGTTTATGCCCTCCACAAAAAAGATCAAATTCCAAGAAGCGCAAACATTCTTCAATGAAGATATTCTCGACGATATCAATCTGATCCTCTTACGCCTAAAGAGTGTAGGATTGAATCGAGTAATAATCGTCAACCTCACAAATCCTGATATTGGAATTCCAGTGGTCCGGGCAATAGTGCCAGGTCTTGAGACCTTCAAGATAACAAAGTCCGTTATAGGCATGCGAGCAAGGGCGTATTTTAAGCAATGGGTAAGCCGATAATATTTCTAGGGCCATCGCTAAGCCATGAAAAGGCAAGAAAAATCTTTGACGCAGACTACAGACCCCCTGCAAGAAAAGGAGATTTTTTGCAGCTGGCTGCAGATTTTGATGCAGTAGAGATGGCAGTTGGGTTTGTCGATGGGGTGTTCCTGCAGGATTACCCTCCTACCCCCATTGAAGTATACCATCTGGCAAGAAAGAATGGTGTGCTATTAGCCGGTGCAGCAAGTCTAGGAGCATTGAGGGCAGTCGAGCTTGAAAAGTTTGGTATGGTAGGAATTGGCAAGATATTTCAACTCTACAAGATGGGAAAGCTTAATGCAGACGACGAAGTGGCAGTCACATTTGCCTCGGAGAAGGGTGACTACCAGCTACAATCCGAGGCTATGATAGACATACGGTATAACCTCTACCTTGCTCACAAAAAAGAAGTCATCAGCGAAAAGGCAAAAAAATTGCTTGTCAAACTGGCAAAAGACATTTACTTTCCCTACAGAAAATATACGTACATTCTCGAGGAGGCAAAAAACAGGTATCCTGTGCTTGAAAGCGAGATCAACTCTTTTGGCAGTTATATTAGGTCAAATAGAACGAGCCTCAAGGAAACGGATGCAATAAGACTTGTAAAATACCTTAAGGAGCGCTATGACTCTACTAATACTATTTCGACGCGATAGCTGCATTTATCTGATTGACGAGGTTAGGTATACTGATAGGCTTTCTGATAAATGCTTTGACATCTATTGTGGGAAACATCTTTCTGAACTCTTCATAATAGATCTGAAACGCGGTTAGAAAGCATACCTTAACGCCTGTGTCCTTTTTCTTCAATTGTCTGTAGAGGTTAAAGCCATTTATCCTAGGCATTCTAATATCAATCAACATAAGGTCATAATACATAGGTTGGTAGCTTGCAAGGGCGGCTTGCGCATCATTGAAGGTATCAACTGCGAAGCCATGACGCTCAAGGCCCTTCTTAAGGACATTCGTAATGTCAGGTTCATCATCCACTACCGCAATCCTTTTCATGGACACATAAAATTTTTGGAGGCATTATTTTAATTCAATGGTTCCCTTTTTTTATCTAACAGATATATTCTTAAACTGTCTTCTCTTTCCTGTAAAGGATAGTGAAGATCTACACCAAGACCGGGGACAGGGGTGAGACTAGGCTTATCGGTGGCAAGCATGTGAACAAGGCTGATCCGCGCATAATGGCTTATGGGGAAGTTGACGAGCTGAATTCTAGTATCGGTCTTGCAATTTCGTTTCTGCGCTCAAGACAGGATCTACTTTCGGATGTAGCAGGTATCTTAGAGCAAGTGCAAAATGACCTTTTTGTTCTCGGCTCAGATCTTGCCGACCCATCCTGGCCGCAGACCAATAACAAGACGCCACGCACTAGCGAAAAAATGGCATCCGCGCTAGAGCCAATCATCGACAGAATCGAGTCGGAGCTTGAATCGATCACATTTTTTATCCTGCCCGGGGGAAGCATAGAAGCATCACTTTTGCATCTTAGTCGGGGAGCTGCACGCCGGGCAGAGAGAGCTGTCGTATCGCTCTCAAAGAGTCAGCCATTAAACCCTGCAATAATAGTCTATCTTAACAGGCTATCTGATCTTCTCTTTGTGGCAGCTCGACTTGCCAACAAGAGGCTGGGAGTGCAAGACCTCCCTTGGAGAAAGTGATTTGTTACTATTCTGCCAGCAATTGCAATAAAAGACTAACATTAAAATTCCTAAAGCCTCCCTGCCGTGTTATAGTCTGTGGGCCAAATCTATAACGTATTGATAATATTGGCCATCACTTTGTTGATGGCGGTGACGACAACAGTGCTTGTGTATTTTGTCGACCTGTTGCCTCAAGTGGTTGATGACAATGTGGCGCTGATATCCTCTAATAATACCTCGATCAGCGGTAGTGAGACAGCTCAAGACAATTAGCTTTAAAGTTAGGTATCTCATTCTCATGCATTAACCATGGCCAACGAAAAGGGTAATATCCATTGTCCCTACTGCGCATCAAAGTTCGACACCAAAGAAGAGCTCTCAAAGCATATAGACAGGATACATCATGGCTCCGGCCTTCTTGAAGGCGACACGAGAAAATGGTAGCAGTAGATGACCTGTTTCTTTTTTTTCATTCTGTACTGGAGCTTAAATCCATCAAGCGTGCCGGCTGGGTCTCAAAGGTCCAAGTTGAAGATCCAGAGTCAGTTGCAGATCATACATTTTCAATGGCAACCATTGCGATGCTTTTGTCAGACATGCTAGGCTTTGATACGCACAAAGTAATCAAGATGGTCCTCATGCATGATCTTGCAGAGTCCATAGTGGGTGACTATACGCCCGGGGGTGTGAATGCTCTGCAAAAATTGACCAAAGAGAAAAATGCAATGAAATTCATCCTGTCTGGTCTTCCCAAAGAGGTAAGAGAAGAGTATGAAGAGATCTGGCTTGAATATCTGTATAATAGGACCGAAATTGCGAAATTTGTCCACAGGATAGACAAACTTGAGATGGCGCTACAGGCTAATCAGTATGCAAAGCAGGGATACGCAGACAAATTGCTGGCTCCATTCTTTGACTCTGCAAAGACAGCAGTTGGTGAAGCAGGCGACATTGTAAGTGAAATCCTAAAATCTTTAAGGCGGGCATCACCCAAAAGATAGTGCATGCAGTATTTCATGGCACTCAAGATAGGGGAAAAACGTGTAAAAGCTGCACAAGAGTTGCTAACCCGCTATGCAGGTCATGCCATGCCTGCCCTTGCTCTCAAAGATAATAAAAACAACATCTGGGAGCCTGTAGGAGAAGAGATGTTATACGCCGTGGTCAAGGAGAACGCTGGCTACATGATTGCTTTTTGCGATAGCAAAGGAATTGCAAAATCAATTGCACAGTGGTTTTCAGAAGATGTAAAGAATGAGATTATCACGAAGATTAAGGTGGAGCAAAACATGCAGGAATACTTTGGGAAATTATCACTCCCTATCTAGTCAAGCCAGTTCATCACGCCAATTTTCGCTGATGTCTCTGTCATACTAATACTTTCTGAGCGGCAAATGAGGCTAGGGTGCAGACCAGTAGTATGAAGTAACTTGCTCGAGTGCAGCCAATCGATAAATGAATATTGTGATCCGATCGCAGGAATGCAATTGATTGCAGAATTATTGCCCTATCTATCTTTGCGTTTTTAGAAAAAAGAATTCGCAAACCTATTATGGATAGTTAGATTGGATTAGGTTAGATTTACTCTCTATTCGAGGATATGTGCATAATCACAATAATGGTAGCCGTTATGATAATCACAATTCTTGAAATGTGATTATTATTATTATTTTAATAACACAAAGATCGGTCAAATATAATCGCTGTAATAAAAGACTGTATACACGCAGATATGGCTTTTATACCGAAAAAGCTTATGAGCTAACCTTGGCAGACAGGTTCGAGCAGGAAATAGAGACAAGAGGACATCTTATCGATTCAATGATACTGACAAGAATATTTGATGGCATCATGGATCTTCGGGGCGACTTTCAGGTGCTTGAGTTCACCGTAGGTAAGAGAAAGAGCGATCCCAGTTACGCCCGACTACTGGTAAAGGGGAGAAGTAAAGAACATCTTGAAAGCATACTTGAACAGGTATACAGGGAAGGGGCTCAGCCTGTGTTAGTACAACAAGTCAAGCTAGAGCCTGCTCCAAAGGATATGGTGATGCCGGACGACTTCTATAGCACCACAAACAACACAACACAAGTTTACTACGGCAATCAATGGATAGATGTCCATAATATGATGATGGACAAGTGTATTGCGGTGGACGTCCAACGCAAGACAGCCGAGTGTAAAATGGTGCGCGATATTGTCAAGGGTGACATGATAGTTGTAGGTGAGCAGGGTGTCAGGATAATTCCACAGGAGCGCCCTCGAGAAGGCGTTGATATTTTCCAGTTCATGAGCAGCGCAAGTTCTAGCGAGCGCCCCACACAGCACATTGCTCGAAAAGTTGCAAGCGATATTTACAGTACAAGGAAGGAAGGTGGTAAGATAATTGTAGTGTCAGGGCCGGTGCTTGTGCATTCTGGTGCAGTTGAAGCACTTGCATCGTTGATCAAGATGGGATACGTTGACGGCCTTCTTGCAGGCAATGCACTGGCGGTTCATGATGTTGAAAATGCGTTGCTTGGTACTTCCCTTGGCATGCGTGTGAACGACGGGACTCTTGCAGTTAGAGGGCATCGCAATCATATGCAGGCCATCAATGAGGTTTTCAAAGCTGGAGGGCTTAAGGCGCTGGTTGAAAAAAGAGTCCTGAAAAGCGGCGTGATGTATGAATGCATAAAAAACCATGTGCCCTTTGTACTTGCAGGCTCTATACGTGACGATGGTCCCCTGCCTGACGTACTCACAGACGTTGTTGAGGCACAACGTAAGTATAAGGAAGTGATTAAGGGAGCTAAACTGGTGCTGATGTTATCTACTATGCTGCATTCTATCGCAGTAGGAAATATGCTATCTGCCTCAGTCAAGGTAGTAGCAGTCGATATTAGCCAGCCTGTAGTGACCAAGCTCATAGATAGAGGAACTGCTCAGGCAATTGGCATTGTAACGGATGTGGGAGCATTCTTACCTATAGTTGTAGAGAATATAAAGGACATTGCTGCATCCGAAGAAAAAAGTAACGACTAAAATGGCTAATATGCATAATGAAATATTATTGTATGGTATGCATACCTTTAGCCGCTCTTCTTTACAGAAGGCTAGAAAGCCCTATAACGATCATTAAGAACTCTCTAGTAGAGATTCAATCGACAATTCATTATTATTAGAGTACATGTGCACTAGCGGAGTATGCCCCATCCAATTCTGTCAATAGTCTTAGCAGTGATACTTTTATTTGTATTAGGACATAATTTTGCAGCTGCCCAAGAAGCCGAGATTATTGGGCAAAGGCCGTCTGTAAATGATAGCCGCCTTACAGTTGAACAAGTTGCTGGTGGACTGGTATATCCAACCGCAATGGCTTTCTTAGATGAAGACACCATACTGGTGCTTGAAAAAGATAGTGGAAGAGTGCGGGTGATCGAAGACGGAGAGCTTCAGCCGGAGCCACTCCTTGACGTCGCAGTTGCAAATGACGGCGATAGAGGAATGCTGGGCACTGCTATTTCAAGGGAAAATGATACAACTACCTACGTCTTTTTGTATTTCACTGAATCCGGCGGAGGGGTTGACGGCGATGATAAGCAGGGAGTGCCCCCTGCAGGCAATCGCCTGTACAGATATGAGCTACAGGGAAACCGACTTGTGAATCCAACGCTCTTGCTTGATCTGCCCGCTCTGCCAGGACCACGCTACAATGGTGGACCAGTAGTTATTGGTCCAGACAACAATGTCTATGTCAGCATAGGCGATGTAGGAGGTCATACCGGCGAGGTGCAGAATTTTAAAAACGGTTCGGAGGCAGATGGGACAAGTGGGATACTAAGGATCGGTAAAAATGGAGAGGTTCCTGAGCCTATAATCGGGACTGGCGCCTTTGCCAAATACTACTTTGCATATGGAATGCGCAGCAGCGGTGGCATAGACTTTGATCCCATGACCGGCATATTGTGGGATACTGAGGATGGCGCACCATTTGTAGATGAGATCAACTTTGTCAATGCCGGCTTTAACAGCGGCTGGAAAATAGTACAAGGAATGGTGCCACCAGAGTACAACCTGACAGACCTTGTGATGTTTAACGAAGAGAGTCACTACAGCAATCCCAAGTTTACATGGACAGAACCAGTTAACCCAACAGCCCTTGAATTCCTCAATTCTAATGCACTTGGGCAACGGTATGAGAACGATATGTTTGTAGGCGACATAAGCAATGGCACAGTCTATCACTTTGAGCTGAATGAAAATAGGTCAGCATTTGTCCTTGAAGGCGCGCTGGAGGATGCAGTAGCAAATACTTCTGAAGAAACAGAGGGTGCTATCTTTGGTACAGGGTTTGGAGGCGTAAGTGACATTAAGACAGGCCCTGATGGCTATCTGTACATCCTCTCATTTGTAGATGGCACACTATTCCGAGTTGTTCCTACTGCCGATACGCTACGACCTGATGCAGTAGTGGCAGGAGGTACCGCTGACCTAACTGTCAGAGCGGCGGATCTCTCGGGTGATACAATAACAGGAGTGTATATTGTCATTAAAGCAACCAACGGAACCACTCTGATGGAAGGACACGCTCCCTTGACATTTACTGGAAGTGTTGGGTCTACATACACTGTTACAGTACCTGTTCTAGGCAACATGAAATTTGACCGGTGGGATAACGGAGTTACAGACAGAACAAGATCCATAACTCTCAGCCAAGGAGATACTACCATTACCGCATACCTAGATGTTGGATCAACATTTGATAATGCTACGATAGACTCGCGTACCCTCATTATACAGAGGTTTGCCGATATTGTAGACCAAGACAATTGCTTTGATGCAGAAGATGCACATAGGCTGTATATGGTTATTGGCAATGTAATACGGAATTTGTTCAGCGAAAGTGAAGGAGGCAGCAACCAGCTGCAACAGGAGATAGATGGGCTTGTTCAAGATTGTCCAGTCATTAACCTCAGTCCTAATGAACTCAACCCTGGCAACCCTCCTACTACAGAGCCAAGTGAATCAAACAGCGAGGAAGCTGATGGTGGTGATGAAGAAGAAGGAGGCGGTGGTGGTGATGAAGAAGAAGAAGAAGGAGGCGGTGGTG
>DAIUEZ010000075.1:6780-8924 GCA_036844865.1 Nitrososphaera sp. | reverse complement strand
GTCCGGAGTGCATCTTCATCAACCCGTTCTGTGGTAGGCGTCCTTTGTCTTATCATGCCTAATAGAGCACCTATATCTTTGGAATCCCCTTGTTGACCTGTAACAACTATCATGTTTTTTTCCCTTGCTATTTCTGTCCATGTTTGCAATTCTCTTAGCCGCATAGCTGCCATATTCCTAGTGTAAAAATTGGCAGCCTGCTCCATCTTAGCTGCTGCTGTTAGTTCTCCTTCAGCTATTATGATCCTGCTTCTTCTTTCTCTCTCAGCTTCTGCCTGTTTTGCAATTGCTCTATGCATGTTCTCAGGAAGCGAAACGTCTCTGATCGCTACAGCGCTCACTTTTACTCCCCATGGGTCAGTTGCAGCATCTAGAATTTCCTGCATTCGTTTGTTAAGCTCCTCACGTTTTGACAAAATGTCATCAAAGGTTGTCTGCCCGATCAGGTCTCGTAGAGTCGTTTGAGACAGAAGACTTGACGCCAGTCGGTAATCATTTACCTTAACTACTGCATTATTTGGTTCGTTAACTCTAAGATATACTACGGCATCAACATCAACAGTAACATTATCCATGGTGATTATCTTCTGCTTGGGGACGTCCAATGTCACCACTCGCAGATCAACTATGACAGCCCTATCTATGATGGGAACAAGAAAGATAAGTCCCGGTCCTTTTGCACCAACCAAGCGGCCAAGTCGGAATACCACGGCGCGTTGATATTCCCTTATGACTCGTATAGAGTATGCTACTATGACAAGGACAACGATTATTGTAATGGCAGTGGCTGCCAGCTGTGTCACTGATGAGAGCTGAAGTAAGAAAGAGCTAAGCTCCATATAATATATTGTTCATTCTATCATTTTAAGATAGATATTTTCAATTGTGGTAATCTAAAGGAAGATAAATTCCAAATTCGTTCATTATCACTAGCTCTTCTGCCGACAAGTTACAGAACCAGCTTTGGTCTTTTTTTCGGTCCTAGCCGTTGCTTTTCTTTCCTCCTTTTAGGCAGTTCGATAATCGGTAGTTAGCAGTAAAGATTTACGTTCTTACGGTTTCTGCGAATTATTTGAATTTTAATCACAAGATCATGTTGAAGTTTTAGAACAAGGCGTTAGAAGGAAGATAATATTTTTTGTTTTGATATAGACGAAACCAAAAGAAGTTCTTGCAACTCACTGCAAGCAAATACCTTAAGTACAAGATGAAGGTGAATAAACTCTACACGATATGGCTTCAGGACATGAAGCGCTCGCTAAAAGAAGGAGAGGATTATGGTATTTTCCGCCATTTTTTCTAAATGTCATTGGAGGACTTACAGATGTCACGTAACCGCAAGAGAGGTAACTATTATGGTGATGATAACGCCCAATATGGGCATGGTCTTTCACAAAGAGAAGATGAAACCGATGAGAAAGATAACAACGGCAAGCCGCTGGCTAAACTGCTTATTGTAGACGACGACCCTGATATAGTTCAAGTTCTTCAGAAAGGTCTTCAAAGGAATAACTTCTCTGTCAATGCATTTACCAACCCAGAAGAGGCACTACAAAGCTTCAAATCTGATGCAAATAGCTATTGTTTGGTGGTCTCCGACATTAGGATGCCGGCACTATCCGGAATACAACTAGCAAGAAAAGTCAAAGAGATTAATCCTAACGTGAAGGTTGTCCTAATGACTGCTTTTGAGATAAGAGATAACGAATTTTCTAAAGTATTTCCTTCTATTCATGTTGACGGCTTTATTCAAAAACCTATTGGTATTAGAGAATTAACTGACAAGATATTGGGGCTCATTGGCAAACCAAAGAGGAGAGACGGAGGATAGTAATAAGATATGAGTATTGAAGGTGGGAATAATGATAATAATGAATCAATCGTGAGACGGTTCGATGAAGAACTAGGAGAGGGAGAGAATGGGATCATAATATACCCCAATTTGCAATCATTTCGCCAGATTTATACAAAATATGTTAGAGACGAATTAGCAAAAGAAGAGGAAGAAGATAATAATAATAGTAAAGACAATGAACAATCAAAGCCAAGAATCATACTTATCGCACCTTTTTATGAAACAGTAGACAGCGTAAAGCATCATTTGAGTGATATCGGAGTGCAAAACATTCAAAGCCTTATAGACA
>DAIUEZ010000075.1:0-6680 GCA_036844865.1 Nitrososphaera sp. | reverse complement strand
GTAAAGCATCATTTGAGTGATATCGGAGTGCAAAACATTCAAAGCCTTATAGACAATGGCTCATTACTAATAGTAGACGCTTTTAGCGCCTACTATCCAGACATTAATGGCATGAAAAAGCTGGTAACATCGCTTTCAGAGCGTGCGAGAAAAGAAGGCAGAGTTGGAGTTACTGCAATAGTAGATATGGGCTATTTCTTTCTATTTGGTGGAGACGGCAGAGCTACAGAATTGATAAATTATGAGTCATCCTTACCACCAAAAACAGAAGGTGGCAACGTCAGAGGCCTTAGTTGCTATCATGGGGGAAACTATAATACTCTTAAAGATAACCAGAAAAAAGAGCTTGCTCAAAAAGGGAAAAAGCTGTTTCAAGTTAGAGAGACCCTCACTACGTCTTGAGGCATGAGAGTGAGAGAACAAACAAGAGAATTTGACTCACTAAAGCAATCAGGTGCGAGCGACTGTATAACTAATATATTGAAAGGCCGCGGGTGACGACCGTTATTATCTTGTTTCTAGTAATTATTAATGCGTTTTATGCAGTTGATTTGAGATATACTCCAGCTTCGGAATAGTTTTCATCACTTATTCTACGGTTCTTTACAGCGGCTGTTGGCTGACTTCTTTTTCTCACAGCTTCTACCAAATGCTTCAAACCTTCATTTTAGTTAATTCAAACTCCCTTGTCCTTTCATTAGCATACCTGACAGCTTAGCTGAACGTACAAATGCAACACAGACTTGTTTTTAACAGAATTTAGCTTCTGGCTTATTATTTCACCCACAGTCAGGGCATTGCTTGTATCTTAATTGTTCTTCTTAGGAGAATCGAATTCTGGCTGCTGTCAAGCCATCTGCCAATGTTAGCATAGCGTCGAAAGGATCGTCTGGATTATAATGTCGATACTTTGTCTTCGTTGCCATAAGGGACTAGACAGAAGAGCAACAACTAGTCGAATAATAATTTAATTTAATCAATCTATAACGACTTTGTCTTTATTCCATTACCTATATCTTCAATAAAGATAATTTTAGATAAGGGCTTTCCCATTCTTGGTGTAAATGCCTTGTGCCTTAGTCTGTCGGGTAACACGCGATATGTGTTTTGATGAGGGCCTTGTCAATATCACGCTATTTCCAATTCAGTCTGAGTTCACAGACTTTTTCTTCCTATAAGAAGATAATCCAATCTCACTATTGGCTTTATGAACTAGATAAAATCTTGCGCCAAAAGCTGCTCTCTACTTAACCTAATCGGTAATATCTTGCCTGGATTGGCTTTGTAAGCTGGAATTCCAATACCTACTGCAATCATTGTATTCTTCTTATTTGCATGAGGAGAAAAGACTTCTGTTACTGCGTCATCAAAGAAGGTGGACCCGGAGGCTCCTATTCCTAGGGCATAAGCAGCAAGATATATTTTCCCTGCAATAATCCCTGCTTCAAACTGAGAGGTTCTATAACCTCTGTTGCCTAATGATCTTAGAACAGACTGCAAATTTGTCATTAAAAAGAAAACAGCACTGGCATCACTAAAAAGCGATTGGCCCAAACAGAGATAGCCGGAGACGTTTCGCGAACTCGTAATTTCTCTTAGTTTCTCTATAGAACCACTCGGGTTAGCAGGAGAAGAAGTAGTAGTACTTCGATTGTAGAAGTATGCTCCCGGGTTAAGGCCTTCAATACCATTAGCTATAAAATAAATATCTATCAGAGAATCTCCATCTTTGAGTATATCTATTGGTATTCCTCTAGTTGAATTGAAGAGTATTGTTTTTAGAACAGAAAATGAGATATCGGCTCTTGCAAACCTCCGAGAGGAGCCACGCCATAGAATAGTCTCCTTTAGACTGCGTGAATTTTTCATGACTTCATCTAATTCGTTTGGTATGATGACTATATTGTTATTATCATCATCAGGCTTGGTACCTTTTTTGCGAGGGCGGTTTGACGTTGTCGATAATAACTGATGATAACTATGCGCATTATTGATCCACTCTTCAATCTCTTCTTTGCTTGTAAGCTTCGAAGCGCTATTTAGTTGCCAGATCTCGGGATAATTGATTTCGCCTCTTTTAGATAATGGGCGGATCTTTGGAATAGGTGGATGTGATATCTTAGCTATATTGCTCCATTGATGGCTTGATCTAATAGTATCCTTTGGATCTCCTCGACCTATAGCTGCGATTGCTATAGTGGCTTCTCTCTGATCTTCTAGGCCTAAAAGCCGATTTACGTTATCATCCAAAAAACCCATAATGAGACGGGTAGGAACGTCCATTGCATATGCTGTAGCTAGAAGGTTAGCAGCGATTACTCCGGAATCCCAAAACCAGTGCCGGTAAGACCGTGCCTGATATTTCCAAGCGTTTCTCCACGCAAATGATGTAAATATTATACTGATTGCAGAATTCACTATGTCCTGATTGTTTGCAGTAGCTGCTGCTAGATATTCCTTGTATCTTCCTTTACGAATCTGTGTCAGACTAAAATCAGCCGGCGAAAAGTGATAGACCCCTGCCACCAAATCATGTGAAATATCATCACAAACTACATACAATTCGATAGGATAAAGAGCTCCAGTCGCTGATGCCGCCCGCATGTAATATCTACCATAGGGATACTTCAATTCTCTTGTAATCCCTGCTGAAAAAAACAGAATCTCAGCCAGATCCTCGATATGAAGACTAGGCAGAATAGAGGTACTGGTGTTATTAGAATCAACTGATTTCGTAGTTGTTGTTGGGGACAATTCTTTCTTATCGTCACGAGATCTTTGATTTATCATGCCGCTAATACAACTAAGAGCATTTACTTCCGGTGTCGGGAAATCTACTGGAAGAGGTGTAGAAGGCAGCTCCAGGTATATTTTGAATGGTATAGGCTTGTTATCAAAATCTAAGTAATGTCTTGACTTCATTAAGCTGGCCTCTGAATGCTTCGTAGCGTCGTGATAGTCTAAAGCATATCCAATTTCTTTATTCATACCCATAGACATAATCACAAAATAAGATAAAGGTCATCTTTTTTCCGAGTGAGAGTTTTTTATGCGATTTATATATTATCCGGCTACCTCCGGTCTGATCTCAAAAGGAGCTCTAAAAATTCATTCCATGTCCAAAGATCGGTTTTTTGTCATATCAAGCCATAAATGATAGTATGGCAAAGACAGCATTTAGTCCTAAAACTCAAAAGGTATGCTCAATGCTCAATAAGGGATCTTGGTTGAAGACATAATCCTAGCTTTAAGTAGCCAGAGGGAGCAAAACTGCTACCAAGAAGTGGTCAATTTAATGATCTTGCAAAGTAATGGTAGAATAATACTTTCAACGACTAATTAATAACGGATACACGCTAGACGCAAGTTTGAACCTCAAAGAAGCATGTAAGTCTAAGGATTAATCTTGCGCTAGACCTCATCTTGGAACAGAAGACTTTAGACAGGTTGAAGATTGGATCCATATTTTTGATCAGACATAAGAAGAACTGAATTGTGAAGAAGTTTTAGAGAAGAATTTTGACCTACTATTAATTAGCATATGCGCCTACGCTAGAAAACGTAAATGCCTAGCTCGATGGTTATAGTATTGTGCTCCTGCATCAATACCATTGCGGGATGATAGACAGGACATGAATAATAGTGAACAGAAACCCACTGAATTCATTAATGATGCTAGCGTCAATACCGAAAACATAAATGAAAAACAGATAATAAACAGCGATAGCATATCCTCCATAATTGAAGATGTCCGGCGATCTGACTTCCAAGAGCACAACTTACTGATATATCCAAACCTTTCAAGTTTTAGGCAAATTTACTCAGAGTGCACAAAACAAGCACTTGATAACAATGAAATCGTTTTCCTCGCCACTACATATGATTCATTTAACAGAATAGATTACGCCTTGAAAAATAAAGGGATCTCGGTAGATGATGAGAAGAAAGACGGCAATCTGATTATTGTAGATGCCCTCAAGGTCTATCAGATAGACATCTCTAGGGCTATGAACTTTGCAAAAGATCTGGTCTTGCGTGCAGCTAAAGATGGTAAGCTGGGAGTGTTTAACCTGTCAGATATGGGTTCCTTTTTCTTATCTGAACGCATAGACGCACTTCTAAATTATGAGCAAAGCCTACCAAAAAAGATGGATTTGAGATTTAAAGCCATATGTTCATATCATAGAGATAACTTTGGTATGCTGGCTGAAGAGCAGCAGAGAGCCCTTCTCTCGGGCCACAATACTATAATTGGAATTAAGGATTGGAACAAATGACTGAAACGAAGATTTAAACAAATAACTTTGAACGATAGTCCTTTATTGGAGAGACAGAGTGGAAAACTGAAGGGCCGTTGGAGACGGTAAATAAGCTTGAATATGTTTTGCAATTCTTACTGGTCAGAATTATAGCGTAACTCTTAAAATATTTACGAAGCTCTATCGAACTCGCCATTGATAGTCTGCCTATTTGATTGTAGAAAAGATCTATAGAATCGCCTTACAGAAATAACAAATTCAAGTGGCATGGGAAATGGGCAGGGGAACACAGCCGGCCTGTCTAAGGTAATTAGATACATGCTGTATCTGCTCATGATTGGCAGAGGATGCTGTTGTATCTAGGAGCCGCAGCCCTGTCCTCTCGTCGCTGCGACCAAAAACTGTTGGAGTCGCCAAACCTCTGATGCAGAGCTGGCTTGTTCCTCGTATTCGCCTAGTTCATTGCATTCGGCTGGTATAACTTTATCCACTTCTTCTCTCTGCTGTCCACTCTTCATTGTTCCTGCCCCCACGATCAACGCTGTGCGGTCAAAAGGCTAAGAATATGATGAAAGTTTTCAAAAATCAAATTTCAACATGATACTAGGAAGTAGCCTGATAAAGCTGTGTAGATAGGCATCTTTCAATCCGACGTGATCTATCAATCATCCTCTTTTCAATCCTTGAATTATATCTCCAATTGACTTGATTGTTTCTGCCATCCCATCAAAGACCTTCTCTCTTCTTACAGCTGACACATTCAAGCTTATACTTCTAAATCGGTATCTTGTTAATATCTTCCTTATCTTCTCAATGCATTCATCTGGCGTTCCAGCAACAGCAAATTTATCAACAATTTCTTCATCTACTAGGTTGTCTATCTCTTTGGGATACTCAACGCTTGGTGAGAAGTACCACCCTTTGATTCTGGTTACTGCGTCAATGATTTTCTGTAGTTTTGCCTGTTCTATTACCATATCCGGCGGCCTAAGCAGCGCTAAGTAATACGCTGCATACAGCTTCACACTTTGCCTCGCTAATTCGCGGTCCTCTGAAGCACATATGGTTAAGCGTGGTGCAATCTCTATACTATCGATGTCTCTTCTGGCACGGGCTGCACCTTCTGAAATCCATTGAAGATAGCTTGTGATCTGTTGGTCAGAAATATATCTAGCTCCAATCACAATTATGTCTGCTAATTCGCCAGCTAACTTTGCAATCCTTGGACTTCGGGTTCCTATGACAATAGGAACAGTATGCCTTGGTGGAAATTCTAGTCTTGAATCTTTGCCAGATAGTTGAAAAGTATTGCCTTGGTAATTAACCTCTCTTCCGTCCAACAGCTCTCTAATAATATGGACAGCTTCTCTAATTGTTGAAGCTGGAGGGGATCGTACCACTCCAAGCTTTCCAATGCCTGCACCTGCTCCTATCCCTAGAAACGCTCTCCCATTCGATATTTCATCTAATGTTGATACTGCTGCAGCAATTACCGCAGGGTGTCTTGTATAAGGATTGGTTACAAGACTTCCTATTCTCATGCGCTTGGTGACAAATGCACATAATGCCTGTAATTCGTAGGTATCTGGATAAAAGATCACATCAGATATTCCAAGTCTATCGACGCCAGCTTCTTCAGCAAGCTGTGCTAGCTTCAACACCTCCTCAGTTTTAAGAATAGGGGTTAATTCTGCCTCAAAAATAGGCCTCATATATGTAATTCGTGGTCTAACATCATTAAGCATTCTACTCTTATCTTGTATTTGAGGCAAAAATTTTGTCACTTGATCTGATCTGAAGATACTGTTTATCCCTTCGTGTGGGAAGAGGAGTTGTCAGTACATCTACCATTGATATCTCGACCATTATGCCATGGCATTCAAAAATGGCCATGATGTTCCTCACAAGTGCATAAATTAGGAGAAAAAGAACAGGCCGTAGGACCTTTTTGAATGGAGGGCATACTCATATGCCTCTGCCTCTTGCTATCTTAAACTTAGTAGCTAGTTTTTTGTAGGTACGCTGAATGAAAATCCCATTTTCGGGCAAAGTATGAAACATGAAAACATACACACAGTCTTGACATATCGATAGGGATAATAAACTATTATTAATTGGATATTGAATTGAGTTCAGTTCAAACTTCTTATATTGTATCTATTGATTTACCGAGCTATTTTGTCATACAGTTTTTCATTAGATACTCTTCTTCTTTTAGAAAATAGTTAACAGGATAATTTCATAAGTATCTCGCCTGACTTGGTAATGGATGTAGAAATGCAATCTAACCTTTTGAATTATGGCGCGAGACGACTGGCATTTACAAAGAAAGCAGATGCCAACTTTACTAATGAGTTCAAACAGAGAATAATTGATGTGTTCGAGTATTTTCCGGAGCTTCGCAATGAGGTTGTGCTAGTA
>DAIUEZ010000074.1:0-9138 GCA_036844865.1 Nitrososphaera sp. | reverse complement strand
CCTCCTTGGTTTAGGTGTGTGAGCGATTATCGCATCCGCTGGGGACCCTTTTTGGTTCCCCAGCGTCATCTTTAAAGCTTATCATTTACTTGGTAGTTTACACCAAGGGTTTGCAAGGCTTTGGAAGTCTAGCTATAGGGGGTATGGTAGACCTAAACATATTCTTCCTTGCATTCCTCTCTGGTGCATCAATGAACCCCGTGTCAAGCCCTCCATATCATGAAGACCTTGAATGTTATAGACTACTGCATTAAATTGAACTCATTTTTAGTAAATAGCAAAAATAGCAAAATGCCCAACTTGTCGAAGAGATGTACAAATACTCGAAAAGTAATGGTGTATCAGAGCGCTACCAACAGGTGCAAATGTTCAACTTGTGGACTAAGGGAAGGAAAGGTATCCTAGGAGCTCTTTGGAATTGTTCTGACTCCTTCAGGCCACACTGTGACCTTTAGAAGTGCTCCCAGCCCTGCAAGCTCAGCTATATGTATCTCGATGAAGTAAGGCAGCAAATCGTCAGAATAGAGTGGCGCCATCGCAAAGTAACCATAAATGGCTATCGCGTTATGAAGCATCAGCATACCAGCAAACACCATCAACCCGACTGTGAATGTGGCTCCAGTCTTGCGGTAGATGTTGGCATACACGGCAAGCAATGTAATCAATATTGCCATGTTTACTGCGCTAAGTATGGAGCTTACATCCATCAACAAAGCCATTAATAACCATCAGGGCACGAAATTAGCTTATTTACTTTTTTCCAGATTTACTCAGATTGCCTTCTAGTTGCATTATGTCCCCTCGATGAATTGTTCCGCCCTGATGCACTGAGGCATAGACCCCGGCATGCACTTGGTTGTACTTTGCAACTGTGCGCAAAATACCTAAATCTTTGGGAAGGTCCCCCTGCGGCAGGGTTATCATCACACACCGCGTGCAAGGTCCAATGACCTTCAGCACAACCTCTTCACCGATTATTAGCTTCATACTACCCCATGAATTTTCGATAAAGTCCTTTTCTGCTGAGGCTGACTCTACTACTATATTTGGCCTAAACCGTCGAACCTCAAAACGCCCCTCTGGATAGAGCTCTCGCAGACAGTCGATTGTAGAAGTAGTCAGGATATGGATTACAGCAATATCGAAGAAAGTTTGTGGAGGCATAGCTTCGTCGGTCACTGTCTCTCTTTGTGCTAGGCCCTCTATATCAGGCCAGTATTCCTCGTAGCTTGGCTTCTCCACGCTAGCATTCATGATGCTAACCTCTCGACCAAGTACCTTTGACAATATGCGGTCAATTTCATGATGATTAGAGAAAATCTGACTACCATCTGGCAAGGTAATACGGACGGGAGGAATGTTCTCTACAGTTTGAGGCGAGTCGATAAATGCAGCACGAAAGTCGAATAGCTTTCCCCATTTTCCAGGGTTCTTGGCACTAGCCACTTTGCCAGTCTGTTGGTCTATTATAGCATACACGCGATCCCCTAAGAGGCCGCGTTCGGTTACATATGAAGAATTGAGCTCCTCTCCCATCATTGACTTCACAGGATATCGCCATATGGAAACTACTTCTCCTATAGACTTCTGAGTTTGATCCACAAGCGATCATCCTTCATGAATCTAGATATTGCAATTTCTTATTTAAATTTTTTAACCATGAACTAGTTTATTATTTTGTAAACTTCCTGTCTGCTCTCAATCTGGAAAAATGCTTTAATGTATGTCCCTGTCAAGGTCTATATGGTATCCCAGTCCTACCTAGAAGTTGTTGATCCTGACTGCGGATCTGCTATGGAACAGAACAGAGAGAATCAAGTAACGCTAAAGTATCCTTCAGAGAAGGGTGACCTAGCAAATAGATGAAGAACAAAAATGCACGAAACTTTGTTCTTGGCCTCATCGCTGGAAGCGTTGCTCTGCTAGTAGCTGCAGCTTTTAGGATATTTGCAGGAGGGCTATTCATCCCCGAACTTGCCTCTCAAACACTATTCTCACTTACCCCAGGACAGGTAGAGTCTTTTTCTGTTGAGACATTTGGTTCCCTGGCGAAATATACCGCATTTACAACAGCAATTATTGTCAACTTGATCATTTATGGGGGACTTGCGATATTACTTCATAAGATATACATCAAACTTTCTAACAAGAGTGTAATTGTAAATCTAATACAGCTTTCGTTTATTCCCTATCTTGTAATGGTTGCAATAAGCGCCTTTCTTTTACAACTAAATGAATTGCTCACAAGATCGTCAGAGATCCAATATGTGCTACTTTTTCTTCTTCTGCCAAGTGTGGCCTATGGCCGCACACTTTCCTATCTATTTCAAAGAGGTACTATTGCCAAGAGAGTCAAACCTAGCAAAGCTTCCGCTGCAGATATAGAAGAAGGAGGCAGGAGAAAAAACCTTGAACTAGCTGCTGACTCTCGCCTTCCGAGAATAAGTAGAAGAGAATTCATTACAATGGCGGCCGCTACTGCTGGAGTTGCCATTTTTATTTTCTGGGCCAGAAGCTTTCCATTCCACAGCAAGTCGTCAATGCCAACATCTAGTCCTAAAATACCCTTACCTCCTACTTCAGCTAATATTCCTGCAGGCAGCATATTTGCTGAAGAGAAACTTGCTCCGTTTGTAGCTTCTGAACTAACTCCTAATGACAAATTTTACAGAATAGATACAAACTTAATTGTGCCCTCTGTTGATGCAAATGCTTGGAGGCTCAATGTTAGAGGTTTAGTAAGGAATGGTCCACTGCAGTTTACTTATGATGAACTAAAGGCCATGCCTTCAACTAGCGAGTATGCTACACTTGAATGCATTAGCGACAAGATTGACGGTGATCTTATTAGCACTGCATATTGGAAGGGAGTTCCACTGAAAACCATACTAGAAAAGGCACAAGTCTTGCCTGAGGCAATTTACATTGTCTTTAGATGCTCTGACGGTTATGATGTTGGGATACCCCTTGACAGAGGCCTGATGGATGGAACCATACTGGCATATGAGATGAATGGCGTCCCATTGCCCGCAGAGCATGGCTTTCCGGTAAGAGCGATTGTTCCGGGATTATATGGAATGATGAACGCAAAGTGGATAACAGACATTGAACTCGTCGATACGGTCTATGAGGGATTTTGGCAGAGAAGAGGTTGGGCAAATAATGCTAAATATCAAACACATTCAAAGATTGTCTTCCCCGGAGATGCACTGCGGAACAGATTTGAAGAGTTGTCCACAAATGCTGCGTCTATAGGAAGCAAAAGCCCAATAGCAGGCATAGCATTTGCTGGCGACAGGGGAATATCAAAGGTAGAAGTCAGCACAGACGGCGGAAACACTTGGCAAAGTGCAAGCATCAAAGATCCACTTTCAAGCAACTCTTGGGTTCTTTGGGCTCTAGATTGGATTCCACAAAATAGAGGAAAATACAATATAGTTGTAAGAGCAACAGACAAAGCTGGAAATATACAAACTGCCGAAATTAGAGATACCTATCCTAATGGGGCTACAGGCTATCATTCAGTAGAGGAAACGGTGGCATGATCAACTAATTTTCGTCATGATATACTATTAGTAGTACTATACTATATCTCAGGAGTACAAAAATTTGATCATAAGGTTAAGTCCTGCTATGGCCACTATTGCACCAACTATTATCCGGATTTTATCATGATCAAGCCTTAATGCACCTAACCTAGATCCGAGCAACCCGCCTCCTAGCACGACCAAGGCCAGAGGCAATAAAATTGCAAGGTCGATAGGTTTACTTACTGATTGTCCAAGAAAGCCGCTAATGGAGTTCGCCACTATGAAAACGCTGGAAGTTGCGGCTGCACGTTTTGGATCGGCCATACCCGCAAGTATAAGCAGGGGTGAGAGCCATATTCCGCCTCCTATCCCTACAAGTCCAGCGACAACGCCTAGGATAATTCCTGTGGGGATTCCAATTAATATAATCTTCCTGATATTCAACATCCTCAATCCCTTGGCCTTTTTCTCTTTCAATTTTTTTTCAAACCTGCCCCTTATTCCTGAGAGAAGCAGAGCAGCTGACGCCGCAAACAATGCCAGGATAAAGATCAGGGTAAGGTCCTGCTCTGGAAGAGCAATTGTTCCTGCAAAAAAGGCAAAAGGAACAGACGACAAAAAGGGCAGGGAGAATTTCAGTGAAAGGTGTTTAGCTCTTGCAAAAGTGATCATTGCGATTCCGGCTACGATTATGTTAAGTATCTGCGCTATAGGAGGAACGGCAAATAGGCTAATTCCAAAAAGCACAAGGATCGCGATATAGCTGCTGCCACCCCCAAACCCGACACTTGAATAAATGAAACTTATCCCAAAGAACAGGGGTGCGACAAAAATAAGAAGGTCAATTTCATTGCTGATGGCCGTGACCTCCCAGCATCTTAGACGCGTGTAGTATACCCGGGATTAGCGCATCTAGAGACTCCGACACTGCCTTGACACTGCCTGGTAGGTTCACGATGATTGTCTTGCCCCTGACTCCAGCCACTCCCCTAGATAGCATTGACAAAGGTGTTCTTTTTTGCCCGTGCATACGCAGCGCCTCAGAGATTCCTATAACCTCCTTTTCCAAGATCTTCTTGGTTGCTTCAGGAGTAGTATCACGGGGGCCAAGACCAGTACCCCCACATGTCAATACTAGATCTACTTTCATTTCGTCACATGCAGTTTTCAATGACGATTCTATTTTGCTTGGGTCATCAGGTATAGCTTGGTAGTCTACGACTTCAAATCCAGCACTCTCAAGCCTTTGAGCAGCGAGGTTGCCGGACTTGTCTGCTCGGTCTCCTTTTGACACTGAATCGCTGACAACTATTACAACTGCCTTCAATGGCTTGTCATACCTTTCGTAAAAATCCTTTATGCCTCCGCTTTTTGCCAAGAGCTTGACAGACTCTATCGCCAAGGATTCATCTACTGGCTTTAGCATGTCATAGATTGTAAGTGCTGCTATAGAAGCGCCTGTCAGCGATTCCATCTCCACACCAGTCTTCCAAGTAGTTTTTAATTGTACGTCTACCTCTATCGATTCTGTCTTGATAGAAACATCAACTTTGATGTGATCTATTGGTATAGGATGGCAGTATGGGAGTAAATCCCAAGTTCGCTTGGCTCCCATTGTTGCAGATATCCTGGCGGCATCTACTATGTCACCCTTCGGAGATTTTCCTTCTTTGACCAAGTAGATAGTTTCAGGACTTACTTTTATGACTGCCCGCGCGGTTGCAATTCTGAGAGTTTCTGGCTTATCCCCAACATCGAACATCCCCATATATTGTCAACTCTCGCCCATTGGTGTGCCTTGTGCCCATATTCCGCCTTCACCGCTCATCATCTCCTTCTTCCATATGGGAACTTCTGTCTTAATTCTGTCTATAGCGTATCTTCCTGCTTCAAAGGCTTCAGCTCTGTGCTCAGACGATACTGCAATAGCGACGCTAACTTCTCCTATCTTTAAGTTGCCAACTCTATGCACGGCAGCAAATTTCTTCAAATTCCACTTCTTGACAGTTTCTTTTTCAATTTTAGCTACGGCTTCTTCTGCCATCCTGATATATGCTTCGTAATAAATTCCAGATACAGCGTAATCATCATTGTGGTTTCTGACCGTTCCCAAAAAGAGAACAGTTGCACCGGCAGAGTCATCCCTCACATTGGCTAGCAACTTTTCAACATCGATCGGATGCTCTGATATAGAAATCATAAAACCCGCTAACCACCACTGATAGGCGGCAAGAGAGCTATTTCGTCAAAATCACTTATGATTGATCTGTCATTTGCAATCTTGGTGTTAACAGCAATAGCCATTACGATCCTTTGTGCTGAAATAGCAGGATAAAGTTCGAGGATCCTTACCCTCAAATCAGCAACAGTTGTTCCCTCATCTTTCCTAGGCAATTGTAATGTTATCTGCTCCTTGCCCATTATTTCTCTGAGAATTGCAAATGATTTGACTTTTAGGGTAATAAATTGCGGCGGATTAAGATGTTTCATTTCCTCGATGTCACTCAATTATAATCATCCTCCTATGGTATGCATCAAATTCAGAGTTGGCTTTAACGCTTTAGATCTTATGATACTTACTACTCCTTCTGGCTTCCTCCGGGTAGATTCCAAAATGTAATTAGCAATCTCTTGATCAGTCTTTCCGTTGCGCAGCAGATTCTTAATGTCATAACCTGGATTCTCAAAAAGGCAAGTAAGAAGCCTTCCATCTGAAGTTATCCTCATTCTATCACATTGTGCACAAAATGGCTCTGTCATTGAAGGAATGAATCCCACGATTCCCTTTCCATCAGTAAACGAGTAGAGCTTGGCCGGTGCGGATCCATTGTCGTCATCATCATTTACTTTAACATCTTCATTCTCAAAGATTCTAGATACTTCAATATCTCCAATTTCATTTCTTATTCGGGAAATAATCTCGCTCTTACTAACAACAAGATCCGGTGACCAAATTCCAGACCCATCTAGCGGCATGAATTCAATAAAGCGTACAACATGGCCTGTTTCACGAGCAAACCTTGCAAAATCTATGACCTCTTGATCATTCCATCCTCTCACAACCACTGTGTTTATCTTCACCTTCAGTCCTGCATTTTCTGATGCGTAAATTGAATTTAGGACTTTATGCAGACCGTCTATCCCGCACATGGCCTTAAAGCGTGCAGCCTTAAATGTGTCGAGGCTAATGTTTACACTTTGAAGTCCGCACCTTTTTAGCTGATCCGCCTTTTCGCCAAGGAAAAGACCATTAGTTGTCATGCTGATTGATCTAATCCCTTTTATCTTTGACAACCCTGCAACCAGCTCTTCCACTCCTGGCCTGAGCAGTGGCTCGCCGCCTGTGATCCTTATTTTCTCAATGCCCAACTGCGCCATTATCCGAGATATTCTTAAGAATTCTTCATAGCTTAAGACCTCATCTTTGGCAAGCCACGATCTTTTTTTTGCAATTGCTTCATCACTGCTTCCAGTTTTGTCGTTCTTATCCATATTTCTTGGCATGCAATAAATGCATTGCATATTACATCTGTCAGTCACGGAGAGCCTTAGCTTACGTGCAACTCTTCCAAATCCGTCAATAAGAGCTTTATTTGAATTATTTCCACCACCATCATCTTCTTTTACTTTTAACAATTATTGAGCCTCCTGGTATACACATCTCTTAGTAAAATCACTTCTACATTTTGCCCTTTGTGCAACATATCATCTCTTTGGCTCCCCTTGTTGTTATACTTCGCTACTACTATCCCATCAGAATAAGCCAATGTAGAAAGGAGGCTGGCACCAGTAGTCGATACTGGCTCAGCAAGAAAGCATCCATGACTAGGCTTTAAGATTCTAACTCTAATAAATGTGGTCATTCCTTTATGTA
This sequence comes from Nitrososphaera sp., assembly GCA_036844865.1. GTDB lineage: Archaea > Thermoproteota > Nitrososphaeria > Nitrososphaerales > Nitrososphaeraceae > Nitrososphaera. The sequence goes on along the minus strand of DAIUEZ010000074.1, from coordinate 1,734 downwards.
ACTTGACATCCGACGCAAGTTTGGCGACCTGCTTTGCAACAGGAGGACCGTTAGTGTTTAGGATCTTGTAAAACAATGGTAATCCGAAGGTGTACAGAGCAAGAAATGCAGAAACAGGATAGCCAGGAAGCACGATTACAGGCTTTCCATTAACTATCCCCAGGGACGTTGGGGAACCCGGTTTCATTGCTACGCCACTTACAATAATCCCAGGCTTTCCGATCTCATTTATTAAGCTAGGAACATAGTCCTTTTCGCCTACGGAAGAGCCGCCAGATATTAGAATTACATCAAACTTTAGTGCATGCATTATCCTCGCATGTATGAGAGATCTTTGATCTCTACATATCCCCAGGTCTATTGGCTCCCCGCCGTGCTTTCTTACCACACTAGAGAGCATGAATCTATTGCTATCAAAAATTGAAGCATTACCAAGGTTTGACCCTGGTTCAGCAAGTTCGCTGCCAGTTGAGAGCACCGCAACTTTGATTTTCTTATACACCTTTATCTTTGATATCCCAACGGATGCAATTAGTCCGATATCTGCAGCAGTGAGCCATGTTCCTTCCTTTAGAAGAATTTGTCCCTTCCTTAGGTCATTGCCTCTTGGAGATATGTTGCTTCCTTTATTTGTCTTGTATGGGATGAAAATTTTCTTTCCTCTATCCTCAATTATGACATCTTCAATCATTATCACCGAGTCTGCGCCCTTTGGAATCTTTGCTCCGGTTGCGATTGCAACAGCTTCGCCGGAACCAATTCTTATCCGGGAGATTTTGCCAGCACTAATTTTGCCAACAACATTGAGCATAGCATGATGGCCTCTTGTTGCTTTCTTTGTATCGCTTGAGAGAATGGCAAAACCATCAACTGTAGATGTCTGAAATGGTGGGATATCTATGGGACAAGAAATACGATTTGCCAAGATCCTATCAGTCGCTTCAACCAGTCTTACATACTCAGTCCCAACAGAAATGTGAGCGAGCTTGCTTTTGGAAAGAAATTTTTTAAGAGCCAAGGAAATTGAATTGTGTTTTCTGTGGCTGCTTAATTTCTTGTGTGCAGCATGCTGTGTCAGGGAAGCTGGTATTTTGATTTTCAATGAGTACTTCTATGTCAATCCCTTGACTATCCTTAAAATACATTTTTCCAAATTACTTCCAATATTGTGAGTATGCTTGACTTTCCTTATCCCATATGCGAGAACATAACACAACTTTGACCTGTTTCTTTGGTATTCTTAAGATTCAGGGTTCATATCAGCACTCTTCCTTTAGAAACTGATTGAATTATTGTAGTCCGGAGTGGCAGGATATATAACACACTCCTCCCCTACGATTCACCTTGTTTGCCGGAAACTTCTTAGGTAAATTTGACATTTACAACTCGAGGTCTAAATGAACATCGTTATGCCTATTGCAATAGGTTAGATCCTTCACTCAACATAAGGGTATGGTTGTCTTGTCCTTTCAATCTTATATATATTGTAGTTGTGCATTGCTTACATCCTAATGGCTAAGGTGATTTCGCTCAACGTGGGACTTCCACGGACCGTGAACTTCCGAGGCCAAGCAGTGACTACAGGAATCTTTAAAGAACCTGTAAGGGGGCGGATAAAGCTAAGGAGACTTAATCTCGACGGGGACAAGCAGGCAGACCTAACGGTTCATGGCGGACCTGACAAGGCTCTGTATTCTTATCCGGCAGAGCATTATGATTACTGGAAAAGGCGGC
>DAIUEZ010000073.1:0-9222 GCA_036844865.1 Nitrososphaera sp. | reverse complement strand
ATCAGCCATGTGTTGCTCCCCTATCATCTATTACAATCTCTACATCACCTTGGTACTTTGGCTTGACTGCAAGCTGAGCTGGTGTGTAAATGAGATGCTCCTTTGTAAACGCTGACAGCTCATAGTCATTTGTCATAAAAAGTGCATAAAAGGGACATGCATCAACGCAAAGGCCACAAAACACGCACTTACCATAATCAATCTGAGGCATTATCCCTTTTTTGTTTTGTTTCCATTGCTCGTCTTCTACCTTAACCATTCCAATTGCTTCTGCAATGCCTTCACACGCTATAGCACAGAGCTGACAACCTGTACATTTATCATGAAATAGGATATGTCTTCCTCTATAACCTGCAATGCCAACACCCTTCTTTGGGTCAAATTGATAACCATCTCCTACAAATTTGAGCTTTTGTTCTGGATAACGTAGAGTAAAGCGCTTGATAACAAGGTGCTTTGAGCCAGATTCAATGGATTTGATAAAGCCACTTGCAGTTGAGGAACCTGACGATGTCATCTAACTAGCAGACCACCAGGACCAAGTACCCCCCCATATATTAGTGCAAGGGCTATGAACATGTTGATAAAAGCAAGAACAATGAGTTTATACCAGCCGGTGTGAAGCAGGATGTCAATTCTGATTCTGGGACTAATGCCTCTGGGCAGGAGCATAAGCAATATTATGCCAAAAGTCTTGAGCGTGAACCAAAAGATGGCGTTAACAGTGGTTCCACTAAATCCAGCCATGATTTCCTTTGGGAAAATCTGAGGTCCAGCCCACCCACCAAGAAATAGAATCACAAACAAGGCAGCAAGAGCATATGTTTTGATGTATGACCCTAGCTGTAAAAGGCCGTATATCATGCCAGATGTCTCGGTCAGCCAGCCAGCCACAATCTCAGCCTCGGCCTCTGGTAAATCAAAGGGTATCCTCTCAAGCTCGGCAAGTGCAGAAATGTAAAAAACAAAGGCGCTTATTGGCAGGAAAAAGATGAACCAATATGACTGAATCTGCGAGTCAACAACTCCCGTGAGGTTAAGCGTGCCAGACAATATGACTACTGAAAGCGCCGAGAGTAAGAATGGAATTTCAAAAGCTATCAACTGGTGCAGAGCTCTAAGTCCACCGATGAACGGGTACTTGCTGTTACTTGCCCACGAGAAGAGTAGAGCAATAAGCGGAAAGAATCCAAGGATTGCAAATACCGCAAGAAGGCCTACATCAATGTCTGCTACTACCCATCCAGGGCCAGCAGGTATAAGAGCCACAACTGCCGCAGCAGTTGCGACATATGCTATAGGAGCCGCCCAAAAGATCAGCTTGTCGGCTCCTGAGGGAATAATAATTTCTTTAGATATGAGCTTCAGGCCATCCGCAATGAGCTGCAGGATACCCTCAATCTTGCCGGCATAAAGTGGACCAACCCTGAGTTGCATCTTGGCAAGGAACTTGCGCTCTATGAAAATTGTTGCTGCAGCAATAAGCGCAGCGTAGGTAAATCCTGGAAACACCGCGACCTTAAAGAGCGTACCATGGATTAGCGTCCCTATGAGTGGGATAGCACTCTGAGGATACAGTATAGATGTGAGAAATAGATATGGCGTGTAAACTCTGCCGTTAATTTCAGGCAGTGGAACATAAAAGAGGATGATAAAGATCAGCGGGAGCACTACGAGTGCTACTATAACTAATATCCAAAATATGAGCCAAATGAGGCTACCTACAAATTCTCCAAAGCGGAAGTTTTGAGGATACGAAGCCATTTAATTATCTATCAGCCTCCACCGGCCAGTAGTTTAGCGACCAGTATACAGCCGGCATATCTGCAAGCCTCTGTCCAACGAGCAGATGTGGCAAGGCGAGCATGTTTCGGAAGGAGCCTACCGACATCTTGACTCTGTAAGGCTTGGGTGTCCCATCACTTACAATATAATATCCGAGAGCTCCTCTGCCAGATTCAACACGGCGATAAGCTTCGCCTGGCGGCCCCTTTGGATTTGGCTGGAGCTTGGCGCGCACTTCTCCTGAAGCGGGCATTTTGTCCAGCAGTTGCTCGAGGATATAGCATGATTCCTGCATGTCAAGTAATGGGACATAGGACCTTGCAAAGCAGTCCCCTGTCTTCATATACTGGACCTTGAAATCAATTTCATTATAGATGTCGTATGGCTCAGCTTTGCGTACATCAAACGGTACATTTGATGCGCGTACAACAGAGCCTGTTACTCCAAGCTTGATGGCATCTTCCTTTGATAGCACTGCCACGCCTTCAGTCCTCTGCCTGAAAAGCGGGTTATTATAAAAAATGTCCTCATATTCCTTGAAGCGCTTCTGCAAGTATTTTATCTGACCCATGCACCTATCCTTGAAGCCCTCTGGCACGTCGTTTCTGACACCGCCGGGAATGTTAAATGCATGTGTCACCCTTGCACCAGTGAGTGCTTCAAGGAGGTCGATCATGAGCTCTCTGTCGCCAGTGGGCCACATGAACATAGTAGAGTGGCCCAGGAATATGCCATAAATTGCAAGCCAATAAAGTGTGTAGACTTGGCGGTTAAGCTCTGAGGCTATTGCCCTGATGAACTGACCACGCCGGGGTACTTCGATTCCAACAAGATCTTCAATTGCAAGACTGTACGAATAAGTGATATTTGAAGAATCATGGATTACTGGCCTTTCAAGATGGGGTATGTTTTGGATGACATTTCTATATTCACACATCTTTTCCTCCCCACGGTGGACGTAGCCGGGGTCAGGATCGCAGTAGACGATATAGTCGCCATCGACTTTGATTACAAAGCGAAAGTGACCTGAGCCGGGGTGTTGTGGACCAACACTGAGGGTCATAAGCCGGTCTTCTTCGGACTCCTTTACTATCTGCAGTCCTAGCCTCTTTGATTCTTCAAACTTTTCTTCAACGCTTGTCATGCTACTACCTGTGTTCTACCTCCCCTTTATCCTAAAGTCTCTTTTAAGCGGCGGAATATCGGCCCAGTCCTCCGGCAGTAGGAACCGCTCGTTCCTTGGGTGGCCCTCAAAGTATACTCCCAGCATTTCATAGCACTCCCTTTCGTGATATTCCACACTCTTGTAGACGTTAATTAATGTTGGGAGCCGCGCATCATCTCGATTAGTTCTAGTTGTAAGCCAAAAGATGTGGGCAGCAAGCTCTTGTTTAGAGTAAGAGCCTAAATGATAAATGACTTCAATCTGATTATCCTTAGGATAGTCTGTGCCTCCGGCAGACTCGGCGTGGTCAAATCCAATGTTATCGCGCAGAAAGTTCGCCACTTTGACAATGTCCTGTGGCTCAACTTGTATCTTTATTCGAAGTGGTTTGATAAAAATTACTTTGACTACGTCACCAAACTCTCTCTTTATCTGCTCCACAAGCCCTTTTTCGAAAGGTGGAGGCTCAGGCTGTGTTTTCGCAACTGAAGCTGCGGTGCTTGGCTTGGCAGTAGACGCAGCAGCGGCTGCTGTGGCTGAAGGTTGTGAAGTCTTGGCAGGTACCTGCTTTGGCTGAGTGGATGATGGTGGTTCTTCTTGTTGTTTTTTGGTGGTAGAATCAGAGCTAGTAGTAGATGTAGAATTCTTTGGTTGGCTGCTGGCTGCCACCTTGTTCAGCTCTTCTTTGTTATTAGCGCTCATGCTGCTATCTTATCTTTGATCTTTTGATCTTTTCTTGTAGCAGCATCGTGCCTTGAATAAGTGTTTCAGGTCTTGGAGGACAGCCAGGCACATATACGTCTACTGGGATGATGCCATCTACACCCGGCAGCACATTATATGAGTCAATGTAAAGCCCGCCTGTAATTGCGCAAGCACCCATTGCGATGACGTATTTTGGCTCAGGCATCTGATCGTAGACCATCCTCAACCGAGGGGCCATCTTCCTTGTAACCGTCCCCTGTACTACAATAAGGTCGCACTGGCGCAGAGAGCCAAACGCTTCAATAATTCCAAATCTTTCGACATCATATCTTGGACCCGACGCCGCTCCAAATTCCACACTACAGCACGCAGTTTCAAGGTGGACCGGCCATAGCGACCATACTCTGCCCCAATTTATGGCATAGCCAAGTGGTGCATCAAGTGCTCTCACTAGCACGTCGCTTAGCTTGCTTACTAGCACGTTAAAGTTTGTTGGGCTTACAAGTTCTTTTTTCATTTTTTATGCCGGTCCTCCTCGTTATTTTTTCCACAACATAGATATATAATGCTTGTTAGCAATGTCACCAAATCCCTTTTCTCCCTGAAAGGTATAATGCATATCCCATGGCGGCAAACATTATTGCGAGAAATCCGATGATCGGAAGGGTAGCGGCACGAGGGATGTTGAATAGTGCAGTTCCCCAGGCATACAAGAATATAGTCATTACATCAAATACAACAAACATCAAGATGTAAGCGTAATACTGCATCATGAAATGCGATCTGCCCTCTCCTGTGGGCATCTGGCCGCACTCCATAGGCAGGAACTTTACTGGATTGTACCGGCGTCTTGGTGATACAAGACGTGATAATATTAAAGCAGGGACAGAAGCTAATAGGCCGAAACCGAGCATGTAGAAGATTGGAGTAAAGTCTGCGGCGGTTTCTCCAGCCAAGACATGACTTCATTTTTTTGTAAGATATAAAAACCTTACATTTAACCACGTTGAAAACTTTTGTAAAAGAAAGAGAAACGTTTCTTTGAATTTCCATTTTATGTGATATTGTGAAATCGCATTATGAAGAACATTAATCTGAAAAGTTTTTGGAACATGTGATATATTCAAAATGCTAAATCACCCTGTCTATTTAATTAAAAAATTAGCTTGACGAAGTACGCCAAAACTCCCTAAAGCCTGGTTATAGTATTATTTGTAAACTTTTCAAAAGGTAGTCCCGGAGACGAAGATGATAGAGAGAGAGAGAGAGAGTCTCTCCTCTGGATTAATAACTTCCTATTGTTATCATTCCACCTTGAATTTTTGAAATAAGATCACATACAGTACTATTGTATAACCTTCCATGTAAAGTCCTTTCATAGAATTCTTACTTATTCCCATCATGGTGTGTGCATGATACGAATAACTCTAGCTTACCTTACTGCTTACGTGAAGATTCATCCTCACCTGAAGAGTCTAGATGTTCGTCTGAAGATACTTCAAGATCATCATTGTCATCTTCTTGCCCTGTCATAAGTCTAGAAATCCTTTTCTTTCTTGACCTGCGTCTTATTACTATTACAATAACAACAGCCGCTGCCACTATAGCCAAGAAAATGAACATAAGCGGAAGAACAGAATTGATTGTGTCGCTTTGATCAGTAGTAGATGAGCCAAAGCCAAGGAACCCTTGGTTAGGAGCTGCTTCTTCCTGCTGTGGTGGGCTATAGGAAACTGTTCTATTTAGAATTACTTGGTGGGTGTTTCTCAGCTCGTCACTATAGGTAATTCTCAGTGAAACAGGATAATTTCCGGCTGCAAGGGTGGTGCTGCTTCCACCGCCGCTACTGCCATTTTCGTCATTGGTGCCAACTGCTAGAGGAATACTAAATGGCAGCGGAGAATTATCTTCAAGATCCCCTAGGTATTGGGGTGTGTCTGTTAATGGCACAAGGCTGCTGCTCTGATTTGTTGATGTAGGATTACTTTGAATCTCAATTGTGGTAAACAACGCCTTAGTGTTTCCCTGATTCAGGAGGTTCCCAGTAAGATTCGGAACATCTCCAATATCTCTGACTAATAGGTCGTTTATGTCTATTTTTATCTCCCCTAATACATTTCCTCCTAGTGAGAAAGAATCAGATTTTAGCTGATCACCTGAGATGTATTGCACTCTGACTTCAAAGGAAACAGGGCTGCCAATAAGTGATTCAGAGGCAAAAACCCGGGTTGAGAATCGGGCCTTGCTTTGAGCAGCTAATTCCTGTAATGTCCACCTAGAATCTCCAAGGATTTCCAGAGATTCTGATCTTGGAACAAGCGTAACAACAACGTCGGTTATTGGGTTTCTGTTATTGTTGGTAATATTGAAATTCAGGTCGGCAGGCCTGCCTGCAATTATGGAAACTTCTGAGGAATCATTGCTGCTTGCATCACCGGCAGTGTCGCCTGTTGGAGAACCCGTAATTGTAGAAGCAAGAATAATTCTTTCTTGATTTGACATGTGGGCTGAAGATGGAGCCACACTCAAGCCCCCTTCTGGGGGGTTTGGTAGCACCCTGGATCCTATCGAAAAAGGTGTTGATCTTCTGTTCCCATTTGCATCGTTATATAATATTTCAATGTCCAGGTTTTGCAAAGTCCCTCCGGCCGAAGTGGATGGATAAATAGTCGTAGCTATCTCAGCGGATCCGTTCGCTGGAATTGTCCCGATATTAAAAGTTCTAGCGCCTATACTCGCTACCGCAGCAGAGGAAGGTTGTTGCTGTTGCTGCTGAATAGCCTGTCTGCTGCCAGATTCACTCTCGTTGCTGGAAGCATTGTCACCGTTTGCGCTACCACCACCAGTAGGTCCGGCATCGTTGGTAATGATACTGCCGCCTATAGCATTAATATTGACAATAACGCTATGGGCATCTGCAGTGCCTCTGTTTCTGATCATCAATTTTACCTCATTGGCTTCGCCTGGAACAAGATCATTTGCCTCTGATGTTGCGTCCAGTATAACTTTGCCAGGAATTTCAAATGGCACGGTTATAGTTTGTACCCTGTATGTCCCAGGCTCAGGCTCCGGAACCTTGAAGTAATTGATCCTTAGCAGTGCCTCATGAAATCCTTTTTGCGCAGTTTCCAGCACATTCACTTTGAAAAATAGCGTATAGGTCTGTCCTGCTCTCACTACGTTGCTCAAACTGGCAATCGATGTCTGGCTTGACGTTGTATTGACAGAAGTATCATTAGTAGCGCTTGCTGTAGTAGTCGTAGCGGAAAACCCTTCAGGAAGCTCAAGGTAGCCAACTATGCCAGTGATGTCTGAAAAAGCTGTATTGCTTAGTACCACTGCAAGAAAAGAGGGCCCTTCACCTGGGCCCACTTCCCTTTCAGATGGTAACGTTGAAGCTATCGACTCTGCTTCGCCATTTGATAAGTTGCCAGAAGAAGAAGATGTTGCTATGCTGTCTGCCCAGTAAGCATCCACGAATCCATTATTAACCCTGTTGTTTTGCGGTGCGGATGCCTCTGTCTGCTGCTGTCCTGTCCTGGATTGTATAGATTCAAGCCCAATAGTTTCATCTACAACCAATTCATGGGTATTTCTCAGCTCGTCACTATAGGTAATTCTGAGTGAAATTGGATAACCGTTGGCTGTAGCTTCTTGCCCTACGCTTTGTTGCGTGATGTGCAGTGGGATATTGAAAGGAAGTGGAGAATTTACCGCCAAGTCTCCAAGAAATTGTGAAGAGACAGTTGGCCGCAACAATTGTAGTCTCCCTTGTGTAGCCGGTTCAAGCAGCTCTATCTTTGTAAAGAGAGCTGGAGTGTTTCCTTCATTTAGGAGGTTACCCACAAGGTGTGGAGTGTCTCCTATGTAACTAATTGTAACATCATTTACACTTATCCTAATGTCCCCGACAACTATTGCCCCGAGCTGGAAGGACTCTGTCCTCAGCTCGTTGCCGTTTCGTATGTATTGCATGGTTACTGTGAAAAACACTGGGCTTCCGATCAGAGAGGTCGAAGCATATACCTTAGTAGATAGCTCCTGCTGCGAGTTAGCGCCTATGCTCTGCAGGTTCCACCGCGAGTCGCCTAGGATTCTCAACGCGTTTGATTCAGAGGTAAGAGATACTACAACGTCAGCTATTGACACTCCAGGATCATTATTATTTGCGATGGCAAATGATAGATCCTGAACGCTTCCTGCAGCAATTTGGATAGATTGGGGTTGAGTTGAGGACGAATTTGTACTATTGATATTACTACTGCTGACGATGTCGCTAGGACTCATCGTATTATTGTTCAAAGACGAGCCAAGGCTAGTACGCGTCAATGGAGACAATGAAGATCCTGGCATTACATCCGAGGATGCCAAACTAGTAGGCAAAACGTTCAAACCTGATTGGGGTGATTCAGGAGCTATCTGGATACCCAGAACTTGATTTAGAGTTCTCTTATTGCCATACGCGTCGTTATATGATATCTGGATGTTCAAAGTTGTAAGTGTACCAGCCGCTGTATCTGCAGGAAAAATTGTGGGCACTATTTCCTTCTTTTCGTTGGCGCCTATAAGGCCAATGTTAAACGTAGGCGAGCCAACAATCACCGTTGTGGCTGAAGAGGGTGACGACGATAGCGTTTGCTGTGCAGGTGTAGAGGTTGTACTCTCTGCGCTGTTGTTGTTATTATTACCACTGATGCCGCTTCCGTCTCCAATTTGGGCAGTAGAAGACGATACAGTGCCAGGTGGCAGAACATTTACTATAACTCCTGTAGCAAAAGCTGATCCGTTATTACTGACTTCTATTCTCAATGGATTGACAACTCCAGGATCCGCACTTACTATAGGGTATAAGCCAGACTCTGTACCTTGCGTGCCGGTACTAGAGGATGTCGTAACAACAGCGGTACTCAGAATAACCTTGCCGGTTAACCGGAATGGAATATCAAGTGTTGTTGATTTCGTATCTTCGTCTTCCTGCTCGGCCACCTTAAAGTAACGTATCTTTAATTCACCTGTGTATTCTCTATCCACTTGAGACTCTGCTGTTATTTCAACTCGAAAGTAAAGAGTAAAGGTCTGACCCGCCGCCACTACTCCATTATAGCTTGCAAGAGCGGTATCCGAATCTACATCTTCTGGGGTAACAAGGGCTCTGAAGCCAGAGGGTAAGTCAAGTGAACCGCTTATGCTTGTTGCGTCTGCAAAGCCTTTGTTTCTGAGGACGACTGCCAAGACAGCCTCTCCTTCTCCAGGCTCTACTTCCTGTTTTATTACTGGTGGTAGTGCCTGCGCCGTAGTGCTTTCAGAGGATGTGCTTGCTATGACTCCTCCAAGTGAAGTATAGTCGGTCCAAAATGAGTCTACAAAAGCGAACTTGACAGGACCAGTTGACTGATCTGAGGCATTGTCCTCGCTTACGGCCTCTTGTGTTGTGGGAGTAGTAGTGGGAGTAGTCAACTCGGGCTGCGGTTGCTGAAGAGGCAGAGGTCCCTGAGGAGGCTGCTCTGGCTGAGGAGGCTGCTCTGGCTGAGGAGGCTGCTCTTCATTGGGAGGCTGCTCTGGCTGAG
>DAIUEZ010000072.1:2056-9228 GCA_036844865.1 Nitrososphaera sp. | reverse complement strand
TTTCCAAGCTGGCAGGCTAAGGCTTGGTTTCTAAATGTCAGGAAAAGAAAAGGGTTGCTTGCTTCAGCGGAGAACAAGTTGGCAACCGCTGTAGAACTGATAAGGACAAAGCACCCTACTCAAAAAGTCATGGTTTTCAGTGAAACGCTTGAATCTATCCGCAAACTAAAGCAACAGCTCAAGTCTAAAGGTATAGAGGCAAGGCTAATTGACAGTAGGATGCCGTCATTTAGGAGGCAACAAGTACTGTCAGAATGGGGAAAAAGGTTCTACTCTTTGCTTTCAGTCCATACACTTGAAATTGGCTACGACGTTCCTGAGGCCGGAATAGAGATAATTCTCGCAACAACTTCTAATATGAACCAGATAGTCCAAAGGATAGGAAGAGTGCTACGAAAAGTTGAGGGCAAAGAGACAGCACTAGTGTATGTCATATATGTTTCAGATAGCAAAGATGACAACGTCCTCAAGTATGTAAAAAGCGCTATAGAGACAACAGGAGGCGTCTAAATATGGAGAGAGACACTAAAATATAACCTCGGCACCTTTTGTATCTTCAAGATCAGTTGCTTCAGTTAATATCGCTAGCGATAATTTATAAGTGATTATTGCATATAGTGTTCATGGAACTAATTAGCCAAAAAAAGAAATCAGATCAACTAGACCTGTCTTTTGAGGTTAGAGCGGCTGGCGCTTTAGGTATTTCAATAGTTGCAGACGTGTTAGACTATATTGGCGCTCCAATCTTTGCACTACCCATTGCTGGCGATGTTGTTGATGCGATCGTGATGGCTATATTGTATCGTCTAACCGGTAGCAAGACTTCTACTGCTATCAACTCAATAGAGTTCATACCGGTTATCGGCGACATGATACCGGTATATACGCTATCTACACTGTTGTGGATTCTAAAGACAGCATCACAGAGAAGTAAAGACAATGAGGGCAGTCTTCTGATAAATAGGTCAAATCATACAGGTTCAGTCACAAGAATTAACGATCGTATTGACCATGGAAACATCTCTAGTCCAGATAGCACCACTCATGAAAGCCTTAGAACAAAAGCCATGCGGCTTTATGCTATCTTTAGAAGCAGAGTGCGCTGAAAGTGAGGTCATGGCGCTGCTAGTCCAGGGCAATTTCGGCTATCATGCCATTCTATCAAAGAAGGCTACATAATGTGAACAATAAATGACAGGATCCTAGTCATAGGATTCAAATGAATTTTTATCCAGATCCAGGAGCATCCACCGAGAATTACATTGTATCAGATCTGAACATTTTCCTCTAGAATGCTCTGGGCCATCATATTGTTAGTGTTTCAAAAGGTAAAGCCTATTGCTATTATCTTAGCAGCATCATTAGTAGCAAATGCTTCAGATCTCTAGCGGGTCTGGGTCTTCGCATATATCATCTTTATGCGAGAAATCTTTCTTTGTAATTATTATTACCACTACTTCTTTTGCTAGGATGATGACGTAGTCTCGCCAGTTGCTTTTCGAACCATACCTGGATGCTGCTCTTCATGACGTTTTGCTTCATCTTCCGAGTCAAATACCAGACCACATGCCATACACCGATAGCTTCCTGGTGTTGCTGCCATTACTAATGTATAGAGCAGGCTATACAATATACACATTAAACAACAATTTTCTAGGGCAAATGAAATAATCTCAGTGTCTTAACTCCTAACAAAATTTCTCAACTTCGACTAGTTCACAAGTTGAAGCAAGGTCAAAGGACTCCAGTCAGAGGGGGTTCGATATCCTCTCCCCATGGTTTTTTACTATAATTATTATTTTTTTATGACAGCATAAAATGACTTATACACCAAACCACAGAATGAAGGCGACGTTTCAAATCTCAACCTTTATCATGTGTAATAATTTTAAAACCTAAAGCTTGCACATATATGAGCTACTTTCGCTGTAACAACATCTACTCCTAGTGATCGTACTATACAAAAAAATTTTAGCTTTCGTTGAATTATAACGTCTGATAAAATATCCTCTTTATGGAGTGGTATCATCTCAGGGCCGCAACGACCCCAGCTCTATTGGATCCATTTAACGGTTTCTTTTAAAAGAATGGTATCAAAAGTTATCGCTAAAGTTTTTCATATGCGCATCAACGTCTGCTTGAGGAGAAGGAGCATTCTTTATTTTATGTTCATGCAAATTTTTGTGCTCTTCTCTAACGTGGTGTAGTCTATCCTTTTCATGAATGAATTCTTTGCCGCATTCGTTGCATTTTACAATTGGATGATGGTGGATGTGTCTCGCGTGACTAATTAGGTCTTCATGGTTTGTGAATTTTTTACCGCATTCGTCACAAACATCTTCTTTTCCTTCTTTCTTATGAAGAATGTCCAAAGCTATTTTCTGTTAAACAAGAAGTTGATAGGTATTAAAAAGGATATTTTTTATGCTCTGCCTATTGCTACCTCCCCCTCCATGGAAACCGCTCTTATTGTACATATCCAGTTGAATTTGGAGCTACGGCTATTTTCAAAGAGGATATCTCCGAACTCTTCTCTGGGCGAAATCTCATTTTTATCGCCACTTTACCAAAAGACAATTCTCCGCATGTTCCTCCAGTATAGGCGGTATGGATGAAAAAGAGAACTTGGTTTTGATAAATTCCGTTGAAGGGTCTGCTAAAGTAAGAAATGAAAGGAGACCGGAGAGGTGCACTTTCAATTGTTGAAACTCACAATACTCACAAAATCGTATTCATGAATGGAAAGGTCATAGAGTCACTATGAATGATGCGGATAATCATCTTCACAAGCTTGCTAAAAAAATATCTAGGCATCGGAAATATTACTTTAGAAAACTAGCCACAAGCGCGCGATCATAGAGATAAAGCCTGAGAGGATTATGGGAATTTTAATACATCCTGCATTTTATTTCTTGGCCTATTCACTATAGTGTTCAATTTCAGAAGCTAAAAATTCTATGGGGTGAATTTAGGTAATGCCAGAAACCGCGTTATTACATTTCGGTCTTTCTTAGTTTTTTGCCATGTATGTAGATTAATTAGTAGGCACTGTTGATGATGTTATATTATTATTATCATTCTGCACAGGTATTGGGCCATTGTCAGATAGCGACAATGCTAGCCCAAAGGTATGGCCATTATCATTGCTTGTTCTAAAGAATGGTACTCTTGTTCCATTTCCATAATCTTCCCACCATGATATGTATACATAGTTACCCGACGTAGCTATTTGCGGATCTGTTGAATCCACATTTGGAGTATTGCTCAAGTTTACCTTGTCTGCAAATGTTTGTCCGTTATCGCTACTAGCTCTGAAAGATATTTCAAGATGTCCTGTCGCATTACTTGGCCATACTATATAGACATTATTGCCCGAGGTAGCCACAGGAGCTAGAAGTACTGGAGTGATCTGGTTAGAAATAGCATTAGAAATATCTTCAGGGATGGTGATAGTGTTGCTAGTTGCATTGGCCATAGCGAGAACTGAAGAGACCATTAAAAAGAGAGGTACAAATATCAATACTAATGATCTCTTCATGTCAACTCGTGCATATCTTGTAATCATAGATCCTCTTCAAATCAGATTACTGTTATTGTTATATAGTTTTAGATGGCTATCACGATAGTAGCTGTGTTCCTTATTCGCATCTAATATATGCGCATGAACTATTATTAGCGGACAGCCAGTTCTTTCTTAATTATTACTATTATTGTTCTTTCGACGCTTTACCCGGTCTAACACATAACTTGCCAAGCCTCCGCCAAATCCTGCTCCTACCAAACTTATGATACCTCCATATGCGCTCCAGAATTCTTTTATCTGTTCTTGAGCTGTTACTGGCTCTGTAACGGTTATAGTCATATTTGCAATCGTAAGTATATTTCCCTTTGTAGGTACTGAAAAATTAAATTTAGAAAGTCTAAGAAAGTCAGATGGAAAGATAGAGCCAGTAGACATATTTACTAAAATAGGTACTGTATACTCTCCAATTTCTGCATCGCTGGAAACTTTGATTATAAATGTTGTCGGACCGATATTTGATGACGACACGTCATTGCCACCAACACCACTGTTGAGTTGATCAATATTGCGGGGTTGTACATCTATTTTTGAATAATTTTCAATTGGCAAAAAACTTGCGACATTAGATATGAATCCGTCGTTAGATCTTAGCTGTACTGCGACATTTTTTTGCTCTCCTTGTCTTATGATAACTGGATTTGGCAATGTTGATATTGCAAGATTTGCTGGAGGAATATCTATCCAACTACCAAGATCCACTACCATATTTGAAGAATTATAGATCACTATTCCATAATACATGGCCTTGAACTTGCTTGGAAAAGCCACATCCTCTAGGGGTAGCGATAATGTTACGTATGGCTTGTTATCTACAAAGAAATCGGTATAATTCTTTTTGATGTCTAGAATTTTCAGATAGTCTGCAGGATCTTTTAGCGAGGCATCATCTACTGAAGGATATTCTCCTAAGAACATGTTCCATATATTAGATGAATTCATCCACTGGACTTCTAGTTGATAATCAACTCCTTGGAAACCAGTCTTTGGATTAGAATCGATATCCAGCAACATTCCATATACTACTGCTTGGGCGCCTTTTGAAGCCGGGTTTTCAGAAAAATTGCCACCCAGCCAAAGGCTTGCATTTAAGTTCTTAGCATCGCTGAGATATGTAATTTTGAGAATATCTGTAGAATTATCTAGCGGATCCTTGTAGTCATCTATACTCTGAGTACCTGCATCGCCATTAATGTTTATGCCATCATGTTCATCATCTCCCACCTCTTGACGAGAAAAGGATGGCGAGTCAGCTAGAACGTTTAAGGTGGGCATAGGCGTGTATGAAATAGTTGTCAATATTAGCAGAGATAAAATCAATAATTGCTTGAACGAAACGACAAGCTCCATATTTTGAATTCTCTTATACGCGCTCCTTTACCATATAAGGTTATTTTGGAAATCAAATGAATAAAAAATAAAAACAAAACGACTAATGCAAAAGAATTGCAGCGATGAAAGTGTGAGATATATAGGATATATAGGGAATTTCAATTTCAGTATAAGAGATAAAAGCGCGCATGGAGAATTATTCCATGTACAGACTATGGTCAAAGAGTCAAAGCAATCCATCATTCCTGTTGGTACTTTGGAAGAATTAAAACAGAAAGGTTGTCTTTCCGTTACAGGTCAAGAACACGACATTGTATTGTTTTATCATGAAGAAAAAGTCTATGCTCTTGACAACCGTTGTCCCCACATGGGTTTTCCTTTAAGTCGAGGAAGTACCAAGGATGGCATATTGACCTGTGACTGGCACCATGCTAGATTTGATATTAAAACTGGAGGCTGTTTTGATTTGTGGGCTGACGATGTGCCTGTTTTTGCTATAGATATTATTGACGGATATATTTTTGTTCATACTGATGAGGGCAAGAAAAAGAAAGAAGAGCTCCGTACATATTATCTGCAAAGGCTAAACAATGCATTGGAACAGAATATACCACTAATTATCGCCAAGTCACTTCTAACACTTGACTCAGAAGAAGTCTCAAGCACTGACCTATTTAGGAAAGGGTTGGAATATGGCACAAAATACAGACAAGAAGGTTGGGGTCCTGGATTGACAATCCTTACTTGTATGATGAATCTAGCCCCATATTTAGGACGTGAGGATAAGCTTCGGGCTCTTTACCATGGCCTATCGGCTGTTGCTAGTGACTGTTCCGGACAACCGCCTCGATTTACAGTCAGCCCCTTGCCAGATGTAAAGTCCTTTGCAGATGCGCAGACTCTGAAGCGATGGTTCCGTCACTTTATAGAGGTCAGGGATGCTGATGGAGCTGAGCGCTGCCTTGTTACTGCCATAAGAGCAGGAATGGAACCTAGTATCATAGCAGATCTGTTATTTTCAGCGGCTACTGACCACCGATACCTTGATTCCGGGCACGTTTTAGACTTTACCAATAAGGCCTTTGAAGCACTTGACACAGTGGGCTGGGACTTGGCTGAACATGTACTGACTAGCCTTGTCGCACTTTATGCCCAGGCAACAAGAATGGAGGAGAGGAGTTCTTGGCGACACCCTGTAGATATTATAGCACTCTTAAATGATTGCTTCGACAAGCTTCCTGCTATATTAGAAAAAGGCAAGCAAAGTAGAAACAAGTGGAAGGCCAGCAAGGAAACCGTAGATGTATTGTTGGGAGATAATCCAATTGTCATTGTAAATGAGCTTATGAAATCTCTACAAGATGGTGCAAAGCAAGAAGAGCTAGCTGCGCTAGTAGCATATATCGCTGCCCTTCGAATTGCGCAATTTCCCATCACCAATGAGTACTCCGACTGGGATACTGCCCTTCACACTTTTACATTTGCCAATGCTGTTCAACAAGCTATACGCAGGTTGCCTTCATCTACGGACCTTTTGCGTGCAGTATTCGAGGTCGCAATGTCAAACTATCTCAATAGATTTCTAAATGTACCTTGTACGGCACTTCCTTCAGAGAGAGGGGAACCGATCAGTAATAGAGATGGCGAGAACAACCAAGTAAATATCCGGGCTAAATTTCTCGATACACTTGACAAGCGTCACCAGGTAAATGAAGCTGCAAAGATCGTTGCCACCTGCTTCTCCATACAAGGAGAAAAAGAACTCTCAGAAATCCTTGTGCATGCGCTCTTAAGAGAGGATAGAAGTTTCCACACAATTCAGATGTTAGAGGCCGTCTTTAGACAGAAGAGTGAGCTTGAGCGCCTTCAAGTCTTGGAGAGCATTAAACCTATTTCGCATATCTTGATAGCTGCTGCACGCTACTTGGCTGCTCATACGCCAAGTGCACGTGCACAAGGACAAACATTTGAGATTGCGTGGCGGCTTCATCAAGGTGGAAAGCTGTATGAAGAAATTGATTAATAATAATATAATTTAACCTCTGAAAAATCAGACTGCATTCTGTGCATATATTACACAACGATGCAGAGAACAATAAGATAGTTAAAGCTCCGAAGTATCATTGTTTATTACCCATCTTTATATTGACTTTACCATAAAACAAGATGTAGAATAATAATTGTTGGTATGCCAAAGAAACCAAAAAACAGCAACAAGATATTAGTCAGACTCTGATTGAACTCCAAACCTATGCACTAA
>DAIUEZ010000072.1:0-2046 GCA_036844865.1 Nitrososphaera sp. | reverse complement strand
TATTATACAACGATGCATAGAACAATAAGGTACATAATGACTCTGAAGTATCATTGTTTATTACGCATCTTTGTATTGACTTTCCCATAAAACAAGATGTAGAATAATAATTGTTGGTATGCCAAAGAAACCAAAACAGCAATAAGATATTCATCAGGCTCTGATGTAACTCAAACCTATGCACTAAATATATCCAACTACTAAATCTAAAAAATAAGGGAATATATCAGAAAAGAGAGACTGCTTTCTGTTCTAAAAAGTCCAATATGAATCATGAGTTGAAACTCTTATGTTATGTAAAGACCTTGATTGGTTATGGCATCAAGAAAAGAGGACAGGAAAGATGAGGGCACTAATACAACCAATGCTCCACAACAAGCAACAGCTGCAGCTTCAGCTTCCATTAATAGAGCAATTGAAGAAACAAGGGACAGTATAAAGCGAACAACTGAAGAGACAAGAAGGGAAATACCAAAGTATGGTGAAGCGGTGACAGACTTTCAAAGACGGACAGTCGATACAACTAGAGAAATGGCAGACAGCTTCCTTGAATCTCAAAGAGATATTGCTAATTCATTTCAGTCAGCATGGACCCCAGCAGTAAATAGCATGATGAACTTTTGGTTTCCATACACAAGCTTGCCAGCAGCAATGGCAGAAGCATATACCCGAACAGTTGCAACGATGGCGGAAAGTTTCGTGACTGGAACGAGAGTGGCAAATAATATGATGGTAGCAAGTATGGAATCCATGAGAACTACGATGGACTATACAAGAGATAACGTAAAAGATATGACAAGGCTGGCATCGAATAATGCACGAGCTGCCGAAGAGATCACTAAGGGCGTGACAAGAGCTTCCTATGGTTCATCATCTGCGCTATCATCTAGGACAGGTTTGACAGAAGAAAAAGATGAAGGAAGACAAAGGCGCTGATTGTCTGTTAGAACGATTGACAACCGTCTATCCAAATTCTTTTTTTCCATAAAAGGATGCACGTACTTGCTGTGTTGGATATATAATAATCGTGGCACTAATCAAAGGCTCAGTGACAGTAGATATATTATTCTACATGAACAAGAATCCTTGATCATATGACCTCGCTCTCAGATGAAGGAGATATCAAAAGGCTGCTAAACGATAGAGTAGAGTTCAAACTCTATGCTGCTGAACAGCATCTGAACAGGCTTAGAGAAATTGAAAATGCATACGGGGACATTGCCAAGTACAATGCGAGAATTGAAGTCGAAATGGAAGTAGATTGCTTTCTATCGCAACTTGTCGGAGCTGTGGACTCTTTGCTTTTTCAAATAAACGACAGACTAGGCCTAGAATTACCAGCAGACAGGGTCAACTTTGCCAATATACAAAGTGCATTAAGCGCCAAGACCAAAAACATTGATTTACTCAATCCGTTGGATAGGGCTAGGCAGTATGGCAATTGGTACTATATGTTAAGTGAGTTAAGGAACCAATTAGTTCACAAAACCTTTCTAAAGAAAGTAATATCCATACATGAGATGCCACCACCAAAACCTCGGCAAGTTCGTTTGCTGAATGCCTTGCGTGAATTTGAAGGGAATCCATTTGGTCGCATCATGGAGATGGAGGTAATTCAATATCTAGAGAAGAGCCTGCATCAGGTTAGAGACCTTATTTTCTCAATAAGAGCTAGCGAACCATTATTGCAAGAACAACCCTAGTATTTTGAGGTAAATTCACTGATAACAACAACAAAAACTACTATCATACCTCCCGGTAGGTTAGAAAGCTCTTCCAAAGTTATATAGTAATACAATAAAAGGTCTAACTTATAGTCTATCTTTGGAAAATCTTTTGATCTTTGTCCCGCCCTCTCTATCTATAATATACTGAGAGGATAGATAATCCTTAAATTTACGTGCAATATGGATACTTTCCATGTTAAGATTTCAAAGCTGTTTTCCTTCAGGTATGAAAGCCAAGATGTCGATAATGATGGTACTTACTCTGATTGTACCTCATACGGTATTAGATTTGAATTATGTTCAGACACAAGAACAACAA
>DAIUEZ010000071.1:9013-9280 GCA_036844865.1 Nitrososphaera sp. | reverse complement strand
CTCTATGGCATATCTTACACGTTTATTTAAAAAACCATAGTACGGACATGTGTGTGAGAGAGGTTGAGCGGATAGAGGCTAAAGTTAAGAACGCAAGAAAAAAGAGTGGTTGACGATAAAGAAAGAAGACTTGATCTTCACCTTCTTCTGGCGGTTGTGTTGTTGGTGTCGGTTGTAGTACTCTTAGTATTTCAAGGTCCAAGTTAACGGCTCGTTGTTCAGCGAGGTTGGCAGCTCTTAGGTCTTGGTGTGTTATTGGTACTGCTA
>DAIUEZ010000071.1:0-9003 GCA_036844865.1 Nitrososphaera sp. | reverse complement strand
TTTTGATATTCATTTCATACCTGAGAATGATGTTCCAATGTCGGATAATGTGAAGAACATCGAAATAAACGGACGGCAGTTGCATTATGTAGACCAAGGAGGAGAGGGTCGGCAGACACCAGCTATTATCTTTATTCATGGTGGACTTGATGATTATAGATGTTGGCAATATCAGGTCGACTCTTTTTCAAGCAAATACCGTACTATCTCATACAGTAGAAGGTTTGCTTATCCTAACAAATGGATTGGCAATGTTGCTCAAGATAATACAATTGAGGATAATGCCAGAGATTTGGCTGAGCTGATAAGAAAGCTAGATCTTGCCCCAGCACATTTGGCGGGCGCTTCGTATGGAGCATTTACTGCATTATACTGTGCATCAAAGAATCCAGAATTAGCTAAGACAATGGTGCTTAATGAACCTCCAATCATGGAATTTCTTGCAAGAAGCCCTATTAAAGAAGATGCAGAATTGCTTCAGCGATTCAGAACCCGTGTCCTAAGCCCCACTCAAAATGCATCTAGGGTAGGAGATTTAAGAAAAGCAGTGCAAGTCGCAATAGATGGAATCATGGAAATAGAGAACTTTTTTGATCAGCTTCCCGAGGAAGGCAAGCAGTCCCTAATGGATAACGCAGAAACCATTGAGAGTGAATTGCAATATGCAATGTCGACGTCTTTTACTACTGAAGATGTTAAACAGATAACAACTATTCCCACGCTTCTAGTAAAAGGTGGACTTAGTCCCAAATACTTTCTTAGAATAGTAGACATACTTTCAGATAATATGCCAAATAATACGGAGCAGATTGTTATCCCTAATGTAAGTCACGACGATTTCAAGTCCGGTAACATCTTTACCTCAAAAGTAATGGAATTTTTTGAAAGACATAATAGTTAAAGTAAGGAGCGGTTGTTAGTTATAGCTGTAGTGCAGCAAAAAGAGGTATAACAGCAATTACTAGTATAATTACAGCTGTGTGTACACGGAAGAATGTCACTGACGTTGTGGGTTACGGCAATGCATTGCTGCTGAATTTGTCCGATAACCTGCAATACTAGGCCTCTCGTATCCCATGAAGTTACAATTTATTATCAAGGAAGCCTTCCTTTATTATCATATGCGACCTTCAGATATTGAGAACATTCCACCGCCGGAGAAAATAGCATTCATAGCCTACAACGTAGGTGTTTTTGAATCAGTTCAGAAGTTTGGCAACCTTATTACGAGTAGCAAGATAACTGGTGGAATGGATCCAGCCAAGGTAGCAGAGCTACTTGAGAAGACGCGTGCATTCTATGACGCAGAGATGATCGCACAGCTTATCAACGGGATGTTGTCGCAAAGGGCGAACATGCATCTTCCTTCTTCCTTGACAATTGGTAGAGTTACAGCAGGCGAAGTAGACTATGTCATCAGGCAGCTAAAGGCAGCAGGTATATCCATTAATAAATAGCAGTACAGGGCCAATAACAAAAACAACTGCGAGTATCATTATGAATATGAACAAGAACCATGTAAGGGCTTATCGATTCCTTACTTGCATGCCTGCTGTATATATGCACAGGTATTGCAATTTTTGAGCTATTTCTGAAACAGATTCATGCGGTACTAATAATATTAATAATTGTGTGATTGAGAATTCTTACCTCGATTTTCGCTAGAGTGGAAATTCAAAATCATTAAGATGCTTGCTGGGTTACAATAGCTTATGGGTCTGATAACATGGATAGCAATTGCAGTAATAGTCCTAGTAGTTATCGGACTTGGGGCGGGGGTCTTTCTTTCAGGATTGATAAGGGGTGCTGAAATAATTGGCAATAACCCTGCAGTGCAAAATGTTACTCAAGAGGCTAAAGAATTTCTCGACAATAACATTCAGGGGAGCAGCAGTAGCTCCAATGTCTTAGTAATAACCACTAATGAGGCAAGATACAGAATCGGTGAACCGGTGACAATCACAGTCAAGAACATAGGCGATGAGACACTGACCTTTCCTAACTCGGCAGTTGATCTAAAGATTCGGAACATGAACACCGGCCAAATGTATAGTGTTGTTGCAGCCCAAGTAACAACTGAACTACAGCCTGGGGCGTCTAGAATGCTAACTTGGAACCAAGAGGATGATAATGGTAACAACGTTCCAGCTGGTGATTATACTGCCATTGTGCAGGGTATCTTATCCTCATCATCTCAAAGCGTATCAGCACAAGTTAGCTTCGAAATTACAAAATAAGCACAGCTCCGCTGATGACTGTAGTCCATAGGCCATCCTTGTGGCCCTCTGCTGACTGAGTAAAGTTCTGAGTTCGGTAGATCTTGTTTGACAGTCTCCACTGCTCTTCTTTTTCATTCCATGTAAGGCTTGGGTCGTTTGGCAGCCCGAGGGTAGTCGCAAGCATTTCCATCGCCATATCCTCGGCATAATCCCCTGCCTTTTGCGCAGTTTCACCGGTAGAGTGATGTTCTGACAGGTATCCATACTGGCTTCCATCCACAGGCCTTGCCAGACCAATTGATGCTGCAATAAGCCTGTTGGGCTCATTAGTGGCAGACCTTGCCATTATTGTAAATACAATCTGTCCAGACTGCAAGTATTTTCTTCCTACCTGACGACTGACAATTTTACAATGCGGAGGAAGTATGCTTGATACTGACACTAGATTCAGATCTGCTATCCCTGCATCTCGAAGGGAAAGCTCAAAACTTGTCAAATAGTCCTTGTGAATGCCTCTGCCCTTGGTGAAAAACACCCTCGTGGGGACATTGTGCATAGGATTAGCGGTATTGAGATCTTGTCCTTCTTCTTCCACGCATAATGTCTGGCATACAAGACAAATTAGAATTGATAATATTGTTACCAGTATTATTGCAACTATATAGCACAGCTGGCGGCTAGATCGGAGCGTTGAAGATCAGCGCATTACCAGTTGGTAAGAAATTCACAGTAAAAGTAATGGGCATAATCAATACCAGCCCTGAATCCTTCTACAAAGGCTCCGTCAAGACTGGTGAGCAGGAAATAGCAATGACAGCAAGGCAGATGCAAGAGGATGGTGCTAGTATGATCGACATTGGCGGCATGTCGACTGCGCCCTATGTGCAAACAGTCCTCATTCCAATCAAAGAAGAGATAAGAAGGATCACAGAGGCCATCAAGGTGGTCAAGAGTGCGTGCGACTTGCCGATTTCGGCAGACACACCAAGGGCCGCAGTTGCAAAAGAAGCAATAGCAGCAGGTGCAGACGCAGTCAACGATGTAACTGGATTACAATACGATAGCAAGATGGCAGATGTTGCAGCAAAAGCTGGCGTGTCTATGATAATTGGTGCATACAGCAAAGCACCTGCTACAGGCAGAATGGCCAGTACACTCAAGGCATTGAAAAAAGGCATAAGATTGGCAAGTGAGGCTGGTATCAAAGACGTACTGATTGACCCCTCAATAGGCTTTTTCCGTAAAGAAGGGAAAAATCCCTTTTTCACTAAAATGACAGACATGCCATGGTATGCACGTGATATTGAAATCCTATCCAATCTGCACAAGCTTACAACGCTCAAGAAGCCAATCTGTGTATCAGTTTCGAGGAAGTCTTTCATTGGGTACCTGCTGAATCTGAATGCTGCAGAAGATCGCCTGATCCCCTCAATAGCATGTGAGATGATTGCTGCTCTCAAAGGTGCAAATATCATCAGAACGCATAACGTTCGAGAAACAGTGCAGGCAGTAACGATGCTGCAATTGTTGAGAACCTAGCTGGCAAACGCTTATAATGCTTCAGAGTTGTTACACATCAAGGAAATAGTTGGGCATTGTACAGGGTCTGACGTTTGATGACGTACTTCTTGTTCCTAAACGGTCACCGATAGTTTCCAGATCTCAAACGAGTCTTCGCACCAGGCTATCGCGTAACATCACACTCAATATACCAATTATAAGCGCTAACATGGACACCGTCACTGAATCAGGCATGGCAATTGCCTTGGCAAGGGAAGGCGGTATTGGGATTATCCATCGATTTATGACAATAGAAGATCAGGTAGACGAAATCCTGAAGGTCAAGCGCTCAGAGTCAGTTATGATAGAGCAGCCCTATACTATTAAACCTGATCTGACAGTGGCAGAAGTCAAAAAGGCTATGGCGGAGTACAGCGTCTCAGGCCTGCTTGTAGAAGAAGGAGGCAAGCTGCTCGGCATAATTACAAGGCGTGATATCACATTTGAAAAGAACAACAAACTCAAGGTGTCAGAACTTATGACAAAGGATGTCATCACTGCCAAGGAAGGCATTACTATAGATCAGGCAAAGGAGATTTTGCACAATAAAAGGATAGAAAAGTTGCCAGTAGTTGACGACAAAAAGCGCATCGTGGGGCTTATTACCAGCAAAGACATATTGAAAATGGAGCAATACCCGTATGCATCAAAGGATAAGAAAGGCAGATTGCTTGTAGGCGCTGCAGTCGGCGTCAAAGGAGACTATTTAGAGCGTACAGAGGCGCTACTCGAGGCGGGTGCAGATGTCATTGTAGTCGACATTGCACATGGCCATAGCGAAAATGCTATCAATACTGTACACATGATCAAAAAGGCATTTCCTGACTCTGAGCTCATTGCAGGCAATGTAGCTACAGGTGAAGGCAGCCGTGATCTCATCAAAGCTGGAGTCGATGCAGTTAAGGTAGGAGTAGGATCAGGCTCGATATGCATAACAAGAGTCGTGACAGGCTCGGGCGTGCCACAACTGACTGCTGTGATTGACAGCGTCAAAATAGCACGCGATTATGAGGTACCTGTAATATCAGATGGCGGTATCCGTAACTCTGGTGACATTACAAAGGCATTAGCTGCAGGCGCATCCTCAGTAATGATAGGAAGTCTCTTTGGTGGGACAGATGAGAGCCCAGGCAAGACTCTTGTCAAGAACGGCAAAAAGTACAAGATGTATCGAGGTATGGCATCATTTTATGCTTCACTTGGTAGGAAATACCGTGAATCGGGGCCTCAGGTAGTAGACTCTGATGACCTTAACGATTATGTCCCAGAAGGAGTTGAGGCTATGGTCCCATACAACGGAAGCGTAGTAGAAATTATAAGGCAGATGGCAGGCGGTCTGCGGTCAGGGCTCAGCTATTGCGGTGCAAAAACGATTCCTGAGATGCAAATGAATGCTGAGTTCATCAAGATCACATCGGCAGGCTATATAGAGAGTCAGTCGCATGATGTCGATTTAATGTAATGTGGTTACTAATGTAAAAACCAAACAGGTCTAGATAGTTTTTTGTTTTTTACATCCACACAGAGCAAAAAATAGCTTATCTTTATTCTAAGCAATATATTCTCTTTTTATGAGCGGAGGTTATCGCAGGGGTCTAGGAACGGGGCACAATTACTAGTTTGGGTTTATTGTTGGTAGCGTGGTGGCACTTCTTGCCGCACAAGCTGCAACTCCTTCTGTCGTAATAGATACACTGGCAAGGATGAGATTTCATGTAACTCTCAGCAGCCTTGGTATATTCACCCGTTCCATTGCAGAATGAACATCCTATTGATAATGCTTCTAGATGGCCAGTGTTTTGACAAATGATACAACCCTTATGATTAAGAATAACATCCATCTACATTGTAATAGAAGAAACGCATAGAATATAAGTGTAACGAGAGAATGTTCTAGATATACTGTCTAGATTTGAAAGAAAAATGAGAACAAAAATTTAGACATATTCTGGACACTACACTCTAAAGTTGAGCATAAGTATTGCTCCAATTAATCAAAAACTCTTATGATGGAACCCATAATGCACGTAGAGAATCAAAAATAGATTATAGCCCTGAACGAAGGGCTAGGCTATCTTGAAGTCTTCTGCTCTCTTCTGTATTAAAAGGAAAGATGTTACACTCTTGTCGATAGCACAAGAGCAGCTACTGCATCTATACTCTAGGTATGGTTCCATAGATCGATTGTCCATCAATTACACTTATGGCGTCACGTTGTCCTGTATCTGCTATCCTCGCTTCATCAATATCAATTCCCTGTATGGCAAGACTTTGGCCTCTAATTGTAAGTGTCATTGGAACATTATCTATGACTGGTGTGGTGCCCCCGTTAAGGTAGATGCTACCTACTATATTTGAGCTGGCTCCTTGAGCTCCTGTACTCCCATTGGCCTGTGTCACCTCAAAACGATGGGGAGCGCCCTCCGTAATGGTGATATTGTTAAATGATGATCCATCAATTGCAGCTATATTCATTTCAGCTACAAACCGTCGAACAAGGGTTTCATTTGCAAATAGTCTAAATCGCCCAGTCACAATATGACCGCTGTCACTAGCAGCAGCTGGAGTAATAGCACCGCCACCAGCACCCTGTGTAGGTAGAGTACTGCCTATGAATCCTCGCACTGGTTCATCGTTTCTGTCAGCTAGCATATACGTAGATGGATTTTCGATAGAACCGGTTGTGCCAGTGGGAGCAGAGGGAGTGGTGGGAGCAGCGGGAGGCTCCTCCTCAACAATTACACCTTCATCTTCTGGCGGAGTAGTCTCTTCATCTGGCGGAGTAGTCTCTTCATCCGGCGTAGGCGTAGGCTCTTCCAGAAGAGGAAGATTGAACTGCCCAAAGGCTTCTTGCATGATTATTCCCCCATATCCAAGGCTAGGTGGCAATAATAAGAGAACACCCAAGCTTATGGTGGTGGCAGCAATTGCTGCCTTGCATTTATTATCTCCTAAAAAAGCGAATTGATCTGTCATCGCTACGACAATCCTAAAATCACTTAAATCTATTTCGATAAATCACTCTAGTAATATTCCTTAGTATGTATTTATAATAAGATACTACAGTTATACTATTCAATCCGTATCCTCTTAGTTAAAAGGTACCCTCTTCTATTGAGAGGATGAGCGTTATCCCTGAGCTTTTACTATTCAGCTGACGCTAACCTTTTATTTGGAGGCAACATGCAAACCTGCTATTGCAATGACAGTAAGGATGATTACAAATATTTCTCCAATATTATTCTTAATTCATACTTTAGATACTTATTAAAAGTTCATAATAAGAATAAACTATTTAACTATACAGATATTATACTTCTTTACTGTATAATAGACACAAACGGCTTTGTAGAATGTATTGATTGCTGATAACTGACATGATAAATAATCACAGTTCATGCAGCAAAGTCACGCCCAACTAGTGATTACTATCCTTACGTTAGTAATTTGGATCATTTGCCTTTAGGTCATGGTTTGTATCTGACAGATTGCAGAACCTAGGATGAGGCTTATAGTTTGCAGTTTTATTTTTTCGTTCTTCGACCCCTTTAAGCTATCACATAGCTACAAGATTTCTACAGGTTCAATACATTCTGTTGGTTCATCTTTCTATTCTTTTTAGGGCCGTAGAAAATATGAGCAGCAGTACAGTGGACGATATCTGTAGTTTTTGAACATGGATATTTCGTTACCTCTTCAGCTAATAGTAAATAATGTGGTTCAATTACAATTCTTTATGTCTTTCCCTTAGTGGGCTGACGCTGTAATATGCCCCCTCTTGTATTCTTGTTAATAGACTACCTCTTGATAATTTACTTCAAATTCATCAAGATAGTCTTTGTCATCAAGCTAATTGCATCGTCCAGATTCTTTGCCCACCTGCTTTTGGTTCATCATGTCAATAATATCCTTCTTGCCTGGATGTTATATCTTTCCAATCTTTATCTATCGCTGTAAGTAGTAATTGTGTCTCTTACAATGAAACTTACCAAGAATGGAGAATACAGCTTCAGCATGCACCACAAAGACAGCAATAACTTTTTTTCACCCACTAAAGTGAAATATATTTGAACAAAAACTATGAACATAATTGATCAATTCATAAATTAATAACGCGATTGCATCTTGGAGAAGATTACATACATGCACCCAGATGATCTAAAAGCAGTATGGATTTGCCATGAATGTCATAAGGTATTTGTTTTCCACAGTGATGTTGACGATCATAAGAGTTTAAGCGGACACAAGATGGTTGAAAAAGCGACACTGATTTCACCAGAGACCTTTGCATAAAGAATCTTATAATGACATAGAGACTGCTGACGTGTATTTTTATGCTTCAGCGCTTGGAACGACTAGCATAATTCCAAAATATATGTAGTGTAGCAAAATGGAAGCACACTATCATCTACGCAAGAACCTCTAATGAGTACAATTACATTATTTGGAATTTGCTTGCCTGAGCATACACTAGACTTTACAACGAGAAAAAAAGTATAAGTGATGACATCGCTAAAGATTTTTTCTTGTCCTTGATATATTATTGTAATTTCTTACGTCCGCACAAAATGCTGTATGCCTTCTGAACTCTTTCAAGACCAGGGTCATCTACTGCTCCCTCTTGCTTCCATTTAGGTACATCATTTTACGCATTTGATTTACTTCTGGTATTTATCATGGTGCACGTGTGCATTATAAAACAGTATTTACTAACATGACTACTTTTTGTGTTCGAGGGCCTCTGAGAAGAGTATTAGGAGTTAGCGCTGAATCTAACGCTGAACCGTAGCATCCTTCAAAATCAAAAAAGAAGAAATTTGCTAGTTGGTTGGTTATTTAGCTACTATAAACCAAAGATATCGCCTAGTCTGCCACCCTTTTTTTTGTGTATACATCCTTGCCTGATTGTCATCTTGTATGCCGCAGTTATTCTTTACCTGTTGCACTAATGGGTGGTGCGGGTCATTTAGCCCTCCCTCTAGCTCGGATAATGATGACTGCATTGAATTCTTTTCACCCCCGCCGGAGTTCATGAAGCTTCCGAGTCCTTTCTGCATAAAATGCTGTACCATATAGCTCATGATTGTGGACATGATAGTGCTTGACATGGATTGTTGCACTCCACTTCTTTGAGAGAACATGCCAGCTAGATTGTCTAAGTTCATGCTATATCATGATGCTACTGCCTGCAATAATATTTAGTGATTTGAGAACAAGATTTCCT
>DAIUEZ010000070.1:0-9281 GCA_036844865.1 Nitrososphaera sp. | reverse complement strand
TCAATGTTGGAGAAGAGTATGTCTCTATACATGCAGAGAAGGGAGAGAAGAAGTATCACACAGACATTCCCATAAATGTTACACTAGACGATACATCTGCTAAAGCTACCTATGCAAACGGCATTTTGGAGCTGAAGATTAGAGTGAAGGCACCTCCAAAGCCAAAGGCAAGAGAAGTCAAGGTGGAGTAAAATCGACCAGATCCACTCCATTTTTATTGAGAGGTGAAAAAAGAAATGAAAAATTTTGATAATAATAATAAAGTATCACTAAAAGTAGCCGAGACTAACCCAAAATTTGTGGGTAGAGGAATGGCATTGGTAGATCCGAAAGTAATGGAGGAGATGGATCTATCAACAGGAGATGTCATAGAAATATCTGGCAAGAAAAAAAGCTATGTGCTACTGTGGTCAAGTCAGCGTGATGACCAAGGTAAAAAACTGATTAGAATTGATGGGTACACTCGCAATAATATTGGCGTCGGAATCGATGACATTGTTAGTGTACGTAAAGTCAATGTGAAAAAAGCCGAGCAGGTAATTTTGGCACCTACTGAGGAGCTAAATATTGTGGGGCTTGAGGACTACCTCCCCGAATTGCTCGAAGGAAGGGTTGTTACCCGGGGAGATATGATTCCTCTAAATATTATGGGCAGAAGAATAGGCTTTGCTGTTACAAGCACTTCACCTACTGATGCAGCATCATTGATTGACAGCAATACCGAATTCATTATCGGCTCTATTCCCAAGGCGGCAGCAAAAGGGGTTCCTAGGGTGTCCTACGAGGACATTGGCGGACTGAAGAATGAAGTGCAGAAAGTTCGGGAAATGATTGAACTTCCCCTAAGACATCCGGAGATATTTGACCGCATAGGTATTGAGGCTCCAAAAGGTGTGTTGCTTCATGGTCCACCAGGAACAGGAAAAACGCTACTGGCAAAGGCTGTCGCCAATGAAACAAATGCCAACTTTTACTCTATCAGCGGGCCAGAAATCATGAGCAAATTCTATGGAGAAAGTGAAGAACGTCTAAGGGAAGTCTTCAAAGAAGCTGAAGAAAATGCACCTTCAATCATCTTCATTGATGAGATCGACTCTATTGCCCCGAAAAGAGAAGAAGTTTCAGGAGATGTAGAAAAGCGTGTTGTTTCGCAGCTTCTCACATTGATGGATGGCATACAGTCAAGGGGAAAACTCGTAGTCATTGGCGCAACAAATAGGCCAAATGCAATTGACCCTGCACTTAGGCGCCCTGGCAGGTTTGATAGGGAAATAGATATAGGAATACCTGATGAACAGGGTCGATTGGACATACTATTGATTCATACTCGCGGCATGCCACTGACAGAAGATGTCAACCTCGAGTCAATTGCAAAGGTGACTCATGGGTTTGTAGGTGCTGACCTAGAGGCATTGAGCAAAGAAGCAGCTATGCGCTCCCTAAGAAGGATACTCCCTGAAATTAACTTAGAACAGCCCAAGATCCCAGCGGAGATACTAAATAAAATTAAAATCACAAAGCAAGATTTTGATGAAGCATTAAGGGATGTACAGCCTTCTGCTCTACGGGAAGTACTGGTACAAAGACCAAATATGGGATGGGATGATATTGGTGGGCTGCAGCAGGTGAAGGAAGAATTGGCAGAGGCAATAGAATGGCCTCTCAAACATGCAAATCTATTTGCTGAAGCGAACGTAGAACCGCCAAAAGGGATTCTCCTCTATGGTCCTCCTGGAACTGGTAAGACCATGATAGCCAAAGCAGTAGCAGCCACATCTGAGGCTAACTTCATCAGCATCAAAGGACCAGAATTGATAAGCAAATGGGTTGGCGAATCGGAGAAAGGTGTTAGGGAAGTCTTCAGAAAAGCCCGTCAGGCAGCTCCCTGTGTTATATTCTTTGACGAGCTCGATGCTATAGCTCCGAGAAGAGGAGGTTCTGAAGGCGATTCACATGTTACAGAGCGCGTCATCAGTCAAAT
The DNA here is from genome assembly GCA_036844865.1 of Nitrososphaera sp. Classification (GTDB taxonomy): domain Archaea; phylum Thermoproteota; class Nitrososphaeria; order Nitrososphaerales; family Nitrososphaeraceae; genus Nitrososphaera. The sequence continues at coordinate 7,300 of DAIUEZ010000070.1, read as the reverse complement.
GCTGACAGAGCTAGATGGCTTAGAAGATCTAAAGGGCGTTGTAGTGATTGGTGCTACAAATAGGCCGGACATCATTGACGAAGCACTCTTGCGTCCTGGAAGGTTTGATAGGATACTTGAAGTGCCGGTGCCTGACAAAGAGGCAAGGAAGCATATTTTCCAAATACACACAAAGAAAAAGCCGCTGGAATCGGATGTAAACCTTGACAAACTGGTAGAAATGACAGAAGGCATGACTGGAGCAGACATTGCAGCACTGGTAAACGCAGCTGCCATGACTGCAATAAAGGAGCATGTCAGACAAAGAGGTGGTAGTAAACTTAGGATCTCAATGAGGCACTTTGAAACTGCATTGAATAAGATCAAGAAGAAGTTGAATAATAGAATAGCTGATTCCTCGAACCTTGGTGGGGATGACGCTATTGCGGCTTCTTCGTCTCTTCATCGTATCAGCTAACACCACCGGCTTTAGAGGAGAAAATTCTAATGTAGGACCGGGCTACTACATCAGAGAGAGAATTAATACATTTCAATGCTGTTTTGACTAATCCTGATACAGGAGTGCTCATCTATAGTGATGACCTATTGTATCACGTTAACGTGGCGAAAGAGATTCTCTCATAAGTTCAGCTTACGGGAACCAATAATGGCGGAAACTTTCATGTAGAAGTAAACTGAGCTTCAGCAGATATTCGATCAGAAAATACATTTTCATAAAGGTGCTAGATTCGGGTGGACAAGAGCTTAAGGGCGCAGCTCATCATGAGACGTTATTGTTGAATGAGCGACCTAGCTAGTAGCAGCAAGTTGCGCTTTCGCTCCATTATTCTTCTCACAGAATAGGGAAGCCATTGGCTACCGTAAGGGATGTATTCAGAGACTACAAACCCTTTTGTAACAAGCTCGAGCTTTAGCTCATCTCGAATACCCTTCAGCATCTGGAATTCAAACTTAGGATGCTGCTTACCCATCCTGATTGATTGCTCGATTAGATCTGAGTTATGAGTCGCAATCGCGAAATAATTATTGCTCTCAAAGAGCATCTTCATTAACTTCGAAAAATTTGCATTTATTTCTTCATCTGTAACAAAAACATAATCCTCTGATTCATGGTATGCCCCCTTGACAAGCCTTACCTTACCACCGCATTCAATAATGTGTAAAAGGTCGCTTGCGCTTCTCCGCAGATACGATTGTACTGCTATGCCTATCATATCGTATTGTTTGTACAAGTCTAGATAGATGGCGATTGTGTCTTCTGTAGACTTGACTGACTCCATATCTAGCCACATAAACTGCCCAAGCTCTCTAGCTTTTGCAGCAAGCCTGCTAAAATTCTGTAAACACGTATCATAGTCAATTGCAAGGCCAACCTGCGTAGGTTTGACAGACACACACCCATGCACCTTTCTTGCACGCATCAAGTCCATTAGCGACAGGTATTCGTTAACTGTCATGTCAACCAGTTTGGCATCTATGATATCCTCGCCAAGAAAGTTTAGAATCGCAGACATTCCATGACTATTTGTGTCAAGCGCCGCCTCTATTGCCTCCTCGGCATTATAGCCTGCAACCCACCTTTTTGCTACCCTGAATAATAATCGCTCTACCAACCCAATATCGTAATTGTGAGAATAGGAGGCAGCTGGAGGCGAAGCTAGCATGAATATATATTTGTCGTCTCTATGATATAACTTTAGACATTAGACGAATGGCTTTCATTAAACCATGTAAAATGCATATATAAGAAAGATCTTCGCATATCACAACATTGATGCTAAGTGTGGTCAGAACATTATATATCATATGGGCTCAACGCTTTCATGGCTACGACCACAATAAAGATAACAACTTCTATGAAAGATCATATCTTTTTGTATATTGCAAGAAAGAGTTATAGATTAACTATAGCTCCTGTTTCTTTACGGCGTGGACATAATCTTTTATTGAGTCTATCTTAAGGATGCTGCAATGATGATAATTGATATTCTAAAGGAGGCATGTCTGCAGGTCCATGAGACGACAAAGGGTCTTGCCGGGACTGCCGTGGGTAGCAGGCAGATGGGAAGAGGTGCAGGTGGCGACATATCTCGCAGGATCGACTTGATAGCTGAAAAGACAGTAATCGATGTAATCAGAAAACGAAGTATTGATGCCTCGATAATTGGAGAGGAGTGTGGCAGGATTGAAGGCAAACAGGGCTACATTATTATAGATGCGATTGACGGAACAACAAACGCCATCTGCGGAATACCTTTCTTCTGCTGCTCGGTTGCATATGCAACAGACTTTTATCTAAGCACGGTTGCTCACGCAGCAATAATTGATCTAGCAAGAGGTGACCTCTATTATGCTTCAAAGAATAGAGGAGCATTTTTAAACGGCAAGAGGATCTTCGTTAAGCGAGAGCCTACTTCAGATTCTACAATCGGCATAAATGTGTCGGGAGTCAAACCCGCAATAGTTGAGCGCCTTGCCCCAATAATTGCAGAGGCTACCCACATCCGACAGTTTGGCGCAAATGCGCTGGAGATGTGTTTCATTGCACGAGGGTTCTTAGATGCCTATATTGATCTACGAGGCAAGATTCGGCCGACAGATGTTGCGGCCGGATACCTGATAGCAAAAGAGGCTGGAGCCAAAATATATTCAGACGATGGCTCGAGCCTTGAATCTAACCTAGATGTCAAGACGAGGCTCTCATATGTGGCAGTGGCAAATGACAAGATACGTGAGCAGTTAGCAATTCTGTTTGTTTGATAAGACATAGAGATATGTTACATCAGTTTCTTGCAGTGGTTACAAAGAAATGATAAGTGGTCTATAATATGGCCTCAGCTGGTTGTTGCTGCTGCCTTATGCCAATTATCATTCGCTGGTTCTTTCTCAATGTTACTTCTGATACACCTGCTGCCGCTGCTATTGTCGCCTGACTCTTTGGCTCATTACCTCCAACGCAAGCAAGATACAATACTGATGCCGCAAGGCCCATCGGATCCTTGCCTGCTGCCTGTCCGCTTTTTACAACGTCGTGGATCATGTCCATTGCCCGACGCTTTGTGCGCTCGCTGATATTTGCCTTGTTTGCTACTCTGGACACACACTTGATTGGGTCAAGCATTGGGACCTTGAGGTCAAGCTCGCGCAAAAGTATCCTGTAGGCTCTTGCCAGGTCTTTTTCTTTTGTGTTTGTAGCTTTGATAATATCATCAAGAGTGCCTGAAATACCCATCTCTCTCTGAACAATGTAGGTGGCTGCACCTAGCATTGCTCGCATAGTTCGGCCGCGCACAAGGCCTCGCTCTTGAGCCCGCCGGTAGATGTAAGCAGTCTTTTCTACTATTGCATCTGATAACTGGATGATGCTTCGCAGCCTGTCCAGCTCAACAAAAGCACGCCTGAGGCTGCGCTCATCCTGTCCTTTTACTCTAAAATCCCAAGCCCGCAGTCTGTCAAAGGTTGAACGCACGGCTGCATCGAGCCCATTGCCAGCACTCTTGTCTGGTCTACCAATAATGGTTGAAAGACCCATACCCGAGCGTGCTAAAGAAGTAGGACTTGTCCTCAATTTGCTGTTGGGTTCCCTGGCAAGAATGCTCCAGTCTTCCTGCTCATCGCCTACTCTCTCATGGATGACAAAGCCGCATTTAATGCAAATCAGCTCACCTGACTCTACGTCAATTATCTTTTGACCGTCACCGCAGTTGGGGCATATTATTACATTATCAGCAGGCTTCATCATATAATGTGAGCCGTTGCGCTATATCAGATATAACACCAGTCGAAAAATGTTTTAGAAGAAGTCGGTTGATTCGAAAGTTTAATCGGAATAACAAGAGAAATCTTCTAAAGTTGTTAAGGTAAAGGCTAAAAAGACAACAATTGCAAATAATCTTGGTAAACTGAAAATATATGGGCTACAGGGTAATTTGTGAACGTCATAGTTTGAAACAATTCTGCAACACCATGAGTGAAGCAAAAGCGGTTCAAGTTCAACATAGGCGGCAAGGAGGATGCCTAGAAGCGGAAATTAAAAAACCAAGAAGGCAATAAGAACGTAATTTGTTATATGGAAGATTTAGACAAATAACTTCGTTGGCGTCTGATTTGCCTATCTCTCACATAGCATATTCCCTGGCATCTATTGCAATCATAATATTCTGTTCATCAAAAGCGTATGTATAGATGTGCATTTTAGCTTCAGAAATCAGTTTAGCAGCTTTTAAATTGAATCAATCGTATAAGACCATACCATGCATGCAACATTTCCTTCTACCTCTGAGATATTTGAAAAGGAGCATGTGGACAAGAAGGAATATCTGAAAAATGAATTAAAATCACTTGGAATTGAGCCTAAGAGGAAGGATCAAATAAATGATAATGAAGAGCTTCAGAGCCTTTCAGATAACATTAAACAGGCAATGTTTCAGGATTATAAAATAGCATATAGCGAAAAGGGCGATATGCATAAAGAAGAAGCGGAATCGACTGTTACCATTGGATGATAAAAATCTATTGCTGTACGCACCATATTTTCATGCTACCGCCTTCTAATGCTGCTCCTCAGTACTATTCTTAACATTCATCTGATAAACGGCCATTATCATTTTCCTTTTATCCGGCTCTTGGTCTAGCACAAATTTGTAGAATAACTCATTAATTACCGTGGATTCATTGTCTAAATTAAGACATTCTACAAGTGTACTAAGCTTAGTTTCTGCTTCTTTTGTTATTTCTATTTGTGGCATATCTACTATCTCTACCTGCTATCTTTCCTTCTTTCTGTTGCGATTTTTCTCTTCTTTTCTCCGCTTATTATTGAGGAGAGCTTGATAAATTATACCTTCTACATAATGATCATAGAAAGCATGACTTGTCCTGACATACATGTATACAAACACCCATGCTGCAGTACAAATCAAGAATGCAAACAAAAGCAGGTTATTTTGGCAGGGCATGCAAGCGAGCAACCAAAGAAAAGGCTGTAGGCTAGATTACTGTACGACCATTAAGAAAGAAAAGTTAAGCAAAGTCAAATCCAAAGGAGAAAATAGAGATAGAAAGCTAAGCGAAGATCTATAATATATGATGTAGGTGACAGAAAGAGAAGCCAATAGCTTAAGTAATGCTTAACTATTGCCTGTGCAATATTTTGGCTTTTGGGAAAAGAAAAAGAAGAAACAACAGAAGATCAACTAGAATGGATAGTCCGTCTATTATGGGATGCGAATAACGGGAGAATTTGCGATTACTGCGGAATCAATATAGATATCCCATGGCTAGATATTCTAATGTTCTTTCATGAAGAGTGCTGGAAGTACTATAGGAAAGATGATAAGCTATACCCATTGCCAAAATATGCCTAGAGCTAACTGGATATGGATATGAATATGTAATATTGATGCTCTCCTTCCTAGTAGTAGTATATATCTCCTCATAGAATTGATATAATTGCTTTTCAGCCCTCTGTAAATTCATCGCAGAGAAAGCATATTGCCAGAGCGCCAAGCGAATCTATCCATAGATCTACGGCCATATCCCATGGTTCAGTTTGAATAAAGCCACTTGGGCCACTATAAGTTGCATAAATCCATTCATATACCTCCCAGAGAACAAATGCAACCCAAGAGGCAGCTATGCTGACAGTGTAGTAGTATTTTTTATTTCTTGTCAAGTAAAGATTTAGAACAATTGCAGTCAGCGCCATTCCCGAAAGTCCATGTGTAAACCTGTCAATCGGCGTTGTATCATATAGATGAAATGTATATTCTGCAAGAAAGTGAGCACCAAGTGCCATTAATGCTAGAAAAGACGTAAAAAAAAGCCATCCTCTGCTTGTATCGATTATCTTATGTCCAAAAATCTTTTTTTCTAGACTGTAACTACTGCTGCTATGTTGAGGTTCACGATGGTGTTTCTCTGTAATCAGTGCTCTATACAGCATATAAAATGCTATAGCGAATAGCACTAAAGAGATTATTGGATTTTCAAGCCAGATGGGACCATGCATTGATGCAAGTGCATCGAGCCCGGTTGTTAGTTAAAAAGTTTGCATTGAGGACCCGCAAAAAGTGTTTCTTGCTCTCTATTGCAGCGAAGCAGATTTCTATGCAGAAATTAAAGAGTATCAGAAATACCCCATCTGAAGGCTTTTTGCTGCTCTTCCTTTTTTGTCAACAGTAGTGGGTTCTTCTTCTTCTTTAGGTAAAGAAGAATGACTTTTTGAAGTATCGGAGCCATTCAATTCTTAACTTACATCGAAAATATGTTATATACTGTTTCTTATCTGTTCCTTCTTAGGAATAACACTGTGAAGCTTACGGATTACTTGCGGCAAACTTCCTGAGCTCTTCTTGAAATTCTTGTCTTTCACTTGCCATATTCATGATGTCTGTTTTGCTCACAAGGCCCAACAGTACACCTTGCGGATCGCATACAAACACTTTTCCAATGTGTGTACGTGTCATCTTCATCAATGCTTCGTCTGCGCTTCTACTTGGCAGCATGACCACTAGATCTTCTAAAGGAATCATTATTTCTTCTGCAGTCAGCTGCTGCCTTTTGTCCTCTGATGTCTCCTGTACTCTCTTCAAGGTAACCATGCCCAACATTCGGCCACTGCGATCTATCACTGGAAAGGAGCTCTTCATATGTATTGCGAAGTACTCTTTCAGCAGCTCGTTTATTTTGACATCATTCCTTACAGCTATGACTCTTGTATTCATAATGTCTTTTAGCCGTACTCCAGCCAGCACAGACGTCAGCTGCTGCTGAGAAAGGTAGGACTGTGCCCCGCTATTAATAAACCAGCCTATTAACAGAATCCAGATTCCACTAATGAATGACCCTGTTATCATTGTCAAGAATCCTACGCCCATAAAGCCGTACGATATCGCTATCCCAACTCTAGCTACAGTTCTTGTAGCATTGTCATAGTCCCTTTTCAATGCAACAAGGCCGGCGCGCAATATTCTTCCACCATCTAATGGAAACGCAGGTATCAAATTGAATCCACCCAACATGGTATTGATGATAGCACCATACAGCAGAATACCTTCAACTATTTGTTTTGCGGCCAGTAACTGCTGCTCTGAAGGAGTAATTTGAGATACAAGCCACCAAGACACCGTAAGAGCTCCGGCAATTGCAAAGCTTACTGCAGGTCCTGCTATGGCAATTTTGAACTCCTTTTTGAAGTCCTTAGTTTCTTCAGTTATTTCTGAGACACCGCCAAAAATAAACAGAATGATCTGCCTTACCTTGATACCATAGCGTAATGCCACCACAGAGTGCATCAGCT
>DAIUEZ010000069.1:0-9366 GCA_036844865.1 Nitrososphaera sp. | reverse complement strand
ACACGCACGTTGCTGATGCAATAGGAAAAGATATTGCCGCTGGACAGCGGCTTGATGCACGGGTGCACCCTGTGTTTGGTGTTAAGAGTAAAATTCTGCAAAAGAGCCTGCCAGAGCATCTGAAGACCTTCATCAGGAATTCTGCAATTTTGATGATAAAAAAGGGAATAGTTGCATTTGCAGACTTTCGTGAAGATGGATTGGAGGGGATAAGGCTTCTAAGAGATGCAGTTAATGGTCTGCCGATAAAATGCATAACGCTTGGAAGGATAAATTATTACAGCAGCCCAACGGATACAGCTGGCCTGCCGCCTGAAAGAGGAGAGCAGGCTAAACAGGTAGTTGAGCTGGCAGATGGATTTGGAATAAGCGGCGCAAATGAAAACACTGATGCTACTCTTGCACAATACAGGCGGCTGGCAGGAAAAAAATTGGTTGCAATACATGCCGCTGAGTCAAAAGAGACAGTCAAATTTGCGAAGGAGCATACTGGCAGAAGCGAAGTATATAGGATAATGGAACATCTAAAGCCTGACTTTGTTGTCCATATGACAAATGCAACAGAAAACGAAATGTCGCTTGTCGCAAAAAGTGGGACCGGTGTCGTAATTTGCCCCAGGGCAAACGGTGTGCTTGGCGCTGGCATCCCAAGGGTTGCCCAGATGCTACGGCAAGGCTGCCTTGTAGCCATTGGAACAGACAATGTCATGCTAAATTCTCCAGACATCCTGAGAGAACTGGATTACACGTGGAAGGTGTCAAGGGCGACTGAAGGTGAGATGTTAAAAGCACAAGAAGTCTTGAAAATGTCAACTATAAACGCAGCACAAATTTTAAGACTCAATACTGGGTGCATAGAGACCGGCCGGGCCGCAGATCTAGTATTCATTGACAAAAAGCATGCCGACCTCTACCCAATACACGACCCATATGCTGCGATAGTTCATAGGGTAAGTCAAAGCTCTATCAGAGCAGTCATGATCGATGGGCGGTTCGTAGATTGAAGGTAATAATCAACAGTGCAATGACAGTTGATGGTAAGATCGCCACATCAAGCGGAGATTCAAAAATCTCTTCAAGAGAGGATCTTGTTAGAGTTCACAAGCTACGCGCTTCTGTCGATGCCATAGTAGTAGGAATATCTACAATTTTAGCAGATAACCCACAGCTCACGGTGAGACTAGCGAAGGGTAAGAATCCCGCTAGGGTGATAGTCGATAGCAGAGGCAGAATTCCACTTGACTCTCAAATAATGCGTACTGCGTCCAGAGTTAAGACTATTGTAGCAGTAACGGATCAGGCACCCGAGGAAAAGATAACGAAACTTAGAGATATGGGCGCACAGGTGCTGGTGATAAGCGAAGGTAAAAAGGGAGAAAGTGCCGCTGTGCCCCACGGCGTCAACCTTAAACTGCTATTTCGTAAGCTGGAAAAGATAGGGCTGAGAAAAATATTGGTAGAGGGCGGAGGGGAGCTTAACTGGTCTCTTTTACATCTTTGGCTTGTAGACGAGCTCACAATAACAATTGCCCCTAAAATTGCAGGCGGTAGGCTGGCAACGACGCTTGTCGAGGGAGATGGATTTGATGAAATAGCTCAAAGTATCAAGCTGCAGCTCAAGAAAATACAGCGGAAAAAGGGCGGCGAGCTTGTACTGCACTACAAACTATGATTCTATAGTAGTAGTCTTTTACATCTTGTTCTAATAAAGCAACAGAAACAGTATCTAGACTTAAGACAGGCTTGCCAAAATCAATTCAAATGTGATCGATACATGAAATTGAGGTTGAGGATTTTAGGCAGAAAAAGTACATAATTTTTAAGGTCTTTCAATTATACTAATGTAGATGTTCTCAAACGAGCATACTCTGCACAGGTTTCTCATGGAAAAGGCTGAAGGACAATTCCATGACAGGTACGAGAAAGCACTTGAGCAGGTAAGATCAGAGTTTGGTAGGACCTACACAATGGTGATTGGCGGAAGCGAGGTAACGACCTCAACTACGATAAAGCATACTTCGCCTATTGATACAAGAATCGTGCTTGGATATATGCCAGTCGGAGGTGCCAGCCATGTTGGGAAAGCCATTGCAGCTGCAAAAGAGGCATTTGAGCGCTGGAGCAAAATAGACTACCGAGAGCGAGTACATGTATGCAGGGTTGCAGCAGACATCGTTGCCGAACGTAAATTTGAGCTTGGAGCATGGGTCTCATATGAAAATGGCAAGAATCGTTACGAGGCAATGGCAGACATAGATGAGGCCATCGACTTTTTGCGCTACTATTCTGAAGAAATGGAAAGAAATAACGGCTTTGAAACGTTGATGAATAGCGCTCTACTAAATGAAAGGAGTAGAAGCGTCATGAAACCCTATGGAATATGGGGAGTAATTGCTCCTTTTAACTTTCCTGCTGCTATTTTTGTAGGCATGAGCACCGGCGCAATAATTACTGGGAATACTGTAGTTGCCAAGCCCTCTAGCAATACTCCAATTATTGCATGGAAGTTTGCAGAAATATTCAAGCAGGCAGGAGTACCCGATGGTGTATTCAACCTAGTCATTGGGCCAGGCGGCAAGATAGGCAATGAGCTTGTCCGCAACAAGGATGTCGCTGGCATTGTGTTCACCGGTTCTCGAGACACTGGTTTCAGCATAGCAAAAGAGTTTAGCAAGACAAAGCTCAAGCCACTAATCGCTGAGCTTGGGGGCAAGAATCCGGTGATAGTGACTGAAACGGCCGATATCAATAGCGCAGTTGATGGTGTCCTCAAAGCAACCTTTGGCTATTCGGGACAAAAGTGCAGCGCGTGTTCTCGTGTTTATATCCACAAGAATGTGAGGGACGAGTTTCTCAGGCGGCTTGTTGAAAAGACAAAGAATCTGCCTATAGGAAATCCGCTTGACTCCAATACCTTTGTTGGTCCACTAGCCAATGAAGATGCCTACCGAAAATATCAAAAATACATAAGGGCAGCGGAGAAGGATGGCAAGGTGCTTGTTGGAGGTTCTATCAAAAAGGATGACGATCTAAGGTACGGCTACTATGTAGAGCCAACGATTATTGTCGGTCTGCCAAAAAAGCACCGGCTATTTAGAGAAGAGATGTTTGTTCCCATCCTATGTGCCGCTGACTATGAAAGATTTGATGACGTTATCAAGCTTGCAAACGATACCGAATATGGGTTGACGGCCGGAATATTTACCAGAAAACCAGAAGAAATCGAAAAGTTCCTTGATAGCATCGAGGCAGGAGTAGTTTATGTTAACAGGCAGGCAAGCGCAACAACTGGTGCAATGGTTGGGTGCCAGCCGTTTGGAGGGTGGAAGGAGTCAGGTACTAGGGGCAAAGGAACGGGAGGGCCTCATTATCTGACAGAATTCATGCGCGAGCAGAGTCAGACTATTGTTGTTGAATAGCCATTAAATATTTCATCATCACTCTACGTGTGACTGGAGTAATATTCCACTTCGAAATATCGTACCTATTATTTAGGTAATGCAGAATTTAAGTTACTAAATGCTAGCTTCTGCAATCCGCCCCAATTCAATAGAGTCTGCTTGTATTTCTCGTAATGCCCTATTTTACTCTGTCGCTATTCGCACCAATTCAGAAATTTGTTTACCTTTATCTTGAGAGAGTGCTGAGATTCCCCCAGTCAAGCTTTCAGCCGCAATTCCTTTTTCTGCAAGTACTTCAGCAACTCTCAGCGAGGTGTTACCCATCATGCAGACAAGCAACGCCTTCCTATTATCTCCTCCATCTAATGCACCATCCAGTTCCTTAGGAATCTTTTGAGTTGCTAAAAGTCGTTCTACATCGCTGGCTTTTGGGACAGAGATCTTGCTTTCATCAACCCCCAGTGAATTCGCAATTAACTGTATTCCCTCCTTGCGAGGAGTATACATTGTGTGAATCCAAAGAACTCTGTTGTAGTTTCCGATATTCGATACAGCTTCCTGTAGAGGAACCTCTAGACGCTTCTTCTGTGTCTCTTGCATCGTTTCAACGCTCCTTCTGTACTTCTGGATTCCATCCGCGACTATTACTACAAACTTTCTTCCTGCATCTCCACCGAAATTTGCCATCTGCATCACCGCGTAAAGCGCAAGGGCACTGCTTTCTCCTATATCATATCCTTTGTCTACGAAAAACCTCAGCAGACGTTTTGCCTGTCCAAAATCTACCTCATGTTGTCCGGCGTATCGCTCAGGCTCATAGAACCTTAAACCTGCTGCCTTTCCTTTAGTCCTTATTCCTGCAACATCTTGGTTACTAAGTGGAAAGATTACATGTAGTGACTTCTTTCCGTATTTGTCCATCAAGTATCTGCTCAAGCCGCCTGAGGTGCCACCTGTACCAAAGGTGCAGACAACTTTGAATTCGTCTAACGAATGCCCTTGTTCAATCAATTGCTGGTCTATCTCCGTGGCAGTCACAGTTCTATGTATCTCAATGTTCAGCTCGTTGTCGTACTGTTCCGGGCAGAAACAACTATAGATCCTTGCAAGAAGCTTCGCCAAATTTATTATGTCCTGACTCGCTAGAAGTTCCTCTACCTCCGAGCGTGATTTATCAAACATCGCAGGGTCAAACCCGATTTCAATGAGCTGTGATCGAATGTTGGATGCAGTTGCTTTAGCAGCCAAGAGATTCGGATTGATCTTCATGCCCGGAGCAGGGCAGATATCCATGTCGAGGTTTAAGATACGTGTTCTCTCGTTTCTCAATTCCTCAAACACTCCTTCTTGAAGCTTCCTAGATACTAGGGTAACTACATTGAGGCCAAGCCTAGCCATCTGCCCTAGAGCAATCCCAAAGTTCCCAGAGGTCGCTTCAATTATTGTCTGTCCACTCTTAAGTTTGCCTGACTTAATTGCATCATAGATTATGCTTACTGCAGGCCTTACTTTGATTGACCCTGCAAGCAAGTTAGAATCAAACTTACCGAAAACCTGCAGATCTTTATCGGCAAGATCCAAGCCATACTCAACTCTTGCACACTGCTTCAAATCTTCAGTAATGTCAATCAGCGGTGTTGGATTGACAACCTTTAATTCTCCTGACTCTTCCTCTAGGTGAGGAACCTTGCTCCATATCTCTCGCTCAAAGTGCTCCATTAGGGAGCTGTCCATGTCAGTCCTCTTATTCTGCTCCTGCAATTTTATCCACTGAGCTATATGATAGGCAAATAGGTTTTATAAAACATATGACAGAATTTCAGTAGTTTTAGGCACGATTTGTATATCTATATTTACTCTATATATATGCAATTTAGGCTCGCTCCTGTATAGCCTTGGAATGGAGCGCCTTGCTTTGTCTAAAAATCTAGATTCTTCTCACAGGATGCGCTAGAGGCTTTTAGAGCATGGTTCGACAATACATATAATTGTTAAAAGAAGTACAACCACTTCTCTGAAAAATCAATATTGTTCTCTGAGGTTGATTGGGAACAAGCCATTGTTAAGACAAAGGTTAGCTATATTAATTTGACAGATAAAAGCAAAGCAAAATTTACAAGAAAATAAGATTTAAATATGCCAGTTACATACCTTTTGTTACTAACATAGGTGAAATAAACTATGTCAGCTCAAATACAACAACCACAACAACAAGTTCCGATTCTTCTCTTAAAAGAAGGGACAACTGAAACAAAGGGCAACCAAGCACAGAGAAACAATATCACTGCAGCAAAGACAATAGCAGAAATTGTACGCACAAGCCTTGGTCCAAGAGGAATGGACAAGATGCTAGTAGATTCTTTAGGAGATGTAACCATTACAAATGATGGTGCAACCATCCTAAAGGAAATCGATGTACAGCATCCTGCAGGTAAGATGATGGTTGATATCAGCAAAGCTACAGATAGCGAAGTTGGCGATGGAACAACTTCAACTGTAGTCATTGCCGGCTCGCTGCTTGACAAGGCTGAAGAGCTGATCTCAAAAAATGTCCATCCAACTGTTGTGGTAGAGGGATTCAGAAAGGCATCTCAGAAGGCGATTGAAACCCTCAGAGACATTGCCACCAAAGTAGACCCCTCTGACAAGGCTTTTCTGAATAAAATAGCAAAGACTGCAATGGCATCAAAGATGGTAGGAGCCAATTCACAAGAGCTATCTGATATGGTAGTCGATTCGGTTCTTGCTATCGCAGAGAAGTCAGGCGAGCAGCATTACAGGGTCGATATTGACAACATCAAGGTTGAAAAGAAGGCCGGAGGTTCGATAAAGGATACAAAATTCATTCATGGTATTGTGCTAGATAAGGAAGTCGTACATGGCGGTATGCCAAAGAGGATAGAAAACGCAAAGATAGCTGTTATAAACAGCCCGCTTGAGATTGAGAAGACTGAGTTTGATGCCAAGATAAACATCAATTCACCTGATCAGATGCAACAGTTTATCAACGAAGAAAATCGTATGCTGAAAGCAATGGTTGATAAGGTAGCGGCAACAGGCGCCAATGTCCTTTTGTGTCAGAAAGGAATTGACGATATTGCCCAGCACTACCTCGCAAAAGCTGGTATCTTGGCTGTGCGCAGAATAAAGGAAAGCGACATGTACAAGCTGTCAAGGGCCACAGGTGCGCGCATTGTCAACAACCTAGATGAACTATCTGCAAATGATTTGGGATATGCCAAATTAGTCGAAGAGCGCAAAGTAGAGACTGACAAATGGGTCTTTGTTGAAGAGTGCAAGAACCCCAAGTCCGTGTCAATACTTGTGCGGGGTGGCTCTCAAAGAGTAGTAGATGAAGCAGAAAGATCAGTACATGATGCAATTATGGCTGTCAAGGATGTTGTGGAATATCCGTATGTTGTAGTTGGAGGTGGAGCTCCTGAAGTTTTGTTGTCTTCAAAACTTAGGGATTGGGCCGCAACTCTATCAGGAAGAGCCCAGCTAGCAGTAGAGAAGTATGCAGATGGAATTGAAACAATACCAATTGTTCTGGCAGAGAATGCTGGAATGGATCCACTTGATACGCAAGTACAACTTCGCTCAAAGAGCACATCAACAACTGGTAGGGCACGGTATGGTGTCGATGTCATCAACGGCAAAGTCGCAGACTTGGCTGCAAAGGACATCTACGAGCCTTTGGCGGTCAAAGAGCAGGTCCTAAAGGCAGCAACAGAAGCTGCGTGCATGATACTGAGAATTGATGATGTTATAGCAGCATCTAAACCAAAGGACATGCCTAAGCCAGGCGGCTATGGTGGCCCCGGTGGCGGAATGGGCGGCGGTATGGAAGACATGGATATGTAGCAAAAAACACCTAACAAAACCCCTTTTATTTTGGAAGGTGACTTAATGGTTGGCAGAGCAACTAGAATTGGATGCAAACCTCATCCTCGACATCTTGGGGAACGATACCAGGAGAAAAATTCTCACTGTTCTCTCCGAAGAGCCAATGTACTTTAACCAGCTTGCAAAAAAGATAGGAATAGGACAGCAGGCCATACTACGGCACTTGCAAGCACTCGAGGAAGGCGGTTTGATTGAAACGTATGCCGAAAAAAGTGACCTTGGGGCTCCCGATAGAAAATATTACCGTCTCAATACATCGTTCATTTTAACTATTTCACTATCCGGAGATGACTTTACGATAACAAATCAAAAGATAGCAGAATTGCGACACAAAGAATCAAGGAAATATTATAAGAACTTTGATTCCATTCCCGAGGATATGGGAATGGCGCTCTCATCACTACAGGAAAATTTGGCTGGGATAGAGCAAGAAATCTCAAAGCTAGAATCACGCCTAAATGACCTGAGAGCATTGAAGCAGCTTGTTCTTCATAAACTTCATGAAATTGGAATGGATAGCTTTGAAAATGATGAGAGAAAAGTTCTCTACAAGATAGTGGTAGATTCGCCAACCTCAGTTGCTGAACTGTCGGATTTAATAGACGAAAAAGAATCTAGCCTAAGAGCTATCATAACTAGCATAAGAAGGAAAATGGATAAAGACGGTGCACGGTTATTGTTTAAAGAGTTGAGGTAAAAACAAAACACTTGATAGTACAAACGTGATGCTAGATTTTCTTTTGTCATTTACTAGCGCCGCTAGTATTATAAACAAACAGAAGCCTGAGAAAGGGCCACAATATATACTTGCAATAAGTGTTTCCTACATCTATGTATAGCTATGCGTGCATACATATGTATAGAACATTATTAACCTAGTTTCATTCTAATCAAATCATATGCTTTGGCTGCATCTCTATCACTCAATATCAATACGATTTCATTTGTAGTAAAGAAAGCACTATGAATTGGAATTTGATGATTGTATAATACATTTGAAACAATTGAAATTATATGATATGGACTTTGGTCATCAGGCGTCAGGGAGACGGTTATCTTGGAAAGACCCTCACTTATCTTGCCGTCAAATTTTTGTATTGCATTAGCAACCATCCTCCTGATCTCATCTGCATCCTCTGTAAGCAGGGAAAAGTGATTATCAGTTTGAAACAGGTTATATCTGCTATCTTGCTCAAAGAATTCATCTAGAACACTGGCCAAGGACTCATTGTCATTGTCATTATTTTCTTTTTGAAAGTCAATGTCTATAATACTCCCTGTTAATGACATCTTTGCTTTTGCTGCAGTCAAATTTGTACTGCTATTTTCCTGCTGTGTATTCTTCTTTTCAAGTGCATCAGCAAATCTCTTGATAGCAACTACAATTGTATTTAAGTTTACTTTCGAACCCGTCAATCTCTCAATGTCCGGTTTGATTCTCGCCGCTAGTGCTGTATAATTAGCAATTCCTAGCACCAGCGCTTGCATATAAACATGGTCATTTGCGAGAACTCTGCGAATGGCCTCTGGAACTGATACTGCCTCAGCGTACATTCCCAAGCATGTAATATTCTAATAGTTAAGTAATAAAAACATTGCGATATAGAGAAAAAATTATATATTGTCATATCTATTACATAGGTTTGGTGAACAACAAAATGTCAAGAGATTGGGATCTCGGTTTCGGAAGGAAAATGTTTGAGAGCATCGATAGAGAGTTTGCCGAAGCAGAAGAAATGCTGAACAGAATGTTTAGAACTGTCAGGGAAACCAGCCCTTCTGACATGGTCATCCAAGGCCCCTACTACTATGGTTATCAGATAACCGTAGGTCCAGATGGCAAGCCACATGTAAGAGAATTTGGCAATGTTAAACCATCGTCAAGAGGACTGGTAGAGCAAAGCGGTGTTAGAGAACCTTTGGTTGATACGGTCGTAGATGACAAAGAGAATACGCTAACTATCACTGCAGAGATGCCCGGAGTCACGAAGCAGGATATCAAGGTCAATGTTGGAGAAGAGTATGTCTCTATACATGCAGAGAAGGGAGAGAAGAAGTA
>DAIUEZ010000068.1:4669-9372 GCA_036844865.1 Nitrososphaera sp. | reverse complement strand
ACTAATAGAATAAGGCGTAAATCTCTACAAAAAAGTGGACTTTTAGGACAGACCACATCAAAGAGAAGTATTATTACTACTGCTACTCACAATCAACGACAAAAGGAAAAACCACAAGCGCAATCGCAATCTCCGCGGCAAGGATCTAGTACAAAAAAAACAGAGAAGAAGACGACCACTATAGCTGCGACCGTCATTTCTACTGACACAATTGTTGATGACAAAGATATTACTAACACTGAAGAAGTTTCATCTACAATAGTGCCTTCCAGTACTTCTGATAGCACAGTAATAGTTGCTTCTTCCCCTTCTCCTCAAACTTCAAAAGAAGAAGAAATATCAGTTTCTGACGAAGCTAGGAAGACAGGAGAATCTCTAAAAGAACTAGTCGTCACAGCTATTAAAGAGGCAAAAGATTCTGCAACAGGGACAGGAAAACAGCTGAAAGAACAAACTATCGATATTGCTGCTACGGCCGATTCAAAAGATATTCACTCCTTAGAAGACAATGTCAGTGCCTTGGTCAGCCTCTTTGAAGAGACCATGATAGAGATCCGTAAAGAACGCTACGATGAGCAGATAAAGTTATTGGACAGTTATAAAGATCTTTTACAGACACACATCAAGGTAGCCGATGCAAGACGCAGAATGGCAAGCAAACTAAAACCTGGCGCTTGATGCATACAGTCTATAACTTCCCAAGCATTGTATTTTCGACATTAGTCAGAATTACTGCTTCTTCTCTTTCTTCAAAGATGTTAGTTAGTTAGATTTGCACCAGTAAAAAGGATAAGCGCTATGCATCCATCACAATGTACTGAGGGCATAGAATATCGGCTTTTCAATTTATTAGCCAAAAATTGCGTATAAAAACCTCCTTCCCCTCAAATTAGTTTAAATCTGCCGTCATCAGACCTTGTTATCATACTTGAGTGCACAAAAAGATGTCTCAATTTCCCTGGCTGAAAGTTCCGTAGTAGCAGGAAATGATCTCCATGGCACTGTGGTCATCAATTACAGCGGAAGATTTGATAGTGTGGTGATAAACTCTCAGATTGAGAATTCAAGTGATGTATTTTCCTACACTAACATCAATGGCAAAAACGTCAAACATCCCTATGCACGGCTATCAATATTTAAGTCAGAGCTTGCGGGCAGAAACACCATCGATTTTACCGCCACCACTAACCACGTGCCTGCTGAAGGTGAACACACTAATGTTAAGTTCCGTGTCTCGATAATACAAGAGCACAAAGAGGTGGTAAGCGACGTCGCTTACTTAAGAATAGTAAAAGCTTAAGCGAAGTTCTCTACGATATGGACTACCCCTTGCATGTGTGGGTGTGGTTCACAGTGATATGGATAGTCGCCAACCTCGGTAAATGTAAAGTCAAAGGTTTGACCTGGTGCGATAACGCCTATACTCTTGATCGAGTCGAAGTCGCCATTGATTTTATCTACGTAGCCATTGTCAGAAGTTACTGTGTGGCCGGTGACATCGCCGTTGGTCCATTCTACCTTATTGGATAATCCAATCACTCCACGCGCTTCCTTTGGAACGAAAAATTGGCCATTGGTTGGTAAAGAGGCGCCTTCTGCGATATTGACCTTTGTGGTTTCGGCAGGATTAAGCACCGTTTCTGGAAGGGTAGGTTTTGCGTTAGCCTGCGGGATGTAGACAAACTGGTAGTAGCCCATGCTTACAGCAACGGCAACAACAAAAGCAATGACGCTTATGCCGCCAGCATGGTTTACCATACTTGATCTTCAACAATCTTATTTTCACATATAAAGCTTGCCTGTTAGAGAGTCCTTTTGTCAGGTTCCTCAATGCTGGGGGGAGTCGACATAGTTTGGACGCGATTCGCTGCTTGCGCAGTCGTACCAGTGGCGCCTTGACCAGTTGTCGACGACTGCTTTTGTTGTTGATGTTGTTGTTGTGATGACATCTGCTGCTGCGCTTTCTGATCAGAACTAGACTTTGCAGCGACGGTTGGCGGAGTTGCCAATGGCTTTTCTACTGTGGTAGTAGTAGCAGGCACGGGCTTGGGTGCAGCTGCTGGCTTGGATGGAGTTGGCGGAATAGGCTTCGGTGGAGGTGCTTTTGCAAGAGCCCTTCCATATCTGTAGATGTGAAACATCGCTGCAAAGACGAGCATGATTATGCCTATTATAAAGAGAGAGTAGTTCTTCATTCCTTGGAGCACCGCATAATATGCTGAGATATTGAGATATACCTGGAAAGCAAGGAGTACTACAAACAATACATACAGCCACTTTTGTGAGATATTTATTGAACCTTTACCTGTCTTCTTGGGCTGAAGCTTGGCGTTTGCTTCTGCATGCTTTGCTAGCTTGATGATCATGTAGGTAAATCCAAATGATAGAGGCACGAGCAGTATCATAACTAGGTAAAAGAAGATTGGGTCAATTACCAGTCTTTCAAGCAGCGCCTTATTTCTATCAGGGTCAATATAGAATCCCCAGTATGTTGTGACAATGATCTGTGCAAGACTCGTGATGCCTAGCGCAGTAATAAGTGGTCTGTCCTTCCAAGAGAATTTCTTGTACTTGTCTATAAATGGAATGATCAGTAATGCAAATATGAATAGCCCTGGCCATGCGACGCCTGTGGTAAATTTATCGTACATAGTACGCAAAAACGCGTAGAGCCCAGTAAGATACCACTCGGGAACTGTGATGCCAGGCGGCGTCTCCGGTTGAAAAGGCAGACCCAGACCGACAGGGAATACTCCGCCTGTCAGCATAATTGCTCCTGAGATCGCCATGACCATAGGCACGTCAAATACGAGGAATCGTGGAAAATGCACCACCATGAGCCCAAGAAGGGCTATAGGCAGCATGAATACATGAAACGTGTAAAATCTCAGGATGAAATCATGAAATCCCGCACCAAAGAATGCCTCCCTCATCTGAGGTCCTAGCACAGGGATCGAGTTGGTTAGCGATGCAGCAATAGAGATTGCTAGCTCTGCGCGCTCACTAAAGATGATATCATAACCTGTAAACGCCTCAAGAATCGTCAAGACGCCAATTATGATACCTGTAACCCACAGTATCTCGTTTCTGATTTTGTAACGGCCACTGAAGTACTGGTAGTACATATGGAGAAGTGCCATCATGACCATCGCATTTGATGCATGATAATGGATGTTGCGTATATGGAACCCATAGGGGATTGTATCGTTGATGTTTTGGACACTATTCCATGCTCTATCAAGTATAGGCTCATACCACAGCATGAGCAATGCGCCGGTGATACCAAGTATAACAAAAATGACAAAGGTTAGCATGCCAAGGAAACCAAGTGGGCTAACGAACCTTCCGGGGAAGGTAAACTTCATCCCCATGAATATAGTCCGATCTACTCCGGCGTATACCCACCGGACGAATCTTACAAAGCTGTTTTCATACTTTAAGGTAGCGCCCATATCCAACTATTCCATTTGCATTAGGGTCCCATGTAGGGGGCAGTATCAACAAGTCTCCATTAGAATCTAATTCAACGTCAAGTTTTGGAAGGACATTTGAGGGTGGTCCCTGCAGCGATGCGGGCCCTGCAAACGCTTGCCCTGTAGCCATATCGTACATGCTTCCATGGCATGGGCATTCACCTCTCTTTCTGCCTTCCTCTGGCCAGTACTTCCACAGGCACCAGAGGTGCAAGCAGACCATGCTGTACACTCTAAAGGCAGAGGCATCCTTCTTGTCACCTCCAAGTTCTGGGGGCAGCCGTACCAGCTGCCATGTGCGAAATGATTCCTTGTTCAGCGCGGGATCATCGGTCTTGGGATAAATGATAACCTCGGAATGATTAACTTCAAAGGTATTTACATTTACAACGGTGCCATCAGCAAGCTCTGCCTTAACTTTTTGGCCCACATTGCTTGCAGGATTTGGCAAAAACTTGCCCCAGTCGACAAAGGGTGCAAAGGTCATGACTGTACCGGCGGCGGCCATCAATTTCAGAAAGTCGCGCCGAGATACTCTTCCTCCAATTGCAGGAGGGGTTTGCGCCATACCTAAGGAAAAGGTTTCTCTGATAATTAATAAACCTTTGGAAATTTAGTCACTAGATGAAAACATACAACATCGCTCTCAAGCCTGCCCGGTTCTCTAGGAACGGACAGAATGTTGATTCAAGCGTTTGGAGAAAAAAATCTTCTTAATGATGCTGCCTGGCAATCTGCTCAAACCAAGAAGTGCCTTCCAACTTGGCGTACTTTATGTATGCTCCGGTCTTATCAAGACCTGTGACCTTGGCATTTTGAAGATTTGCTTCAACAAATATAGTTTGCAGCATCTTGCTTCCTGTCAAATCTGCACCTTGTAAATTGGCCCACATCAGATTCGTTTTGATTAAGTTGGCCTTTGTAAGATTAGCTTCTTTCATTTCCGCATACAGTAGGAGCGTTTCACTAAGGTTGGCACCTTGAAAATCTGTGCCATTTAGGCTTGCCTGAACTAAATTTGCCTGAGTTAGGTTCACGTTGGCAAAGTTTGCCCCATCTGCAATTACTCCATTAAGAAAAGCACCAGGCATTTGCTTGCCTGAGAAGTCCCTATGACTAAAGTCCAGCTTGACTCTCAAGTTCTTGGCCATCATCCTCCAGGAGTTAAACTCTTGGATTTTACCTTCGGTTAGCAGCTTAAACCCTTCTTCCTGTGCACTTGACATGCCT
>DAIUEZ010000068.1:0-4569 GCA_036844865.1 Nitrososphaera sp. | reverse complement strand
GATTTTACCTTCGGTTAGCAGCTTAAACCCTTCTTCCTGTGCACTTGACATGCCTGTCAACGTTTACCTTTTATATATACACGTATGTCTGCTATTCAACTCCAAGGATTTATTCCCTTTTGGGAACGTAGTGCATCTATCAATCCTTCAGCATAGCCAATACTCAATGCTGCCAACTCAAACTTGCCTTGACGAAGAAATTGTTCAGAATCTAAAATATAGCATTCAGCATTTTCAAGCGTTTCCAATATACCTTTGTTACTATTTGTGCCATCGCTGAAAAGCTTGCGCATATGCTGGACCTCCTGCTTGGCTTTCGGAGCATAGCGCTTGACCATTTGAGCTTCAATTCTATTCACGCTTTGAGAATTGTCCGTTGGCTCATCAAAGTTTTCAGTAACAGAAGCAAGTGCCTCTATCTCAGTGAAGTGCAGTGCACCTGTGACGATTACGGAGTGCGGACCAATGCCAAACTCCAGCTTCATGAGCGACTTGACTTTCCCTGATGTGATCTTTTGATCTTGCATGCCTACTCTTGAGGCGACAACTGCAAAGGTGTCGTCGGAAAAGATCTCGTGCTTATGAGTTCGTTCCGCATCTAGCAACATTTTAAACACAGAATATGGATCAAGAAAGAACGGCTCTTTGCTTTCATCATTATGACTGTACTCTGTCAAAATCAGTGTATGGCTTCCAGCAAGCAGATTTTGAAAAATGGTGTTATAGACAGAGATCGCCGAGGGAAGCTCAGACATCATTGTAACCATCCTGCCAAACTTGTAAACGTGCAGCCCACTCTCGCCAATTATAGATGCAATGCCTGAGGCGGAATGAAGAATTGCACTTTTGATTGAGTTTTTAACAGCTCTTAAGCGAAGCTCGCTGTGGGTCGTGGCAATAAGAGGATCGCCGTAAGTTACAAGAGCTACGTCTTTGGTTCTGGCCGCTTCTAAAATCTCTCTGCCATCTTCTACAAACCACCGTTTCACAGGTTTGGTCTGCATTTGAAGCAAAGAGTTGAGTCCCTGTATATCGACTTCAGAAAGCGAGCTTGTGAACCTTTCTATATAGACAATGTCGCACTTTCTTAGGACATCTAATGCGGCAATACTTAACCCACGGTATCCATTGATACCAGTTCCGACAAACCATAGCATATGGAGCAGGGAGGCAGTCGTCGGCTATATTATTACTCCTTTATTTTCTTCTTCTTCTTCAGATGATGTAGACGCGAAAGGTGAAAAAGAGCTCTTTTATACACTTCTATGCTTGCCACATACTCATCAACATTCACTCGTTCCCCAGCGGTATGCGACGCATGGGCATCACCTGGCCCATATGTGATAACAGGTATTTTGAAGCTGTGCCCAAGTACGTTCATATCACCTGTGCCTGTCTTGCGCAAAAGCAGAGGTCGTTTGCTGCGCACATCTAGGACTGCGAGCAGAAGTGCTCTGACAAGCGGGGACGTGTGATCGGCTTCAAAGGGCTCTGTCTTGTCCTCTACTCTATATGTTGCCTTGATCCCCTTTTTTGCTGAAACTTTTGTAATAACATCATCTACAATGCGGAGCACGTTGCCACAGGTTGTTATGGTGGGAACTCTAATGTCTATTGTTACCTTGCACTTTTGGGGCGTCACGTTATGGCTTGAGCCTCCTGTTATCTCTGTTAGGCTACAGCTTATCGATTTGGCGCTATTCTCTGCAGCGCCTACATGACCTATCTCTGTCTTGATCTCATTCCAAAAATCGTACATCTCCTCAATAGAATTCCTGGCAAGCCAAGGTGCACTTGCATGTGCGCTCTCGCCTACATCGCATGTCAGCCGTAGGGCAAGCCTGCCTTTGTACGCTACAGTGATGTTGTCAACTCCAGAAGGTTCGCCAAAGACTGCATAATGGACTCCTATTTTGCTTTTGACCAACTGCTTAATGCCTGTAGCGTTGCCTTCTTCGTCTACCACTCCTGCAAAGATGACCGTGCCACTCTGTTTTGGAAATTCAGATGCTGCCAAGAGCATCGCTATTAGTGGAGATTTTGCATCAGAAGCGCCACGGCCGTAAATATAGCCATCCTCTATCCTCACTGGCACTTGCCCAGGAACGGTGTCCATATGGCCGCATAGCAAGATACAGGGCTCGCCAGATCCTTTAGTAGCAATAATGTTGCCAACGTTATCGATATTAACCTGCTCAAAGCCAAGCTCGTTGACACATCTATCCTTTATCATGTTGGCAAGTGCCGCCTCTGATCTAGATGGGGTATAAAGCTCCAGCGCTTCTCTTAACAGTTCTATAGCATAACTTGGTGATACCAATTGCTAACTACTTTCCTCGCCCAAGTGCGTAATCGATCATAAGTCCGGCAATATCGATTCCTGTAACTCGGACGGTATTTTTAAATTCAGTAGTATTATTGACTTCGTGTACGAGCAGGCCCTCGCTATTGCTCTCCATCAAGTCGACACCAACTATATGGCCATTCACTGCATTTGTAGCCTTAAGGCAAATATCTTCAAGCTCATTTGTCACGGGGCACTTTTCGGCATTGCCACCTAGTGCCATATTGGTCTTCCACTCTCCTTCTCCCGAATAACGATATATCGCAGCCACTACTCTATCGCCTATTACTATCGCTCTGATGTCACGGGGTGGACGCTTGACAAATTCTTCAAAATAGTATATTTGATACAGTGGAAACATATGTTCTCTGTCCTCTATTACGGCTCTTGCTGCATCCTTATCGCGTAAGAGTGCGATCAGCCTGCCCCAACTGCCCACTGTAGGCTTGATCACAGCAGGATAGCCGATCTTATCAAGCACTGCGATTGCAGAGTCCTCTGAAAATGCTGCCACAGCCTTTGGTGTTTTGACTCCAGCCTTTTCAAGCTCCATATGAGCATACATCTTATTGCCACACATTATTGCTGTGTACAAAGGGTTTATGACGTGGGCGCCGAGGCCTTGAAGCGCTGCAGTAGAATGTACATTTTTGAAGTAGCTGACGCCCCGTTGAAGTACCACCTGGCCCCTGTATTTTGAATTCTTATCGTTCAGGTTAATCATGAGGTTCTTACAATTTACGTTTTCGACCTTGATGCCTTTCTTTATGGCGGCTTCGTACAGAGCTTTCTCCTCCCATCTGATGCTATCGTATAGGATGATAAGCGATTTATCAGAAAGATTTGACGACGACAATGATGTTTGATTGGGTGGTTTTTGTTGTTCTTCTTCTTCTTGTCTCACTGGCCCCAGTCCTCACCGACAACTTGAGCCGGTTTTATACCA
Organism: Nitrososphaera sp.; assembly: GCA_036844865.1. Classification (GTDB taxonomy): domain Archaea; phylum Thermoproteota; class Nitrososphaeria; order Nitrososphaerales; family Nitrososphaeraceae; genus Nitrososphaera. The sequence continues at coordinate 1,279 of DAIUEZ010000068.1, read as the reverse complement.
AGGCCATCCGACGACTTGACAAGCTCATAGCTTGCACCGCAATCGGGGCAGGTTACGATCTCTCCCTCTATTGAGTCAGAAGGTATCTTGATCTCTGCATCACATTCTGGACACTTTACCATGTTTCTGAATTTACTCCTTTGCTGGACTTAGTTTTACGGGAGCATCATTAAGTATCTTTCTCTCCAGTCTGTCGTCAAGGTATAGCTCGAGTATGTCACCCATCCTTAGCTCTTTTAGGCCGTAAGCGAGAGTTTCAGCTTCCTCCTTGCCTGTTTTAAGGCCAAGTAAGGATAAAAGGTAAGCGGCACCGTTCTTTCCTGCAAGCTCACCAAAGACAATCTTTCGCCTGTTGCCAACCGTCCTCGGTTCTATGATCTCGTAGGCGGAAGGATTATGCAATATCGCAGCGAGGTGAGTGCCGGCTTTGTGCTTATATGCACTATCGCCTACTATAGGTTTTGATTCAGTGATCGGCAGGTCGACATATTCCGCAATGGTCTTTGAAAGATCCCTTAGCATGTGTAATCTTAGGTTGTTATTTGACTTGTAAATGAGAGTTAATGCTACTGCTGCCTCTGCTAGGCTTGGAATTCCTGTGCGCTCACCAAAGCCATCTATAGTAGTATGAATCTGATCAGCACCTGCTTCGCATCCTGCTAACGCATTTGCAAGCGCTAGACCAACATCGTTGTGGCAGTGTACGTCAATAGATGTCTTGGTTGTATCGATGTTGTCGCATACCATCTTTACTAAATTATACATTCCCCGCGGCCGCATTATGCCTACAGTATCAGGTATGCTTATCCTTTCAATGCCACGTTTATTCATCTCTTTGCACATTTCTAAGAGAAACTCTGGCTCTGTCCTGCTAGCGTCTTCCATTGTGAATCTTGCCTTCATCCCATGTGCTTTGATGTAATCTGCAACTTCTAATGCTCTTATTTTGGCCTCTTCACGTGTTATCTTTAGCTTTGCAGACAAGTGTATGTCGGAAATCCCCATGTAGGTTGCAATCCAAGTTGCGTTACAATCAATTGCGATGTCGACATCGGACTTGATTGCGCGAGTATGCGCCAGGATATCTGCGCGCAGATCCTGCTTGATTATTGTCTTTGTTGCTTCAAAGTGATCTGGCGACACCACAGGACTTATTTCTATTTGGTCGACGCCAAAGGAGTCAAGCATCCACGCGATCTGGATTCTCTGCTTAATCGTGAATGAGACGCCAGGATGCTGCTCACCTTCCCTCAAAGTGCTGTCGAGGATCCTTATCTTC
>DAIUEZ010000067.1:0-9416 GCA_036844865.1 Nitrososphaera sp. | reverse complement strand
CATTAATACAAAGTATACCAAATCAAACAGTGTAGTTTTTGCGTCTTTTGTTAGATAGAGAGGAAAATAAGGTTCTACTTCGCTCATCATATGTTAATCAAATTTTTTCATAATGTTATAGTATGGCGATGTCTTATGTCTGTCGACGCATTTACCGCATATCGACCTATCGCCGTATTTCTTGTGACAGTGGCACTCGCAAATGCTCTTTACTGATACCAAGCAGTGAAAAAAGCAATAGAAAGTTATTTAAAGGTAAATAGATTGGCGGAATTTTTATCGCAGCCTGTCCATAATGAGACGATGAGAGTATTGACTAAGATAGGTTCGGGTACATATGACAGAAAGCGGGCGATAAATACTCTATGTCAGAATTTAATCACTTGGCAAGCATGCTTAGCCTCTGAGTGCCTGGAACACTTCTTGACTGTGACCTGAAGGCCTAACCTTTTTGAAGATCTTGACTATCTTGCCGGTCTTGTCAACAAGAAAGGTCGACCTGTTAATACCCATGTATTCTCTTCCCATGAATTTCTTATGCCCATAAACGCCATATTTTTTCGAGACTTCGTTTTTAGTATCGGCTACAAGAGAATAAGGGATGCCCATGTTTTGACGAAACTTTTCGTGCGAGGCCTCATCATCAGGTGATATACCAACAATCTCAATGCCAGCGTCTTTAAACTTTTCATAGTCTCGGGTAAATTCGGTTGCTTCTGTAGTGCAACCAGGAGTGAAATCTTCAGGATAGAAATAGACTACAACGTCTGCTTTACCCTGAAGATCGGATAGCTTGCTTGTCTGTCCATGCTTGTCTCTCATTTCAAAGTCAGGTGCAATGCTTCCTTCGGTAAGTTCCAGTGGGTTTTCCTGCATAGCGGATAAATAGAAAAGGCAGAAATAAAAAAGTTAGTAATACAGGTGCACAAACCGTGCTTCACTACTAACTTTTCCTTTTCTACTTCTGCACTTTTTTGATGGTCAATGAATAGTAGTATGCATGCCAAGAAGAATAGCGAGTCGGCATTATTGCTTCCACACATAGTCTAACCGAAGACAAAGGTGTAAAATACAAAATTATCGGAGCGCGGGATAATCTCTATTTCGCGCAGTTCGGGCGTTTCTGCTCTAACCAAATTGTACATGAACGGCCATTCTATGCTGACAATGCTTGTGTCGTCCGCAAGCTCGGCATCTCTACCTAGCTGTTCTTTTTTCAGTGGATTACCATCAAGCTTGATCTCCATCTTCCCAGGCTTGCCATCAGATGTGCCGATTATGCCGTGCACTCGCTTGGCAGCATTGTATTTCATTATTACTGCAGGATTTTGATCCTTACCGCCAGGTCTATACTGTACTCCCTCACGCTGCCATATCCAGCTCCCACGGAGATATACGAGATTAACATCATGCACGCCAGGATCGACCATCAGATTTACACCATCAGGCTTGACTGTCTGGTTATTGCCAAAGCGCCGCAAGCGTGAATAACCTACGCATACCTCAGGCGCCACCCCATAAAAGTGCATGCCATATACATCATAAATCTCATCCTTCGGATCCTCCTGCTCTTTTACTTCAGTTGGTTTGTTTCCTGCCTCTTCAAGTAATTCGACAACAACATCTTCAAAATCTTCTATGCCACCGTAGCCAGCATGCTCAAAACGTATAAGTCCATTGTGATCAACAAAGACATGTTTTGGCCAATACATATTGCCATAAGCTTCCCAGGTCTTGTTGTGAATATCAAATGCAACTGGAATGTCACCCACATTGTATCTGGAAAGAGCGCGCCGTATGTTGGCATGGTCGGTAGCAAACTGATATTCAGCAGAATGAGCTTGAACCACTTGTAGTCCATACTTCCCATATTTTTGCTGTAGTCGCCTCATGATAGGTATAGTCCGGAGGCAAAAGATGCAGGTATATGTCCAACAATCTATGAGCACGACCTTGCCCTTCAAGCCTCTAATTGATAGCGGCTGAGAGTTCGCCCAGTCTGTTATCCCCTTGAATTCAGGGGCTGGAATAGCCGGGATAAGATCCATTCTACTTCCTGCAAGGATAAGACAGGATATAACTGTAGGTCCCTAGCTGCTTCAAGTCCTCTATGACAAGAAATATTTTTACTACGGGGCTAGCAAGCCCTAGAAAGGCATTAGTATAGTAAATTGGTAAGAAAATCCTTCTTCCTCATGTCCTTCGAGATACTAAAAAGCAAACCCTACAAAACTCGAAAAGAAAGTAGGCAGAGATAAGGAAAGGAGAATCCTTACACCCTAGTAGGAACATTCGCTTAATATCACCTTGTATAAATTTGTGAGTTATTTCAACAGGCATGACGTTATTGCTGCTCCTTTAATCCAGAAAGAATTTTATGCGCACTGAGCCAAGAAAAATCCATCGATCTCGATCATAACAAAAAGAACAAGAAGAATAGGTTTGCAAAAGTCAACATAAGCTGTTCATTAGCATTCAACTATAAAGACTTTGGTTCCATATAAGTATCCAAAGAAAAAGATACAGATATACCTACATATCTCTCTCTTCAGATGGAATGATGCAAAATGGTGCACAAGTAGCCGACAGCCTAAGGTTATTAATTTCAACCTCACATGGCGCCACTTATGTCGAAGCACGCTATCAGTCAAGGGTTACAAGTGAGGTCAATTTTATCAACGGCGAACTTGAAAGGATAAGAGTAGTGGAAAATGCTGGCTGCGGAATTAGGGTTCTCGTAGATGGCTGCTGGGGCTTTACGAGCACAAGCGATACCTCGGGCCAGGCCTTAAAGCAATCCTTTAACGAGGCCGTGTCAGCCGCACGCATACTTGCCCAAACCAAGAAAAACAAGGTCCAAGGACTCATTGAATCTAAAATGATCACAGGCACTTTTAGAACTGCAGGCAACAGCGATAATAATCTGTCAGATGTTAGCATTGAGCAGAAAGTGCAAGTTACAAAGGAAGCAGAAAAGGAGGCTCGGAGCAACAGAGAAGTCAAGACCGCTTCTTGCACATACCGGGATACGCTTGATTACAAGGTCATTGTAAACAGCGATGGCGCTGACATTGAGATTTATGATTCAAAGCCAGAGTTCAGCGTAACAGCAATAGCGAGAAAAGCAAGTCAGAGTGCGACAGCCCATGAAGGGGTTGGTGTCACTGGCGGGTGGGACGACTTATTAAAAAAGAAGAGCCACCTAGAATATGCACGTACGGCAGCGGGAAGAGCGGCCAGGCTTCTAGATGCTAGACACGTGAGCGGTAAAAAGACCACAATGATTTTGGATCCTGCTATGGTAGGGCTCCTATCGCATGAGGCAATAGGTCACACAGTTGAGGCCGACTTTGTGCTTTCGGGCTCAGTGGTAAAAGACAAGATAGGGCGCAAAGTAGCAAGTGATCTTGTCACGCTGGTTGACAGCGGCAAGTCCGAAATAGCAGGCAATGCAGGTGGAACAATAATAGTCGACGACGAAGGCGTTGCGGCAGGGCGGATTGCAATAATTGACAAGGGCACACTAAAATCGTTTCTGCATAATCGCGAGTCAGCGCTGATATTTGACACAGATTCTACCGGCAACTCCCGGGCCTTCCAGTACAGCGATGAGCCCCTTATCCGCATGCGGAACACGTACATTGAGCCAGGTGAAGATAAGCTAAATGATATGATAAAAGAAACCAAGCAGGGATATATTATCAAGGGTGCTAGAAATGGGCAGGCAGATGCAAATGGCGAATTCATGTTTGGCGCTGAAGAGGTATACTTGATAGAAAATGGCGAGATGAAAGAGCTGCTGAGGGGCGCAAGCATCTCAGGCAATGCATTTGAGGTGCTTCAATCAGTGGACATGGTAGGTAACGAGTTTCAATATGATATTGGCACAGGCTACTGCGGCAAGTATCAACCTGCTAAGGTTGATGGTGGCGGGCCACACATCAGATGCACAGCAATGATTGGAGGACTACAAGAGTGATTCTAGATCTTTTACGATATGCGATAAAGCAGGCAGAGGCTCTTGGAGCAAGTGACGCAGAGGCATATGGGGCTAACAACAATGAATCAGAGATCTTCATAGAGAATAACGACATTAAGCAGGCCAAGTCACAGAGTACACAGTCTATTGGCATTAGGATCGTGCTTGATGGCTCGATTGGCTTTTACTCTACCAATGATTTAACCAAAAGCAAAATAAGAGATGCTGCGGCTATGGCGATCAAGGTTGCACGAGCGAGTCCAAAGGACAGACACAATGTCCTTCCACATAAGTCAAAGTCAAAGTCAAAGTCACTCAGGGGTCTATACGATAGAAATGCGGACTCATTTCAGACATCAGATGCTGCAAGGATGGCAGCCGATATGCTCAAATCTGCCAAATTATATGACACTAGGGTAAGCGTCGACAGCGGCAACTTTAGCGCTGAAGTGGCCATGCACGCAGTTGCAAATTCTAATGGGATAGAGCTGAAAGAAAAGACAAGCATCTTTTCGTGGTCAATTATGGGCATGGCAATAGAAGAGACTGAAATCTCAAGTTTTGATTACCAAGTTGGCGGCTCGCATTATATCAAAGACATTGATGTGTGCAATACTGCAACCGAGTTTGCAAAGACGGTAGTCAAGTCGCTTGGTACACGCAAAATAGAAGAAAGCTTCAAGGGAGAAATGCTGCTAACACCCATGGCTTCAAACGAAATGATAGAAGAAGTAATTGCTCATGCCATCAATTCGGATGCTGTGCAGAAGAAATCCAGCCACTTTGCAGGGAAGATAGGAAAACAGGTAGCAGCTGATTTGCTGACAGTAGAAGATGACGCAACTAATGTGGAGGGACTTAATGCATCAAGCTTTGACAGAGAAGGCGTTTTCCATCGAAAAAATGTTGTAATAGAAAGGGGCATCCTCAAAAAGTTTCTATACAATACGCAAACAGCAAGTAAAGATGGCGTAAGGAGCACAGGAAACGCAGGTGGATCGACAAGCTCGCCGCCAACTGTGTCGACAACAAATTTTCTAGTAAAGCCCATGAGATCAAGTGTTGACACACTAGTGTCTGAAATAGACAAGGGTATAATGATAAGCAGGTTTTCTGGCAACGTAAATCCGGTTAATGGTGATTTTTCGGGCGTCGTAAAAGGTGGCCAGCTGATTATGAATGGCACAATAAAGCATGCAGTGAAGGAAGTTATGGTGGCTGGCAATGTGTTTCAGGCGCTGCGTCAATTAAATGGCATATCAGCGGAGCGAAAAGCGATTTATGGATCAATATTGCCGTATATGCGCTTTGATGGCATCTCCTTTACTACAGGGTGACAAAAAAATAATGGGAGAAGAACGAGAAGAAAGGTTTGATATTGCAGTAGTTGGAGGAGGACCTGCAGGGCTTTCTGCTGCGTACGCTGCGGCAAAAGGTGGAGCAAAAGTAGTTCTTTTTGAAAAGGACCAATCTATTGCACACAACATCAGGACGAGCGGCGTGACATGGATTTCTGAAATGGAGAGGCTCGGTATACCAAGTAAGTTTTACAACCCAATTCAGAATTACCGCTTTGTATCACCTTCCAATGATGTCCTCATAATAGGTGATGTCCCTAAATCATGTGTGCTTGACATAAGAGCAACGTACCAGCATCTTGCTTTTCTTGCAGCGAAGGAGGGCGTTCATTTAATGGTAAAGAGTAATGTAATTGATGTTATCAAAGACGGCCAAGCAGTGACCGATATGAAGGCAAGCATATCTCAGCGGATGTCAACTTTGCGGTCCACTTTAGTCATAGATGCCAGCGGCTTTAGCACGTCTGTTGGACGCAAGGCTGGGGTGGCTGGCGAATGGAAACGCTTTGGAGTAGGTGCAGAATATGAATGCTACTGCGACGATATTGACAGCACCACGTGGGTTCTCATGGTAGGGCAAAAGTATTCAGATGCTGGTTATGCATGGCTATTTCCTCTATCAGCAAATAGGGTTAGAATTGGTGTGGGCATCGGCAGACCAGAATCAAACGTAGAGCCCCTGGAAAAGTTGCACAAAATAATTAAAAAAAGGTTCAAGCCACTTGATACGGTCAGGTATGGGAAGATACAACCTTTAGAATTGCATTATGGATTTATACCAAATGAAGGCACAAGGCGAACTAGTATTGCGGATGGGCTGCTAATGGTCGGCGATTCGGCTGGCCAATCAAATCCGCTTGTGCTGGAAGGTATACGTTACGCGATAGAGTTTGGGAGGCTTGCTGGGAAGGTTGGAGCTGACTCGCTTTCGCAGAACTCTGATAAGGAGTCTTTGCTAGAATATGAACGATTATGGCGGTCTAAGGCAGAGGCCAAGATACACTCTGCTCTTAAGGTGCAGATGCGCTGGCTTGGATTGACCGACGAGGAATGGGATAAAGAGATCGAAATTCTCAGGGATATGACAGTTCAAGAATTTTTGGATTTTATCAAAGCAGATTTTACTACATTCAATATGATGAAGCTTGCGCTACACCACCCCAAGATGGCCGCACGTCAATTGTTCAATATGGTTTTGAAGAGCTAGTCTAAAAAATATTGCAATAAGGTATCGTTTAGTAGTTTTTTGTACATAGAACTTTAGCTCAAAATTATGAGGGTTATTGTAGAGACGCTCTCACATCTCTCTTAATGGAATTTTACGATAACGCTACAGATTTCATAGAACCGAGCCATTCAATGATGACTAGGATGAAATTATTCTCTTCTAAGGGCCACAATGGGAGATAGCCTTGATGCCTTCCATGCGGGATATATGCCTGCAATAAGACTGAGACCAACAGATATACCCCATACAGTTGCTAAGTCGGTAGGAAGAAAGACAGGTGATATATTCGGTGGACCATTACTCCCGCCACCTCCATCAGATCCACCACCTGAGCCTATTCCCGCAGTCAACACATAGCCTCCGGCGATACCTGCAAGCAGTCCAGAAGTGGCTCCAAGAATGCCTATCATCAAAGCTTCTGCCAGGAAAAGGCTGAGGACGTTACTATTTTGCGCTCCAATAGCCTTCATAGTGCCTATCTCCTTTGTCCTTTCCATTACTGATGTATAGAGAGTCGTAATGATTCCTACTGCTCCTACAAGAAGGGCTACAAGTGCAATTCCTAGTATGAAAACCGTAAACCCACCTGTAAACTGCCTTATCGTCTCTAGTATAGCCTCTGGAGATGTGATGCCTATATCATTTCCATATAGTTTCCTTATTTCCTCTTCAACGTTATTTACAAACTCGCCTGAGTCTGCAGCTACCAAGAAACCGTCAAACTTGCCAGATTTATGCATTAGAGCGTTTCCTGCATCTTCATTGAATACAACTGCGTTATCAATTGTTGGATTACCCGTTGGCTTCATTATTGCTCTTACCACAAAGCTTCTAGACTCTTCTTGCTGGTTGCCATTTTCATCAACGAATGAATACGTAGCTCTCATCGTTTGACCTAAGGTTGCAAAAGGTGAGTTCTCACCTGGTGGATAGGCTATCTGGTCAGCTATGTAAATGGCAGAAGGATCATTTGAGCGTATTGCAGAACCTTCTTCATATTCTATAGTGGGTGCTATAACGTTGAGCTTGGTCGGATCAATAGAAAAGACAGAGGTGGAAAGAGTCTTGCCGGATGATTCTAGCTGTACTTGACCTTGATAAGATGAGATGACATCGCTTACAAAAGGAAGAGAGCGTATCCTAGTCTCAACTGCAGCGTTTAGTGTAATCTTAGGAGCAGGTGGTGGACCTCCACCACCTCCAAAAGGACCAGAGGCGGACTGATCCTGCTGAGCACTTGACACAAATAGTATATTTGGAGCAAGCAAACTAAAGGATTCGTCAATGAACTTTCCAAAACCGGCACTAAGTCCATTAAGCGCAACCATGAGACTACTTCCAACTACAACCATGAGTATAGTAAGGATTGATCTTACTTTTCTATCCTTTAAAGCATCAAATGATAATAAGAAGATCTCCTGGATATTCATTTAGCACGCAAGTCCTTCTCTTCTTTTCTTTTGGTTTTTTGCCCTTGTTGGTCTAGAAGTTGCAGGCAGATTAAAACAGACATCTGCGCAAGCGGCATTGCATTAAGGGAGCAATCCGACCCAACCCAATCAAACACTGAAGTTGTTCTTTGGTTTATCAGTGGTTCAAAACCTCTTTTTCAACTGTTCCATCTTTAATGTAGATGGCTCTATCAGTGGCTTCTGCAAGCTCAGGATTATGAGTTACCATAACAATAGTTCTTCTGTACTTTTGCGAAAGAATGCGGAGAAAGTTAAAGACTTCCTTTCCAGTCTTGGTGTCCAAATTGCCAGTTGGCTCATCTGCAAGAATTATAGTAGGATTATTCATTAATGCTCGGGCTATGGCTAGGCGCTGTTGCTGTCCTCCACTTAAATTGGAGGGTTTGAAATTGGCTTTGTCTCCTATACCCAGCATTTCAAGAAGTTTTTTTGCGCGCCGAATGCGGTTGCTGCGGCTCATGCCTTTAATTATCGCGGGTAGCTCAACATTTCTTTGAACCGTAGTTCTATTAATTAGATTATAAGACTGGAAGACAAAGCCAATCATTCTGTTTCGTATAGTTGCAATTTCAGAATCGCTTAATGAGAAAATATCGACACCTCCAATGAAAACCCTTCCAGAAGTTGGTCTGTCCAAAGCGCCAATCATATTCAAAAGCGTTGATTTACCACTCCCGGAAGGTCCAACGATAGCTACAAACTCACCCTTTTCTACCTTGAAACTGACATCTCTTAGTGCTACCACTCTTCCAGCAGCAGACTCGTATATTTTGAATAGTCTCTTTGCTTGCATTGCTACATTTTCCTCACTTTTGGTCTCATGCTGGTAGGAAGGGTGAATTCTTTTTCTGTCGACTTCCTTGCTCATCAGAATATATTCAAATAAGTTTAGCGGGTATATATATAGAAATGGCAAATTCCTACTACACGTTGAGGACAGTATATGCTTTTATTATTGATTGGTTTTACATGAGTCGGTGTTTCTTGCAAGAGAATTAGCTTGTAAGGTAATAACAATTCTCACTCTAATAACGAGTAATTATAATTATTATTCTTTGAAGTCTTTCACTTGTATTATCCTTTTGCTTTCCGGAACCATCCAATATTATTCTTACATGCATAATTTATCATTTGATAACAGGGTATACGGCCAAGAACAGAATGCTGAAGCTGAGGATGGTCAAGTTAACATAGTAGACAGCCAAGAACAGAATGCTGAGGATGATGAAGCGTCTGAAGATAGTAGTGATGACGATGAGACCTCTAGCTCTACTCTAACAACAGAAGATGCCATAAGCGAGGACAATCCTCCCCATGAGCAGCCAGAGCAGCCTCCTCAGCCAGAGCAGCCTCCCAATGAAGAGCAGCCTCCTCAGCCA
>DAIUEZ010000066.1:0-9490 GCA_036844865.1 Nitrososphaera sp. | reverse complement strand
ATAATGCTTGCAAACTGATTAAATCTAAATAGATCCAATTACGCATTATTATAGAAATGGTCAAATTTGATGGTATTAAGGGACAGGAATTGCTCGACGTTGAGGAAAAGAAGGGTGAGCTTACTCTCATCTTCAAAGACAATCGCTACCTGTTTGTGAAGGTTCAGAATGGTCAACTCATAGCAGACTCGGTGCCAGAATAACAACAAGAACAATAGCGTGTCAATGCTTCTTACTCTTCAGATACTTTTCATACATGGACAGAGCAACTTCCTGAGTTGTTGACTGCACAGAGCCAGGTCTCATAAGCCTTATCTTTTCTATTGCTTGCTCTGCAGTGAGATTCTCTATTTTTATCATATATGCTGCAAGCAACGCACCGGTCCTTCCCTTTCCCGCAGCGCAGTGAACCAAAACTGCCTTACCGCTACGAATCTTGTTATCAATGTAGTTCACTGCTTCATCTAGAACTTCCAATGTCGGCGCGCCATAGTCCTCCACCATTAGATGCAAGTAATCGATGTCACCACCGTCAAACCATTCGGAAGGAAGAGGTATCTCTCTTACTGTGACAATAGACGCAATGCCTTTGTCAACAACCCACTTAAACTGCTCCTTGGTTAATGGGAGCCCTGAGCCGGCCAACTTACCCTCTTTTACCCAGCTGAAATTGGTGGGCCTATCAGATATCACGCCATGGAACCGCCTGTAGACATTCCCTATCCTTGTCAAACATCAATCTAACGGCCTCCACACTTTATTAACGATATCATCTTAATGTGCGGTTGCTTGCTTTTGAGAGCATCTATTATCACTCTCGTATCGTGCTCTTTCTTAAAAAAAGACTCACATAGTAAAAGGATAAGGAGAATTGCAAAAAGGTCCACCTCTCATTTTGCTGTCGCTTTAATTTTCTTGGAAAATCTATAATGCAACTCTTTTTCTGCAATTAGAACTCATACAGTATCAGACGTATTGTACATGATTGTCATGTTTTGACTTTATTGCTTCGCAGAGTTTAATGTAACCTGATAAAAAATTTTCTCATTGATTAACAGTCGAGTTAACCTCGAAATTACAATATATCCACTAATAATTCAACTCCATATCATTGCTGTAACAAATAAGAAAGATATGACTAAATAATTGGGATAATTATCAAAAACCATGAGTAGCTATTACGTTCCCATGCTTTTATTCCAATCGATGATGACCCATTGTCGAAGAAGCATTATTTATTAATAATACGCGTACTTAATGCAATATTACGCAGATGCTTGAAGCAAAATGTCCAGATTGTAGCAAGAAAGCAGAAGTGAATGATGAAATGACCGAAGTAAGATGCAGACACTGTGGGTTCTTTGCATCATACGATGATTACATCGAAATAATGAAAGGCAAGGCGGTTGATATTTCAGAAAACTTCCAAATGAGCTGGGACAGAAACCCTTTTTGATTACCATGTTAAACCTTTCTCGCTACAGTCCAAATGTGCACCACAATTTGGACATATCATATGGCAGGCCTGCATATGCTTCATCTCAAATCCGCAGCGAGGGCAATAAATAACTTCTCTTTCTTCTTCTTTCAACAAAAATTAATTCTCAAAAATAACTTTTAACTGTTTTAATCATTTGACAGTGAATTGTTGCTTGTACATATTATAATAATTAGTTTGATATTCAAACCTTCCCCTTCTCTTGCCTTAAAATTCATTAGAAAATGGTGGAATTTTTTCATGGATTGCAGATGTGCTGTCCCGTCTGAAAAAATCGACCTCTCTATCTATCCTATTACCAGTAGAAGAGAGAGCAATTTTAGCCAAAGATTAATTAAACCTTGGTCATGCCTTTTTTTAGTTGGCTCAATTCAAACTGATAATCTCAGATAGAAAGGGAAAGACTATCGCTCAAGAGCTCAAAGATAGGGCGGCGCAGCCACTTTTGGGAACAAAGGTAGGTAGCATCATTGATTCTTCTATTGTAGGCGTAGTTGGCGGTAAGCTAAAGATAACGGGCGGCAGCGACAAGTCTGGCACTCCGATGCGGGCCGATGTACACGGCGGAGTCAAAAAGTATGTTCTGCTTTCAACAGGTGTCGGTAATAGGAGCGAGGCTAGAGTCAGAAAGCTAGTCAGAGGAAACATGGTGACAGAAGAAATCTATCAGATTAACTCAATGCTAATTGAAGGCGTACTGCCAGAAAAACAAGAAGCTGTCGAAAGGAGCGAAACACAAACAGAACCAGCAAGTAAAAAGCATTAGTAGTTCCGTACCTTAATATCTCTGGGAATTTTAGGATACTAATTGTTGCATTGGAAAGAGACCCTGCCAGATTGGTATATCAACGAATATGGATATCAGCCATGCGTTAACATTGGCACATCAGGCCACGTGGACCATGGCAAGACGACTCTTGTTGAAGCCATCACAGGAGTCTGGACTAGCGCTCATAGCGAGGAGCTTAGAAGAGGTATTACCATCAAGATCGGCTACGCAGATGCGGCATTTTATAAATGCCCTAAATGTCCCCCACCTGTATCCTATGGTACTCAACCCCAATGCAGTAACTGCGGAGGAAAAAGTGAGCTTCTCCGTGTAGTGAGTTTTGTAGACTCGCCAGGCCACGAAAGCTTGATGGCAAATATGCTCTCTGGCGCAGCTTTAATGGATGGAGCAATTTTGGTAATGGCTGCTAATGAAAAAGTGCCGCAGCCACAGACAAGGGAGCACTTACTTGCTCTCTCTGTGCTTGGCATACAGCAGATCGTTCTTGTACAAAACAAAGCAGACCTTGCCGAATACGAAGAGGCGCTTGACAACTATAAGCAGATCAAAGACTTTGTCGGTGGAAGCATCGCAGAAAAGGCGCCCATAATTCCGGTGTCAGCCCAGCATAAGCTCAACATTGACGCACTCATCGAAGCTATTGAAAAAACTATCAAGACACCGGTAAGGATAAAGAATGCTGAACCAGTAATGCATGTGTTGCGTTCGTTTGATGTCAACAAGCCGGGAAGTCCAATCAAGCAGGTCAAAGGAGGGATCATCGGCGGCGCGCTAGTGCAGGGTCAGTTAAATATTGCAGATGAAATTGAGATTCGTCCTGGAGTCTTGGATGAAAAAAAGGGTAAATATGATCCGATTTCCTCTGAAGTTTCAACGCTTGGTACGGGAGCAGGGCTTGTCGAGTCAGTCCGGCCAGGAGGGCTCGTTGCGATAGGTACCAAGCTCGACCCCACATTTACAAAAAGCGACTCACTTATTGGCTCTGTGGTAGGTAAACCAGGCACGCTGCCAAAAGATGTAGAAGATATCACGATAGAGGTAGTCCTTTTTGATACGGCAGTCGGCACTGCGGAAATGGTCAAGGTTGAACCTCTAAAGGCAAAAGAGCCAATCAGAGTTAACATAGGCACAGCGGCAGCCAGTGGTTACGTTACAAACGTAAAGGACAGCAAGATTGAAGTAAAGCTAAAAAAGCCTGTATGCTTGATGCCCAAGAGCAGAGTCGCTATCAGCAGGAGAATATCGGAGAGATGGCGTCTGATTGGCTCGGGAATAGCCGCATAGTATATGCGAGTTTTATGTGACACGAGTTTCTTAATAGTCCTTGTTTCAAAGCCAATAAAGCGGCTAGCAAAGATCGAGTCGCAGCTTGGCAGAGTTGACTTCCTTGTCCCCGACATAGTACAAGTAGAGCTAGAGAGGCTGGCTCAAAATGCAGGTCCCAAGAGATCTCGTCTTGCAAAAACAGCCCTTGAACTTGCGAGAACAAAGTTCAAGATAATAGCCGCTCCACCTTCAAAGCACGTCGACGACTCTATAATTGAATATGCGATGGCTCAGCGGTGTGCAGTAGCGACGATAGACACTAATCTACGCCGTAGGCTCATAGCCAATCAGGTTCTGGTACTAAGCCTTCATAAAGATAATCTGATCATAGCAAATCCAAAAATCAATCCCAAGGATCACCTTTAAATAAAATTCTTCGCGCCAAGATATATTGGTGGTCGTGATATATGTTGGACTTTAATGGAGTCAGGTTTCATTGGCTTGGCCACGATGGCTTCAAGCTGGCAATCAGCGACAAGACTATTATTTATATTGACCCTTACCAAATTTCCCAGTCCTACCACAACAAAAATGACGCTGACATTATTTTTATCTCTCACAATCATTTTGACCATCTTAGTATGGATGATCTTAAGCATATTATGGGCAAGAATACTACGATTGTGGCTGCCAAGGAGTGCATTGAGCAGTTAAAAAATGTCAAGGCGGCAGAAACAAAAGAAGTTGTTCCGGGGGATAGGCTGACTGTTCAGGGCGTGCAAATAGAGGCGGTGGCTGCGTATAATACCAACAAGGATTTCCATCCAAAGGCAGATAGAAAGGTCGGTTTTATCATAACTTTAAATGACATGCGAATATATCATACCGGCGATACTGACGACATTCCAGAAATGAGTGCCACTGAACCAGACGTAGCACTAGTACCTGTATCGGGAACCTACGTCATGACTGCAGAGGAAGCGGCCAAAGCAGTAAATGAAAAGATAAAGCCAAAGAAACTGGCAATTCCGATGCATTATGGATCAATAGTAGGTAGCAAAAAAGATGCAGTGAAGTTCAAGCAGCTTGTAAGGGCCTGCCCGGTTCAAATTTTAGACAGGGATTAAAGACACAGAAATAGTCATGAGAAAAAATGAGACAAATTTGTACTCCAAATCCTAGGTTTCATCGACTGCTTATTAATGCAAAAATTGCGGATGCTAGCTTGGCGATGACATATGATAAAGTATCTGGGTTACGTTGCTCTTACTTCAAGATAATTTAGTATTTTGAAATATTTGAAAGACGAGTACAGAGCAAACTTCAAAGAATCCTCGTTCAGTTCAGTCATGAGAAAAAACTTCCTCCAGTTTGGTTTTTTGTGAACCGTTGGAATACGAACAGAAATATTATATCAGTCTCTCGTAATATGGTTTCAACACCTGTTCCTGCGAATCTGCTGAACAGTCCGTGAACTTGATCGTATCAAGTGGCCACTCTACTGTGCATCCACACCTAAAACCTCTCTTTTCATTGCAGTTGTTACTTATGCAATGCCGCCTCCCTTTGCTGTATGTTTTGTTCAACGTTGACTTCTGCCATATCGTCATAAGAAGTAGTTAGCAACTTGTTGGTTTCTTTAAATAGTTTTAGAAATTGTTTGCCTCTGTCTGTGATGGCATATTTTCTATCCCGCTCAAGATATGTCAGCAAGCCTTCCTCTGTGAGTAAAGCAGTATAACTAGTGACCTGCTTGAAGTTGAGGATCGCCTGATACATTATTTTAGAGCGTGTGAGTGCTTCGGATTCCACAGCTTGAAGAATCAAGCCGATAATCTCTGTACTACCTCTAGTTTTCAGACCTTTTTTCCCTCTTTACAATATCTGGAAAGATACTAGTTGGTGTTGTTGTAGTTATAATAACCTTGTTTTGGAAATCGTGCTTTATAGATGCAACATTACAACAATATTTGAAAGGAGTAATGAACAAAATATCTCTAGAACTTGCGATGAGCTCTTTATCAGGCAAATGATTTATCCATCTTTTAAAAGAATAATTTTCATTCTGAAACTCCTGAATAACAGTCTGTTTACTGCCATCGTACAGGATAATTCTGTGTCGACACAGTGCTACTTGTTTTCGGCCTAATTCTACGCAGGAAATATTATCAGAGGCATCACATGCCTTCTCAGAATATAACTTGTAATTTTTTTGCTCATTATACAGGCGTTCCATAGGAAATCGCATCATATTTCCAAAGCACTTGGTAGTATCCGTCATAAATAAAGCTAGACGTAACATCTACCAGAATGTATTATTGAATTTTTTTATAAAAAAGGACGTCAGTTTGTCGATGAACAAAAAATGATCGAATGTTTACTGTCAAGTTCCTTTCTATATCCACAAACAATTAACAACTACAAAGAGCTAATTATTAATATGCTGATGCAACGATATCTCTATCGTGCAGAGAAAGCAGAGGCACATATGCCCTTCGGTAGATGATTATGTTTCATCGAAATGCTGAGTGCACTACCGTCTTGCCTATTTCATTCCTTTTATTCCTAATTATCTCTACAGTTTCTGCAAACTTGACCTGCTGCACCCCAGGCAAAGATTGAATGCCTACCATCATGTCGTGTACCTCTGCCGTTGTTTTAAAGTAAGCCAATACTGTCAAGATTACGGCACTATCGATCTTCACTGTGATAGAAAGGACGTGATTTGAGTACTTTGAGAAGATCCCATTAATGATTGCTTTGCCAGATCCATTTTGAGGAATTACAGTGATTTCACAAATACGAAATCCTTGCTTTCTAAGATCAATTTCATATCGTCTTGTCAAAATGGTATTTTCTAAAATTCTCCTTCTTCTCTGAACAGTAGAAAGAGGAGCTTTATGCTTTTTTGATATATCCGTAGAAGAGATAAAAGCATTGTTTAGCAGTTCTTCGGCAATCTTTGCATCAAGGTAGCTTAAAACGGGTTTATTGCCCCGCATAGCCTCGTTTTTTCTGTTATTGCTTTTCTCACGCAGCTTTTTATTCAACTTAGTATATCTTCAAATATCGATACATCAATTCACAATTTAAATGATCTGATACGTATGGCCTCAACAGGAACCCCTCCTATTGCCATTAGATAACATAAGTTGTCCGCATAAACGTTTTATTGCTTTTTCTCACACTCAATTCGTCATCCTCTGTCTGTAAGGCATATTATCAACCCTATCTTTCAATTTGCTCCAATCGTGTAAGAGTAATTGGTGAAGAGTATATAGGAATACTACTAGCGGCTTAGAATTGATTCGTTACGCATTTCCTTCCTTCTTGCGACGGATCTCCTGCTCATTAGCCATATTTTCTGGTAATGTATTTTCAAAGACTTCTGCCTCCTCCTTTTCGGTTTGAACAGGAACGTTGAATTTTTCATTATGCTCCACTACTCTATGTGCAGATTTCTTAGGATCGTCGTTAGGTTTGTCACTCATCTGACTAAAGTATTGACTTCATGCTAAAAATAGGTTACAGGACTCTTGTATCAATTAAGATGCAAGATTATTTACCATCTGAGGGAGTAAGCTTCATTTGTACATTGTAATGATTGACAATAAATGAATCTTAACTATACGGTATTTTATGACGACCGAATTTCTATATTTCTAATCGTGATTTCTCTTATCTATCTAATGGTTCTGCCATCTATTTGTGTTACCAAAAAATCTGTTCACATTCACAGTGGCCGCCAAATCTCGTGGTTCTGCCGCATTTTGGACATACCATAGGAGGTTGAACATTTTCTTCTTGATCGTCGATCTCCAGTCTCAACAGGCTCGCATCTATCATGAATAGTAGTGTATGACATATCATTTAGTATTACTGCCTGCCTTCTATTGCTTTAGAATGCAAGAAAGGATTGATATCTTCTATAGTATCTCGCTAGCAGGTAACTTTTTCCAGATACCGGCAGGTGTAGTATGACATCAATGTGGGTTGTGGCTGAATGTATATTGCAACGGGACAAATCTTCACCAGCTATGATCAAGCTAGGAATCGAGCTATATGACAAGTCATAATCGATAAAGCATGCAAAAGACATTATATCGAGCTCGGTCACCGTTCTACAAATTCTGTTTTCTCTTATGTTACAGCCTAAATAGCATAATATACCAAGTCTATAAACCCTGCAAATCTATAGGAAAAAAGGATTGGACCAAAAGAAAGAGAGGCTCATGATAGCGTTAATATGCGATCTTCTATTGGCCGCCCCCTCCAAATATGCCCGCTAGTGGTCCGCCGCCACCTTCAGTGCCGCCTGTGCTTCCGCCACCACCGCCCGTAGTCATACCGGTAGCATTACCTCCTGTACTGCCAGTCATGTTACTTTGTGCACCACCGCTTAATGCGCTGAGAGCCATATCCAAGTACATCATTGCACTCTGGGTATCGTTATTCTGCAGCGCTGTGCGAGCTTGTTGGAGGTTCATTTGTGCCTGTGATGTAGACTGATTTCCTGCTGGTCCTCCTGCAGTAGTAGCATTACCTCCTGTAGTTGCTCCATCTGTGCTTCCGCCACCACCGCCACCTCCAGTCGTCGTATCCATTTGTGCCAGTACTGGCTGCGAGTAGCTGCCAATGAAGGATAGCCCTGACAGCAATATTGCTGCAGTAACTATGGCCCCCACCATAGGGGTAATAGCACTAGCAGCTCTTGCTTTGGTTCTATCTCTTTTGTTGTTGTTGTTATCATCTTTTGCAGTATGTGGATTCATAAACTCGAATGTAACGATATAGAACTTAACCATTTCCCTACATTATTGTGAGAGGAAGAGCCGCTAAATCAGATATACTGTTTGAGGAGTACGCGGTTCCAAAATTGATACTTTAATGTGTTAAATCTTTCATATAAGATAATATCATTACTCTTATATGATAATCTCGTAACTATTTCGTGATATCTTTAATATGTATAAATTGGAATGTCGCCAAGTAGGATTTGACTGCTCGCACATTATGACAGGTAACACAGAGGAGGAAGTTCTTCAAAGAGCCAAAGAACATGGCACACAGCAGCACAATTTGAAAGAAAGTGAAATTGAAAGTCAGGAAATGCAGAGTAAGCTGCGGTCTCTCATACGCAAAACGGACTAGGCATTCAATGACAAATTAACCTCGATCACATTTCTCATTGATATATTCAGCAATAATTGTTTTATTGGAGCACAAGTGGTAGGCACCTCTATGCTTGCACGATATATTATAAGAAGAAAAAATATAGATTGAATGCAGCAAGTATGGCAAAGGCCCAATCGAAAAATTTTTTGACCGAATTATGATACGAGCAAGCGGAGAGTAACCTATTGTAAAAGTAATCAAGTTACAAAAAAGAAAAACAGACTTGAATATTTTCCTCTCGTATATTTTCTTTCTATCTTCTGTATGCGAGGTCCTAAGTGATTGCTGTTCCTATCGATCTAGGATGCAAATACTTGTAATGTGCAATGTATTCATTTAGCGAATGAAATCGCTCGCCGCATTCCTCGCATATGTACCCACTTCGATCTTCCCCGCTGCTGGAACCGGGAGAAACAGATTCATTCATGTGAATATTTGCGTTTTCAACAAGATAACGGTTTTGACAGACATTCAAGGAAGTATAAGCTTATTTTTTGAAGACTTTTTAGAAAAGCCGTCAAGCGCTCTCACCTTCTATTATTTTATGGTTGTTGTTGGTGTATGTACAATACTTCTATTAATTGCAAGCAGTGACGAGCCATTTATTCCTGGATAGTTGCAAGCATGCACACATATGCCTGTATTGGATTTCACCGTGGCAAACGTACATCGTCTTTGCCTCTTTAGCATTGATAATACAATTGCTTCATAGTTCTTTGCATATTCTTTTTATCAAATCCTGAGCAGAGGCGGGTTTCTTG
>DAIUEZ010000065.1:319-9680 GCA_036844865.1 Nitrososphaera sp. | reverse complement strand
GTCTGACGGTTGGTTTTTTGTACTCTTTCATAATAAGCTTCGCCTAATTAGGCCAGGTTAAGTTCTTAAGAGTTATGAAACAATAGAATAGTAAAACATTGCTTTTCTTGTGACTTTTACTCATCTCAGCGCGCCTGTCGCACGATTTGTTGATTTCTACAAATTAATGCTACACAAGCGTTCACATTGGTATAAGCGTATCCCCGACGTTCTTTTAAAGAAAAATGCGGCAATAATAAAAGTAGCATCTCATTCAGTGTTTATACTTCTATTATATCTGATCTTTCTTTGAAAGGATCAGAGTCATTACTAATAATAATAAGATAGCGTTACAAATGTAAACAAAAATTGGTGCAAGTTTCTTATAGGACACCCTCGGAATACGCTCGTGGCACAGAAGACGGCGAGTCATCATATTACCCCGAGTCTATTATTACTTGGTCTAATAGTAGCCGCCACTGCTGCAAACTCTATAATCTTTTTCTCTGGGACTGAGGATAGGGTTGTCTATTCCGAGCTAATAATAATTGCTTCGGCGTCCATTGCAGCGTCTCTGGGAATTTTACTAGCATATAGACAGATTCTTCACAACCGTTCTCACTCTATGGCATACATATGCCTTGCTATAGGTCTGGTGCTTTGGTTATTTGCTGATATAATTTGGGCCAGCTACGAACTAGTCTATCATGTCGCTGCACCGATTCCATCAGTATCAGACATCCTCTGGTTAGCTGGGTATCCCTTTTTTGCGTATAACCTTATTGCCACTTACCGGCAATTTCACAATAGATTCAACAAAAGAGTACTGCTTGCCAGCATCATAGGAAATGTCATTTTTATAGCATACTTGATCTACCTTACCATTGGCTTATTGGATTTTTCAAGCCAAGAAAGCGTTTCGATGTTCGCTGTGCTTATTGCTTATCCAATCATGAATGCCGTACTAACAATTCCTGCTCTTTCAATCCTTTTTGGACTTTGGAAGGATAGACCTTGGTCAATACCTTGGACATTTAAAGCTCTGTCTTTGTTTTGCATAGTAGTAACAGACAGCTGGTTCGCTTTCATAGTACTTTCAGGTTTGTACGAGCAGGTGTGGTTATCCGCTATGTTCTTTGGGGCCGAGTATCTTATCATGGCTAGTGGTCTTTTGTGGTTTAACATATTTCTTGCTATGTATAAAACCCACGGTGGTGATGCGGTTTTTGCAAATACTAGCAGTAACAGTAGAAGTCAAGACCACTTGAAAATAACAAATGGCTCTAGCAATAGAAGAAATACTCCCAATAGGGTCCGGTATCTGCAAGTCGTAGTGGCTGCTATTCTTATCGGTGGAATACTAAGCTACGGCTTTATGACTTCAATTGCAACAAAATCTACAAGATATGTTGGCCCTGCAGAAGGTGCTGGTGGACATACTATACTTATAGGAGCCTTATTGCCACTTACCGGCACACTTTCTTCCTATGGTGAGTCTGGTGATGCGTCACTACAACTAGCAGTAGAGGATGTAAACAATCAGTTTGCAAGATCCGGTCTACCAACAAGAGTTGGGCTCATAATTGAAGATACAAAGACAGATCCTGCAGTCGCGCTTGAAAAACTAAAGGACCTAGCATCAAAGGGAATACGAATAGTCATTGGGCCATCGACAAGCGCCGCAGTCGCTGCGGTCAAAGAATATGCTGACGAAAACGGTATTCTGATAGTTAGTAGTAGTAGTACAGCTCCATCTTTGGCAATCCCCAATGACAATGTGTTCCGATTTATTCCTGACGATACTCATCAAGCAGAGGCACTAGCAAAACAGATGTGGGATGAAGGCACAAGAGTTGTCATTCCAATGTGGCGAACTGACGTTTTTGGAAACAATCTTCAATCCTTACTGAAAGAAAAGTTCGAAAAACTTGGCGGCAAGGTGCTTGATGGGATAGGATATGACCCGCCAGTCGGTGATTTTGCCGCAAGCCTTCACAGAATCAACTTTATTGTCTGGGAACAAGAATTAAGGGCTTTGACCTTGAAGGTAAAAGATGCTGTGAGGCAATACGGAGCTGATAAAGTTGGAGTATACATCGTAGCCTTTGATGAAATTGTACCCATTATGATTCAGGCAAATAGACACCAAGAACTCCAATCAGTAAGATGGTATGGAAGCGATGGTTCTGCTCAAAATGAGGGTCTGATAAAAAATATTGAAGCCGCAGAATTTGCAGTAAAGACTAATTTCTTAAATCCTATCTATAGAGTGAATGCAAGCGACAGCTTTAAGAAATTAGAGGCAAGG
The DNA here is from genome assembly GCA_036844865.1 of Nitrososphaera sp. GTDB lineage: Archaea > Thermoproteota > Nitrososphaeria > Nitrososphaerales > Nitrososphaeraceae > Nitrososphaera. The sequence continues at coordinate 7,393 of DAIUEZ010000065.1, read as the reverse complement.
ATAGTTGAAGAGATACATAGGGTGCCTAGGTCGTACGCAGAAGTTGCTTATGATGAATTTTGGGTCGCAGCGCTCACCCTTAACAATTATACTGGAACACCGCAAGACGATATTGGGCCTTTAAGACAAGCCTTTATCAATACTGCCAATATGTATAGTGGGGTAACTGGAAGAACTGAGTTAAATGATGCAGGCGACAGAAAATATGCACCATATGACTTTTGGGCAGTACGACCAGCACATAAAGACGATACGAACAAGGGTTCCTTTGAATGGACAACAAATGTTGCTGCCTACCCAATTGGCATTAATTAAAATGATGGTTATTATTGTAATATATATAACTCGTCATGACCTCTTCAAGGAAGTTGTGAGGCTTACATCTATCTATATATAGTGTAAGCAGAAGCAAGAGAAGGAGAAGGGAAATTTTTAATATTCCTTAGATAAAATTATTATTTTTATCATCATTACCACCACTGCTTGTTACACGCTGCTCTGGTTTTTGAGGCAGATGCCTAGCAAACTCTTTTACATTCATCACCAAGCCGTAGTAGTCTCTTACAACTTCTAACGTAGACTCAAAGTGTTTGGTGTTGCCTGATGCTGTTGCATCAGAGATGAGTATCACATCATATCCGTTATTGAATGCATCTCTCAAAGATGCCTCTACGCATATCGAGGTGTCTATTCCACAGAAAGCCAAAGTATCGATTCCAATGCTTTTCAGCCAAACGCCAATTTCAGTATCTTGAAACGCCGAATCTCGTCGCTTGATGACAACGTGATCCATTGGATTTGGCTTGATATCATCGACAATATCTGCATCCCAAGTGCCAATTACGCAGATTGGCTTTGTGCGTATCCTCTCTTCCCTTGACTTTGGCAGTATTTTGTGGGTATTTGTTAAAAGATCTATTCCAGATTTTTCCCTTACGGCCTGAGTATAAAATATTGGTATATTGACGCTCCTGCAAAGGCTGATGAGTTCTGAAATGTGTGGGATAACATGCTGGTAGCGTGAAACATCCATGCCAAGTTGATCGTACGATCCACCTTTGCTTACAAATCCGTTTTGAACGTCTATTACCATAAGCGCCGGGTTAACATTATGTCCTTGAACGTTGATAATTGTCATCTAGGGATTAGAAGCGCGGATTGAATTAATAAATTTGAAGTAACACTATTCACCCACCAATAGCAGCAGGACCACCACCACTACCAGCACCACCATCATAAGCGCTAGTGGCAACAACGTCAATACCATAAGAAGAAGATGAGTCGACAAGAAATTCCGGCCTTGCTCCCTGCCAGCCCTTTAGCGTAACAAGAATTTTCCTGTTGTAGGGGTCGATTGAGGCTTGGAATCTTGCTTTGCCGTTTACGCTCTGTTCAAAGGCAAAATGGGTATATTCTTTCAATAGCGACTCTGACACTTGCGGTTTGAATGAGACTTTGTTCTCAAGTATATCCAATTTCATCCCAAGCATCAATTCGCGCAAGGCGTAAATATACATGCCAACAGACCATGCCTGCAAGATGCATGAATTGAAAGGATCCGGTTTGTCGCCTCTGTATGTTTCTGCAAACATGCCGTTTTCGGCTAAAATGCGCTCTGCCATGCAATTGACATAGTAGAGTGCCTGCTCGCTCCTTCCAGCCTTGGCCTCAGCTAACGCTGCCCATCCTGTAACAAGCGGCCAGACTGCCCCATCGTGATAGAGGGCAGGATGATATTTACGGTCCAGGCTGCTGAGAGTTCGGACACCCCAACCTGTTGTCAAGTCCTCTTGTTCAATTCTTTCAAGTACAGATGTTGTCTTGTGGGGATCTTTGACTGCATCTGTGAGCAAAAGCACAAGCGCGTTTGGCCTTATGCTTGAGTCTTTGGAGCCATCCCTTCTTATTGTATCATAATAAAATTTTGCCTCTTCGTTCCAGTATTCATTATTGATTTTAAGCGCTAGTCGCTCTGCATTTTGCTTCCACCTCTTGTGATTGTAACTATCCCCGACTATGCTTGCTAACTCGCTTCCGATCTTCAAGCTTTCGTAAAATAAAGCCTGAACATCGTTTGCACTCTTCCGCCTGTCTATATGATCCATCCAAGTTGAATCACGGATGGGCAGCTTTTCTGCAGTGCCAGTGAAGCCGTGGTCAATCAAGCCGTCCCCGTCTATGTCTTTGAGAAGCCCACAATCAATGAGTGCTTCAATTGACTCCCATCTTCTTTGCAGATACCCTACGTCACCCGTTGCTAGAACGTATTCCCTTATCGCCCAAGGAAAGAGAAATGTTGAATCAGCAGAGCCATAGGTAGTAGTGTGCAAAAAAGCCCTGCCACTTATTATCATTGGAAGCTCACCAGCGACAGCACCTTTGGTAGTCTTTTTCGCTTGATGGTTGAAGAAATTGTCAATAACTGAGCGGGCAAAGCGGTAATCACCAAGGGCAAGGTAGCCCCGTAGCGACCAGCCAGTATCCCTTGCCCAATAGTTTGGAAAGCGTGGAAGACCTGCGCATATCCCTTCTCCAAGGCCGTCATATTCTGCTTTTAGATATTGCAAACATGTCTTGGCTTTTTCAAATGCTCTTAGTAATTTTGATATCTGCAGATTTTGCTTCTTTTCTGCCGAGGGAGAACTAATTGTAAGCGTCGATGATGCGTACCTTTTGAAAGTGTTTTCAGTTTCCTGCACAAGCCTACTGTAGTTATCCCTCATGAAGCAAAATTCTTTTAGACACTCGTTGGCACTTGAAAAGCTGCCTACTCCAACAAGCGCAAGTTCGATAGTTTTGCCTTCTTCAAGCTCTATATCATACGAGAGCTCAAGGTCATTGTCAAATGAGTCTGTCAAAATCTTGCTTGGTCTTATGTTTTTTGGCATGATGCCTATGGTTCCAAAATACTGCCTCTTGTCTTTCTCTGTATCTCCTGCAGAACTTATCTGCAGGCAGTTGTCGCGCATGTTGAACTTGGTGATGTTGCTCTGTGAGATGGCTGCAAGCCCATAACTAGTTATGTTGCCATCTATTAGAAAATGAAAGCGGACTTTATTTGGTACTGTTCTTTTGGCTGGCCTTAGATCATGGTCAGTATGAGGTCTCATACTCATCTTTATTTCCATTATGAATCCTCTATTTTCAAAGGGCACACATAACGTCCTCTGTACGTGCAGGCCCCCCAAATCGTGGTGTGTAGTAAGAACTCCGTGTTCGTGCCTAGAGGACAAGGCAAAATTTGGAAGGCGCTTACGCACGCCCTTGTCCATAGATACTTCGACTATTATTCTTCCAAACGATCTTGCAGGAGGTACGTACAGCCCCCCATTGTCATACCGTACTCCCATCCAGGTCCAGTTAGCAGAAAGTGACCCGTTTGAAGAGCACACAATGTAAGCCTTTTTCCCTGATAGCACAAGGGGGCTCGTAAAATTCTTAAACATTGTATCTCCTCTCGAAACTGCAAGATCGAGATATGCCAGTGAATCAGTAGTAATGTGGATACTATCCTTCTGATATCCCGAGATGTAGTCGGTGAATGTAAATGGAATGGTTATATCCTCAAAGCCTTCAAGCCTGCTCATTATCAGTATTTTGTGTTTGACCTTATCATCTAGGCCCTCTTCTTTAATTATCAAGAACCTTGCACTTTGATATGGTTTGAATGAAATAGGCCTGCTTTCAGAAAGTGTGGCGGCATTGACTACTTCGTCAGAAGTTGCGATAAAGATACAGTTTCTCTTAACAGGCATCTCATCTATGTAAATGTCAAGCGAAATGACATTACCTCCAAGCGGAACTGGAGGATTCAAAAGCGAAAAGATAAAACCATGCTGCTTGTCCTCCCCGTTTACTACTATTACGTTTTTGAGGCTGCCTTGCACATAGGATAGCGAAGTGTGGGTATTGTCAAGTGTCCTTGTTATATTCTATCCACCTTTGATGATGTAACACCATCTATAGATCCGACAGAAATGTTATCGCAGACCATAGTAATATAATTTTGATAAAAGCCTTGTGTAATCGAACTACATTTTTCGTCTCTTAATAGTTGAGCATAGCACAATATGTACAATGAGGTCAAGAAGCTAATCATCATTACTATGCTCCTCCTCCCACTCTTTTCTCTTCTGCGCTTTTGCCCTCTATAGGAACGTTCTACGGGAATCTTACAGAGAAATTGCATGGCTCCTCCTCCTCCTCATAGAAGAGCAGTTGGAGGGTTATGCTTTGGAGACAGCTCTAGTATATAAGACAATTTTTGGTTGTTAGAGCCTTAAACAATGTGTGTTTAAATTGTGTGTATCTATAATGGATTAGAGGATATCATAAACCCTTCTTCTGAAATGCGTGTCTTAAAATCTTGCAGAAAGCATAGATCGGTGATCACCTGTTTCATCTCCTCCAATCCTCAACTACTATATTCATTGCTCCATCATCTACCAGACTGCCATTAGTTGAACTTACAAATCCAACATATCCAAGATGGTTATCGCCTATTGCAACAATGGTGCAATAATTGGGAATGAATGGATTAGGCAAATCGCATCTTTTATCGCCATTTGCGTCATTTAAGAGAGATATCTCTTTTGTAACGTCTATGTCTTGGTAATTTCTAGGTAGAGATATTCCTTGCTCTGCTCCATTTAGGCCAAGAGCTGTTTCTCCTCCTTCATAGTAAGGATAAATTTCTTCCAATGCATTGTCTTGTGTATCAAACAAATTATAAAATCCGACTACCCGGCTCTCTATACTCTGACCATACACTTTGTCTGCGGGATCATCATGTGTATCTGAACTGTCCGTGGATACTTGTTCATCATCCACAGCTGCGCCCATTAGATGAACCGATTCAACTTTGAAATTACTACTACCCCCACCACTACTATTCCACCCTTGGTTGCTAGTCAAATCTTGCAAGGCACTAAGAACCACCATAGCTCCAAGAGAATGTGCAATAATTCTAATCTGGGTATCTGGGCACTTACTCTTATAGTCAAATAGAAAATGAGCAAGTTTCGGACCATTATCTTGGGCTATTTTTTTAGCAATTGACCAGCCAATTCCATCGGTTGCAATAGTAGTATTTGAATCCCAGCTAAAACCGATAACTGGGATTGAGTAGTTATTAACCGCTAGTGACATCCTTGCTCTATCAAATATTTCTGCCTCACTCTCTAAATTAGCTGAAAAACTTCCTATTCCAGTCCAGACACCATGAACATAGATAGCAGCTTCTTTGGGACAAGATATATCAGGTTGCAATCCCGGAATATCTGATGCGTCATAATCTGTCCTATTGTGTCCACTGGTCAGTTCTCCCGTGTCAAGGCTAAAATGCCTACGAGTAGAAACTAATGGAGAAATTTGCTGAGCATCTGCTATATTATTCTGTGATTGGAGAGATAAGGGTGAAACAATAGAGACAATAAGGAAAATAATAATAATAACAATAACAACAACAAAAATTGAATGATAATCCTTTAGCTCAACTGATACCATTGTTATGCTAATGCAATTTAATGTTTTAAGATTATGGTACAATAATAATAATAATAGTCCGAATTTCAATTATGTCTATTCTATCTTAGATCTCCCTATGTCGGGATGTAACACTGGTTCTTTTGAATATTTTTTAACGGGCCCAGGAGTCACAAAGAAACCTTTAGAGTTGAGACTGGATATATCTAAAAGATATAGTTTATCTCAGATCCAATGAAATCAGACATTTAAGCCTAAGACAGCGGGGGGCAGTACACACCTCAGTTATGAAGACCAATATATAGATAGCAAGGATGGCCATAAACAGAAATCAACTCCATACTCAATATTCCTAAACTACATCATCACCACCATCATGTGTGCTATGAGCCGCTTTTGTTCAGCAACAAAAAAGATATACTTGAATTTTATAAAATAATTCCGGTTCGCTACTGTCAGTTGTCCCTCTACAAGAGTGAAAGAGCATCCGCAATACTATATATAGCTCATCTTTAAAATCTGGATGCACGCGCGCAGTAAAATTCACAACAAGAGGAGAAAAAAGATCAGCGGCTCAACCTCTTGGGGCTCAGAAGAAAGAAAGGAAGAAAAAATTTCATTATCCTATTTCATTAGCGTCTTTACCATGCTAATTCGTGAATCAATTACATTAATTTGCTCCTTGAGCAATTTCTTATACCCTGTCAATAAATGCACCTGTTCTGAATAAGGCTGCTTTCTCATTTCTGTCATGAGGCTTTCAAACGTCCTTGCTAGTCCTTCTACGGATTCTCCAAGCGTAGATATATCATGTGCATCCTTCTTGGCTGCAATTGCAGCAGGACTGATGTCTCTTGTAACAAGCTCTTTTACTTTTTGCGAAGATATTGTCTTAGCCTTTTCAATAGCAGAAAGGACCAAATAGTATAATGCGTCTCCTGCGTTTCTTACTTTTATGGTAAGATCTTCTTCCTCCTTCGTCATAAGATGAAAGTTGTTGCCTGTCGTGGTGGTAGTGGTGCTGGTAATAGTATTATCTCTCTTCACTACATGCTGAATTGCATTTTCTTGATGGATTGTTGCCTTTGTATTTGAAGCCTCATTTTGTCTGTTCTGTTCTGAAGCATCATACTCATCGCGATCTTCTTCTTCTTGTTTCCTCTTCTCTTCTTTTCTCGAGAGTGGAGCTTGACGCTTCTGCTTAGACATTTATTTTATTATTGGCACCACAGCCATTTATGTGTAGATGGAAACGAAAGATTTTTTTCAAAAAAGTGCACATTATGCGAACAGGTTATAGCTGCCTTCCAGATGGCTCTAACTCCTAGTAATTTTTTTCTTACCTGCCATTGTTGCTCTGTGGCATTTCCTTTAATATGCTAGATTCATATGAAAAATAAAGCGTGTCTGGTCTATCCCGCAAGAAAACTCTCAGAGGAGGGAAAGAGAGGCTTGATGGGTTGACTATACAGGATGGAAATTTAGCTCCAGTTATTTGAGATGTTTATTTATCAATTATAGATTGCGGCAGTGTTTGTAGGTCACATATCCTACTCGTTATTCAAAGTGAACTAACGGCGCATCGATGCT
>DAIUEZ010000065.1:0-309 GCA_036844865.1 Nitrososphaera sp. | reverse complement strand
GGCCGAATAACCCACTTATCTTGATCGGGTATGGGCCTAAGGTTGGCTTGCAGGAGGTGTCCCTCTGATAGCTCCTTACCATTGCTCAGTCTTATTGCAGGGCGTTCTTGAATGTAGCCAATTACTCTCACGCACGGTATGTTGCTACAGCAAATATGGTATTGCACAAGCACTGTTCTTCTAAGCTTCTTCAATTCTATGCGGTTATATCCTGAATCATATGACAATTGCTTCCCTTTGGAAGAGGATAGTTCAAATGCAGCCATATGCTCGTAACAATCTAAAGTTCGCTTTTAAGTAATGCTTAAC
>DAIUEZ010000064.1:292-9933 GCA_036844865.1 Nitrososphaera sp. | reverse complement strand
CTAGACAGAATGAAAAAAGCTCTTGGCGGAGATAGTGGAGCCATAGTCATGATTTCGGCTGTGGACGATCTGGTGCGTCTATAGTCTTAGAGTCCAATATCGTTAACAGATCCGCAGGTAAATAATGGAGCTTAATCTCAAAATTAGCATGATCATTATCGCCTACAGTTATGTAATTGTATCCCACGCGGCTGTTAGGCTTTCCAGACATAGGGGTAGCATGGAATGTAACATATTCATTGTCAGCAGTAGGTGCTAATGCACCCAGACAACTAGTAGCAGGCGCAATAATAACGGCAAAAATAATACTGTCACAAACTCCAGTTGATAGATTAATAAATCAATAAAAAGTCTGTTCGGACAGCAGTAGAGAAAGAGGAAGAATTAGAAGATCTTCGCTCCTGTTGTCTACAAACAACAGGAAGATCCTACTATTTTTTATTGGCTTCAACGATTCAAGCCAGAGTACCAAGGCGACCTTGAAATCACAATGAAGATTCGGGATTCACATGATAAAGTACGGGCTGTAATGTCTCTTTCGAGTATTTCATTTTTGAGTAATCCTGATTATGATACTTGCAGCAAAGCTTAATCTTTTGACTTGTCTATTCTCTCCTGCTTCTCTTGAGACTCGCGTGCAAGCTCTTTTGTTACTCGCCACCTGTAGATGAACTTGCTTGCGATCAGAACTCCTACTATAATTGCCCAAACCCATAGTGGCGGACTCTCAAATGCCATTCTTGTCCTTCACCTGTAATGATGATATCATTCATCAAATATCAACCATCGCAAAGCACTCGATTATCGTCCTAATAAGAAGAAGCAAGTAATCTTATTCTAAACTATAATCATTTACTTTTTCGGATTTGGAAGAGAACCGTTCTTATGTTTGGGAGACAATAAGAACAAATACAATCTTCAATTAACTTGTGACAATAATAGCTTTACCAAAGTTTGACTATGAGGGGACAGAAGCACTAAAAGGTATCTCTATGTCTAGGAAAGATTTCCAGTAACTATACAAGAAATTACCAATTGCTTTAAGCAGTATCAAGGGGACACAATTGACTCATTGATTAGCGGTATATGACGGAGACAGTACCGTTACAAGACTAGTAGCTAGTGCAAACCAGGAAGGAGCAATGAAGATACAGTATTAAAGTCAAAAGCTGAAGGATGAAGAAGGAAGGCCATATCGTGTCCTATATATTTTATTTGACAACCTTCGCATACACCTAAAACCCAAAAATTGCATTGGACATCCTAAATTTAATTCACGTGGACAAATGCCTGCTATTTATCTCCTAAATTGAATAAAAGAAAGTACTGACGGCTCTCAGAATTCAGTCAATCAAATACCCTTCACAGCCAAATACCTACCGAATAAAGTTCTATGTAAAATATGAGATAAGTTTAATAGAATATCTATATACCGTTCTATTGTAATGGCTACTAGGAACACAGCCAGATCCTACACTTCTAAAAAATTAACGGCTGAGCAAGTTGCTGAAAATATGAAAGCAGCCGCAAGGAGGATCCGTGAGAGCTCCCGTGCTGTCAGGGAGAGTGTAAAAACATTACGTGAAAGTGGTGCAGTCCAAGAAATGGCAGATGCTACACATGAAGCGGCTCTGACGGCTCGTGACACAACGCGGAGCATAAGAGATACGGTCAAAGACGTGGAGAAAAGTGGTGTTGTATCAGATACAGCAAAAGCCATGGATGAGACAGCTACCGCAGCAGCTGAAACCGCAAGGGCAGCAAAAGATACAGCACTACAACTACCAAGAGAAGCACCAAAGACTAGAAGGATGGTAAAGCGTGGTACAAGGAAAGCAGAAAGAGAAGCTAGAGCTGCGAAACGTCAGGCAAAGAGAGCAATCAATAGAAAAGCTCCAAAGGTAAAAAGCAAAGTAAAGAAACTTAGTAAAAAAACAAACGTGCTATAACCTCAAGATTGGAGGTAAAACCTCTTCACTTCTTTATTTATCTGCTTATTATTCTCAATGTTTCTACTTTAATTAGTATCAATGTCATTCCTGCATCTTCAGATCAGCCGCAATTCTGTAGCTCCTCCTTTCTCGGAAGTTAGCTTGACGATCGAGGCTACTGAACATGTAAGAAGAAGAAAGAATGGACTACGTAGGATCTGAACAGTACAGTTCTCTTTCCATTATTGCAGCTGCCACATTAGATAGAATAATAAAAACAACAGAGCCTAGAGGGAGCTGTAGGCCGAGCAGAGGTAGTGGGTTTTAAACCCCACTCACTCCATTTCTTACTACGATGGGGCTACAGCATTGAATTATGGTTGTTTTTAAAGGGATAGTTTTCTTTGAGCTAGAGCAAACTACTGGGAGCAAGCGCGGCTTTCGGTCAGTTAGTGATAAGAACTTCTACCTATATCCGCTCCGCTCCTTAGTTGAATACATAACATATACTTGCAGGAAAAATAGGAAAATGATTTGCTTTGTATTAATCATATACTTAATCTATCACTCTGTTTTATAGCCACATACTAACAGCAAATGGGTAAAATAACACTTTTAGTCTGTTATTCTATAGGCTTCAAGTTTATTATCCTGTATCATAGGTATTATAATCATATCTTGGTCCAATATGATCCCCAAATCAGCAGTACCTTGTTTTTGTAAATCTAAAGTTTCGTAACCTGTCCCATTAGAATCAACAACATAGAGTTTTCCAGCAGCCCCATCAGTAACGTAGTAATGTCTTCCAGTGGTATCTGCCTCTATTCCATCAAGACCACCAATAGGAACAGCTGTTCCTTCTTTTCCTAAACTACTAATTGTATGATTTTGTAAATCAACAACCTTTATACTTCCTCCTGGTTTACTAAATGCCCCAAACGAAACAACAATTAGTTTATTGTTGGTATTATCAACATACAAGCCATTAGGACCATTCAACTCTGGGGTTTGCAACCAGACTTGTAAAGATGTATTATTATTGCTGCTATTTCTGAGACTCTTGGTGTCTAGTCTGTAAATAATGTTCATAACCGTATCAGATACATAGATATGCCCTTGATTATCTGATGCAACATCATTAAGAAAAGCACTTCCTGGTGCGTTATAGCGATTAATTATTTTTCCACTATTGATGTCTATCTCAAGAAGATCTGTTATATCTGAAACATACAGTAGTTTATTGTTGTTATTATTATTAATAATGGTCATACCTTTTGGAGCGTCCAAGCCTGTTACCCAGTTTAATTCAATTATACTACCATTCAGAGGGGAAACCTTAGAAATGAATCCTTGTTTATCCTTTCTGTCTGGTGGTCCATCAATATTTGAAACAAATAGCACACTTTCATTAGGTTCATAAATAACAGATTCTGGAGTTTTCAATTCTGTCGATGTTTCCCATACCTTCTCTATCTTTGTTGTCGTTCTCTGCTGCTGTTGTTGTGCATTTGTTATCGTAACATTGGCAGCCAAAAGAATAATTATGATTGTGGCGGTTGTTGCGAGCTCCATCGTCATGGTTCGTAATGGTGAGGACATTTTCATAACGCCTAAAACAGAAGATATGTTTTGGAGCAAGATAAGGTTATGCACTAATTATCTCTAAAAAATATTGCTGCTTTGCCTATTCGAGAGTATCTTCTGCTACCATTATGGCTTTAGGTTTGGCTATTGGAAACTTATCGCCACATGCCAAAAAGAATTCAACAGCCAAAAAAGGCGGCGAGACTCAACAGAAGATTTCATTATTGTAAATATGCTCTCTTATTCTGATTTTGGATTATTGACAAAAGAGTTATTCAAGTGAAATAAGCCACAGTATTATTTTGAAATTGTTTCAGTTGTTGTAGTTTCATAAGTCAGTACACAATTGACTCATTTTTCCTATGAACTCATTTTACTTGCTCACTTGTAAGACTACTTTGCCTCTTGGATGTACATCTCTCTGGTAATCAAGCGCCTTACCAGCCTCATCTAGTGGAAACATCCTGTCAATATTTACATGTATGCTGTTTTGATCGACCCACTGTGCCAATTTTGTCAGTCGTTCTCTGTTTACTTGAGTGAACTGGAATATGGCTTTTACACCAAAACTATTCATAAGCTCTTGATTAGGCTGCTCTAGCATGGATACGATAATGCCACTCCCTCTTTTTAACAAGTTGAAAGATCTTGTATATGTTTCACCGCCTACAGTGTCAAATACTGCATCATAGTCATGCGACAGCAAGTCCTCAAAAGTCTGTGTCTTGTAGTCTATTGCTTCGTCTGCTCCTAGCTCTTCTTTTACAAACTGTTTATCGTTTGTACTAACCGTTGTTGCTACGTATGCTCCTGTCTTCTTTGCCAACTGGATAGCAATGCTTCCTATGCCTCCTGCTCCTCCATGAATCAGGATCTTTTGACCCTCTGATAGTCCAATAGTTTCTACAAGTGCTTGCCAAGCGCTAACGCCTACAAGTGGTAAACCGGCAGCTTCCTCATGGCTTAGAGTCTTTGGTTTACGTGCTATAGCATCCGCATTTGCCAAAGCCCTTTCTGCAAATGCTCCTGAGCCACCCCTTATTGCAGCAGCCTGTCCATATACCTCATCCTCTTGTTTAAGGTCAGAGATGTCGTTTCCCGCCTTTTCAATAATGCCTGAAAAATCCATTCCCAACGTCGAGGGGAATTGAAGCGGTGTCATTTGGTGGAAGAAACCTTCGCGAATTTTCCAGTCTGCTGGGTTCACACCAGCGGCTTTCACACGGACTAGAACCTTTCCCGCGGATGGATCGTTTGGTAGAGGTGCACTTTGGTTGATCTCGACTACTTCGCTTCCACCATAACCCTTTATTTGAGCAGACTTCATTGATAATATAAGAGACATTACAAAATATTAAAGAATGGTAGTAAGATGTTACTAGGTCGACAATAACAACTACTATACCTATAGCTTTTCCTGAACATTCAGCTTGAGAACTCCAAACAGTGGTTAGAGTTCTTACCTGAAACACCGCCAGCAAATTTAGAAACTGATACATTCGAAATTCTTAACGGATGGTTTGCTTATTCTAGCGATTGAAAGGCCGCAATAGGCATTCGGCCTATTAGATAACTATATCTAGATTCGCTAAAAAATTTATATCATGCAAGCGAAGCTCCTAGACCTTCCCTTGCAATGTTTCCTGCTGTCGTCATTTCATCCCTTCTAATAGGTAGTGGAGCTGTGCAAAGTCCGACATAATAATGGATCGGAGACCGCACCCCATCCGACCAATGGAAACACGAACCATAAGAACTTTGGAACGAACAGGAGGGAATTGATTTCAATTAGAATGGAATTGCCGACCGTATAGAGTGTATATGTCTTTTGGTGTAATCCTAAAAATATAGGCAGATGTGCTGCTTCTGATTTTACTGGCGTATGGTTAGAGGAAATTCTTTGATGTCTGTTTGAACATCGTTCACAAAAACCATTCCCTTTACAACATACACTGCTTCTTTTGCGGGAGATGCTGCGGCAGTTATAGAAACATTGACTTCACCTGTCCTAGCGTCCTTGCCGAGAAATACTGGCAATTGTAGAGGGTTATTGCTTATTGATACATATGGCTCATAACCCGATGGCTCAAGCGTCATCACTACCTTGGCATCATCAATTACCTTATCTTCAGAACTTTGCACATTGATCAGAACATTGATACTTTCTCCAACTGTTATTTTCTGTTTATCTACTTCAAATGTTATAAACCTCACGTTAGGTACTTCAAGGTTCTGTTGATGTTGTTGCTGAACAAAAAACTGTCCGATCATGACTGAAGCAGATATTGCTGCGATTGCAACTATAGCCACAAGAATGAATATCTTTCTCTTGTTTGTAGCAGATTTTTCTGAAGTCATTTCTGGTGATAAACGAGAAGGTGCAGTCAAGCAATATAATACGAAAGATATTGGATATGACAAAAAGTAGCGTGCAGTCCGCATGAATTCATATCCCATTTGAGTTCAGAGCGTATGTCTATCGACATATAAAGTTCGGATAGTTAAGGTTACTTAACAAAGCAGATAATTCTTATAGCCAGATTAGGATAAAGAAGGAGCAGTAAGCTTTTACGATGAAATAAAGGGTTCAAATCTCTCCCCCTGTGCTTATTTTAAAGATATTGGAGAATATCATAAAATTAAGTGAAAACAAAAATTCCTCCCAAACCTGGACTTGAAGCATAAACTTCGACAACTTTTATAATTATGAATACTCTTACTTGAAATCACCCAGTGAATATCGGTAACCCTGGGAAGATGGGCTGCAAGAGTAACGCATTCTTAGACTAGTGGCTCGGCTAATGAATCGCTGCCAGTTTTCAAGTTCTGACATTAGGACTGTTGCCTTCTCACATCTTTCTTCTGAAAAGACATAATGTAAAGGGCCCCTTCCACCCGTCACAATCATCCATGTCAGATTCCATTCACGAGTTGTTTTGCGTTCAGACGGTTCTATAATATTATGGTGTCTTAATGGCTATGGCGAAGTCTGGTTTTATTCCCCTCTGCATCAAAAGTCTGAAGGTGAGATTTGAAGCTGCGACCGCCTTATCATTTGTGTAGTAGTCCGTTTCTTGTTGGCATTGCTGCAGTCGTGGTTCAACTCCTCTCTGTTCATTTCTTACTGCAGAAGAGCTACAGCATTGGATCCCCCTCATAAGATGCGACGAAATGCTACTAAATTATGTCGCTTATCTTCTTGTCTGCATAAGCATTCTACACACATATTTTCATGTAAAAGAAAATATCCTCAATATTATCATAAATTAGGTATTATTATTGTTATGTAGCCATTAGAAGATAAAATTTATTTATAAGCATTAGTCATCCAACTTATGTCAATTCATTCAATTGCTCTGCCATTCGCAGCAGTAATAATCCTAATTATAAGTATAGCTACGTTCCAAACAACATCAAACGCACAGCATCAACAAGTAAAATCTTCTGATGGAGGATTGACGGCTACTCTAAATGGTGAGAGCTTTACACCTGGCGATGCAATTATAGTTAACGGCACCATTGAGGGACAGCGACAACCTGATTCCAAGGTGACAATAGAGGTAACAGATCCTCAAAGCAAGGTGGTTGAGTACGGATCCCCTCCTGTAACTGCAGATAATACTTTTACTTACCGCTTTATAGCAGGCGAGCGACAGGAATCTGACCCTAATGAGCAAATGGTAACAAGTGGCAACTACACGATTATAGTCAGATACTTCCCATCATCAAGTAATGAGTCGGTGATGGAACAAGTAGAATTCTTTGTTGAGTATAATGCTATTGAAGAAGGGATGACTGTTGGCGGAACTAGCACCTCTAATGACTATGATGCAGACACCCAAGGCTAATAGAACAGTAGATGCTGCTAGTGAAAAAGCAACATCAACGCAAATGGAATAATGCCCACTAACAAGCTGAAGAAAGAAGTTTTAATATTAGAGTCAGGACACCCTTTTTTTCAAACTCTTTCTGTAGCTGATCATAAGTATATACCTAATAGTTTTCATATCAACTTTTTCCTAATGATATCTAAGTTGGGGTTCAACTCCCACCTCGTCCTTTCTTACTGCTAGTAAGAAGTACAGTATTAAATTGAATTCATTCTTAGTCATTGTCGTACAGTTTTGAAAGTAATCTGATAGCATAAAACAAGCTCTGATCTCTTAAATATTAATAATCATTGTCCGCAGTCTTACGATGTCAATCAATAACAATAGAAAACTAGGAAAGTCCTTTTTCATATTGAGCAGGGGCACCAGAGCATTCATCGTGGCGTTAACGATACCAACATGCGGCTTTGCACTCATTAGCCCGTTACAGTAACTGCATTAACATCCATCAACATTACAGGTATATTTTAGGGCTTTTTTCTTTGCGAAACACTTTTGGAGGGAATATATTTTGAAATTCACACATGGCATTTAAAATAGAGACAGCAATAACAGTATTGGTTGGAGTATCTGTCCTCCTTATCATAATAGATTATATCTATGAACTTTCAACTGAACAAACATACTTCATCTATATCTTTGACATCGCAATAGTCGCTGTACTTATAGCAGATTTCTATAGAAGGCTACGCGCATCAGGGCAAGGTTATTGGCGCTTTATTCTAAAACACTGGTACGAAATCCCTGCAATGATACCTGTGGTTGTATTTGTTCTGTTAGAAACACATACAGTAATAGGTGCAGCAATGAGGGGCACAGGACTTATCCCCCTTTTTAGAATAATCCGTCTGTTCCATAGGACAACAACAATTTTCAAACAAAGTAAAATAGCATATTTGATCGCCTTCTCTTCAGGCTCAATAATAATTGGTGCATTTGCTGAATTTATAGTTGAATCACCACATCCCGATTCTAAAATTGCTAATCTAGGTGATGCATTATGGTGGGCGATAGTAACAGTTACAACTGTTGGATATGGTGATATATATCCAGTTACTATAGAGGGAAGAATAATTGCAGCATTTCTGATGATAGTAGGTATAGGAGTCCTAGGCATTTTCATATCTACTTTTGGTGCAGCACTAATTGAATCAAGATTAAGAATGAAAAGTGATTCGGCTGTTGAGGACAGGTCGCCAAATTTAGAAGACCTGAAGTCAGATACTAGCACTAGCGCTAGCATTAGTCATACTATGAACTTTAATGCAGAAGCCAAGAATCTCATAAAACATAAGGTTGATGAAATAGAAAAAATGAACGAACAAGAAATTAACATGTTAATAGATATGATCAGAGCCATTCATAACAGCCAAGCTAGTGCTAATAATGACGACGACACCAATGCCGATCTGCACTCTTCTGCATAATGAAATGTCCTCTATCTATACAGTTTACGTGAATGTATATCTATTCATAATTTTTTATACTTTAAAGGGACAAATGAAGCTGCAGTTGGAGCAAGTAGACCCTCTACTTTTGGGCTTATATTGATAATCTAATCCGATGTCAGCTTGTTCCTTCAGCCAATTTAGGCTAAACCAGTAGTATCCCAAGAATGCAAAGATCTATGAGGTAGGGATACTATTTCAACAAGAATATAGATACCATAGCAAAGCTTAACTTTTTCCATTATGAATACCATTTGTCATAGAAGTTTCTACACTCGTTTAAACAAAGTCAACGGAACTATTAAATCGATGGAACGTTTAAGGAGTTTATGAAAGAGCTATCTATTATAATGCCTCATGAGAGGCTCAATGATGTAAATTCAATTCTTTATAAACACAAAGTCGGGGGCGTGTACTTTTTTGAAATTGCAGGTCGAGGTCGTGCAGAAAGACAAACAATAGAAGCAACTACCATTGAAGGATACCGAACTGGCAAAAAATATGTTCCAGAATTTGGCAGTAGAACCATGGTTCAAGTAATAATTCCAGATTCTATGGAAAAGGCTCTCATATCTGATATAATGGATAGATTAAGTACTGGCTCTGCTGGGGATGGCAAGATTTTT
The DNA here is from genome assembly GCA_036844865.1 of Nitrososphaera sp. GTDB lineage: Archaea > Thermoproteota > Nitrososphaeria > Nitrososphaerales > Nitrososphaeraceae > Nitrososphaera. Next base: position 454 of record DAIUEZ010000064.1, on the reverse strand, counting down.
GTTAAAGATATAACTGGAGCTTATGATATAGGAAGTAAGGAATCTGGTGAAAGTGCAGCGCTCTAACATACACAAATAAATAAAGCAATATCAATAAAATAATTGTTCTAATATTCACTATACAAACATATTACATTTATAAAGCAAAATCACTTAAATCTT
>DAIUEZ010000064.1:0-282 GCA_036844865.1 Nitrososphaera sp. | reverse complement strand
TAATTTGTCACTTCTGCATGCGAAAGACCATTTTTTAACTGACAAACAAATAAGTATCTCACATTATCTAGTTATACTTGGAGCCAACTCACTTGTCTCCAATGACAGCGATCAACAAGATCCCGGTTGAAATTTTTTGTGAATGTATTTCTAGATACTTGAGTCCACGTCTGTTTTAATAAACCTCTTAGTGGTCCATACGAAAATAAATTGCATGATTGATAACTACTTGGTTAGGCTCTGCAAGCGTTGCTAACTTAGCTATCCTGCTTATTCTACTTG
>DAIUEZ010000063.1:4060-10095 GCA_036844865.1 Nitrososphaera sp. | reverse complement strand
GAAAGTACACCTTACTTCCCCAACAAGGCCAACCACTATATCCTTGCATCCTTCATAGATGTAACCAGCATAGTGAATGATATAGAAAACCACAAAATGGACAGGTTGTCACTCATGTTCAGTTTTTCTAACCCGCTCTTTGAGCGAACTGGTGATAACCTTAACTATATCTCGCTGTACTTCACCAAATACACAAATGGCGATGCAGAGATAAGTGAGCTTGCAAACTCAATTGCACGGCGCGATAAGGTCAAAAAGGCTAGCCTTGCGCAGATGAAGCTCTTGGCATCAGAGCAGCCAAAATTCACTTTTCCTTACTCGAGGAACCTTCTAATTCTTGAAGTGGAAGGGAAGAAAACGCACCAAACAGATCAGAAATACTGTGAGCGTACAAGACGCGATGTTGCACGCATGGGTATATCGCTAAATAATCTAGTCAGCTTTTCTGTTCTTGAAAAAATAAAGTAAAATGTTAAATATGTATCCTTTTCTCTAGGCTTTGATTCAGATTTATGAGCAAGCCAATGGATCTTGGCGCACTCAAAGTTGGTTCGTATATTATCGTCGATGGAGAGCCATGTAGGATCGTTTCATATGATCATAGCAAACCTGGAAAGCACGGATCTGCAAAAGCAAGAATCACAGCTGTGGGAGTGTTTGATAGCAAACCCCACCCATTTGTGGGCCCAGTGTCAACTAAAGTAGATGTGCCCCTAATAGACAAACGTAACGGCCAGATAATATCTAAACAGGGCGACACACTCCAGATAATGGATCTTGAAACATTTGAAACCTTTGAAACAACTGCAGTAGAAGAGGAGATAAAAGACCGGATAGCGCAGGGAGATGTACAGGGCAGAGATGTAGAGTACTGGAAGGTGCTTGATAGAATCAAGATAGTGAGAATTAAAGGCTAGAGGCTAGAAGAGCTACTATAAAATCTGAAACTAAAGCTAAAGTTCATACAACAGAGCATCTAATTGGTATATGGATGCTGATGAGGATATCAGGAAGAGCCGGCTGATGTACGCACATCACCACTGATGATGAAGATTATGAGATCCTGAGGCATCCTTCCTGTATTGTTTTATTGTTAGAAATTTTTTCTTGCCTCTGTGGTTCATGGAAATACGGTATTCGGATGCAACAAAAACTGTATCTTGGCCGCTGTAAACTATATAAGACTCACATCATCTTCTAGCCTCTCTTTTTTCTATAGCTTCTCACATCTAACCATGCAAGAACAAGAAGTTAATATTTAGTGTGCAAGCTATCTGTATCCTGTGAAGCTAGCAGCGCTTTTTTCCGGTGGCAAAGACAGCACATTTGCAATATCCTGTGCAAAGGAAATGGGCCATCAGGTTGCGTGCTTAATCACAATGTATCCTATAGCAGATGATAGCGCGCTATTCCATTATCCAAACAGCTGGGTTACATCATATCTTGCAGATGCAATGCAGATTCCTATAATGGGATTTCCGGTTAGCGGCGGCTGTTCAAAGGAGGATGAAATGAATGCACTTGAAGAAGCAATAGTGCAGGTCAAGTCGATTTATGGGATTGAGGGCATAGTTCATGGTGGCATTTCAAGCAACTACCAAAAGCAAGCATTTGAGCAAGTATGTCTGCGTCAGGGAATTGCAGCAGTTGCACCATTGTGGAATAATAATTCTGATCCAGAGACATATATCACTGAACTTGTTGTCAATCGGGGCTTTCATATCATAATTGCAGGAGTATCAGCAATGGGGCTCGACAATAAATGGCTTGGCAGGGAAATTGACAAAGAATCCATCGCCCAGTTAGTGTCTATAAGCAAAAAGTGTGGCTTTAATCTCACATTTGAAGGAGGTGAAGCTGAAACCCTTGTAATCGACTGCCCCCTATATTGTAAAAAGCTTCAAATCAATGCAGCTACGACCCACTGGGACGGCCAGAGGGGAATATTTGAAATACGGGATGTGGCATTAGTAAAAAAGAGAGAGAGAAAGTAATATACATGTTTGATAACCTACGTGAGGGCCTCCGTGGAGCTCTAAAAAAAATAGTAGGAGCATCTGACATCAATGAAGAACTCATCGACTCGATCTGCAAAGATGTGCAGCGTTCACTGCTACAGTCCGACGTCAACGTAAGACTTGTGATATCTATTACGCAGAGCCTCAAACAAAGGGCACTAGGAGAGCAGCCTCCAAAGGGGCTTTCAAGGAAGGACCATATTGTTACAATATTGTACGGAGAGCTTGCCAAGCTATTGGGCTATTCAGGCGAAGTCATTAAGACTATTGACAAAGCACAAGAACATGATGATCCTTCTCTAGCTATGCCATTCTTCAAGGCTGGCAGGCAAAATGTAGTCCTTATGCTTGGTATTCAAGGAAGCGGCAAGACTACTGTGACTGCCAAATTGGCAAGATGGCTCACAAAGCATGGCTACAGAGTCGGAGTGATTGGTGCAGACACATGGCGTCCTGGCGCGCTGACTCAATTGAAGATGAACTGCAGCAAAATAAACGTTGAAGTCTTTGGAGAGGAGCAGAATAATAATAACGCTGTGCAAATAGCCAGAAATGGGCTTGATCATTTCAAGGACCAGAATCTTGATGTGATAATTATTGATACTGCAGGAAGGCACAAAGAGGAGGAGGGTCTTTTGCAGGAAATGAGTGAGATGTACAAAGCAGCGACGCCGGACTTAGTCCTGCTAGTTATTGACTCAACTATAGGCCAGGGGGCCTTTAAGCAGGCAGAGGCTTTCCATAAGGCTGCCCCTGTTGGAGGCATTGTCATTACAAAACTAGACGGTACCGCCAAAGGAGGAGGTGCTCTTGCAGCATCGGCTGCCACAGGTGCCAAGGTGATGTTTATAGGCACTGGTGAGCGCATAGACGACCTTGAACAGTTCTCGCCGACTCGCTTTGTAGGAAGGCTGCTTGGTATGGGAGATATTAAAGCACTGCTTGAGATGGCTAGGGGCCTGGAGCTTCAGGCAGACGAGAACCAGGTAAAGCGGCTGATGAGCGGCAAGATGACTATCGAGGATTTCTATGCTCAGATGGAATCAGCAAGCAAAATGGGCTTTAGAAACATCATAGAGAATCTGGGAATTTCTGGTATGGTCAAGGAAGATAAGCTAGACGAAATGGAAATGAGGATGGAAAAGTGGCGCTTTATTATTCAGTCAATGACAAGGCAAGAACGGAAAGACCCAGACATTATCAATGAGTCAAGGAGAAAACGGATAGCAAGAGGCTCCGGCCTGGCCGAAGGAGAAATCAAGGAAATGATCAAGCAGTATAACACCTCCAAGACCTTCATGAAACACAATAAAGGTAGAGCAATGGGAGGATTTTTTAGAAAACTTGGTCTCGGATAATAATAATAAGGATGTCCAAGCAAACACTATTGCTAAAGCATTACAATCTCTGCAAGCGTTGTCTTGAAAGGCACAACACCGCCACCGCAACCACCAGTACAACAGGCAAGTCTGGAGGCATCCTCCTCCCACCCTGCTATATCTGTCGAGGACTATTGGACAACCTTAATGCTATAGCAAATAGCATATTGGCCGCAGTCAAAGACTTTGAATTTGATACCTTTGTTATTGGCGCCACACTACCGAATCAGCTGTACGAGAGGGAGGACACAATGAGGGCTCGGCTGAAAATAAGGGGAAAAGAGAGCATTAAGCACTATATAACTAGAGAGCTCGGAATAAGGCTCTCACGGCTAACACAAAAGCAGGTAAAATATGGAAAGCCGGATATCACAATTACTCTGACTGTAGATAAGGAGAACAACGTAAATGTGGAAGCCATTTCCAGACCGCTTGCACTTGCTGGAGTTTACCTCAAGAAGTCAAGAGGACTGCCGCAAAAACAGGACAGGAGGTGTGCTAGTTGTGGAGGTAAGGGCTGTAATTCTTGCAACTATTCTGGCATATCCGGGTGTGACAGTGTTGAAGCCATCCTTGCAAATGAGCTGGTACAGATTACTGGGGGTCAGACACCAAAATTCACATGGATTGGAAGCGAAGATCAAAACAGCCTGGTTCTTGGAAGCGGCCGACCATTTTACGTCCGTGTATTTAATCCAAAGAAAAGGAAGCTTAGAAAAGATAATAATATTAATAATAAAAAAACGACGACGATCAAAGCCAATGGCATCAAAGCAATGTTGAGTGTGATTAGCGATATACCCGTAATTCAACCACGATTTACAGTCAAGACAAAAATCCACATAAGGTGCGAAAATCCTTTGACATACAAAATTCTAAAAAAGAAGCTCAATTCTCTGTCTGGCTCTAAAGTGAGGTTTGAGAACAAGTCAAAAAAAATAGGCGTAAAATGTATCCATTCTGTATATATTAGACAGCTTGACAGCAACCACTTTACCCTTACAATCGTCGCAGACGGCGGGCTAATGATCAAGCAACTTGTAGGTGGCGAGGAATATATGAAGCCTAATATTTCAGAACTTCTTGGAACGAAGTGCAAATGCGTTTTGTTTGACATATTGGACGTCCAACTTCAGTAACGTTTTTCTCTCGGCGGGCTCAATTTGACATCAGCAATAGATGTGAGCACTTCTTTTGACCCGCTGTACAAGGTTCATAATGCCTACAGACTCGGCCAGATACCGCAAAAAGTTTATGATCTTATAATCAAAAGGTTTCCTCTGGTCATAGATGGCATTAAGCGAGTCGAGGGAGCGTCTGGCTTGAATTATCCTTATTATTATGCTGAGCCAAGCCTTGTGATCTCTGTCTCTGCCGTAGAGTTTGCCCAGATGGGAATACTCTTTGCAAGAACGATACCAGTGGTAGATGCACAGAAGCAGCTACATGTGGTTGTGCAGATAACTGCACCTCTGATTTGCTATGGTCTCAAGGGCACTATACATGCAATTTTGGCGCATGAGTTTATGCATTACTTGGAGCTCGTAAATAGAATACTTAAGATGAAGGTAATATCCGATGACGTATCCAGTACGCTTTTTGAAGGAACTTATGCCGATGCTACCAGGCTAATTGAAGAGCGAGCAGTCTTCAAATCCGACCCTACTCTAATAAGGCACATTACTACCCGATTCCCAGAGGGCTTTAGAGATGTCAAGCTGGAGGAGAAGGTCATCAAAACGTGGATGAACAAAGGCCTCCCGACTTCAAAGATACCATTAGATGCCAATGTTATAAAAATCCCCATAGAGGCTATGGCGTGTCTGAAGGTCGAGCAGGGCGTCAAAGACAAAATTACTGAATTTGAAAACATAAAGCTCAAAAAGAAAAAAACTAACAGCAGCTATGTCTAGCATATCTCTACAGGAACTTGAAGTTATTAGAAAATGTATTTCGAAACTTACAAAGGGCCATCGTAGGATAATTGCTGCATGCATTTACGGGTCAAGGGTTGCAGGCTACGGTAGGCCTGATAGCGACATAGATCTGCTCGTTGTTCTTGAGAATTATCCCTACGTGGTCAAATACATGTATTTTCGTGAATCCAGTACGAAAGTATCTGTGCTTGCAGTTGACCGTGAAGCACTATTGCGGGATGCCCAGAGTGCTTTCCTTGGCGAATTTGTTGTAGGTCGTTTACTTCATATTTACAAAGCTATTGTTAATGGAGAGTTTCTTGCCATGATTGAGCAGACTTATAAACGACGGGTTATTTTGGAGGAAGTACGTGACATCTTAGAGTCTACAGGCGTGCTCGGCACAGAAATAATCTTTCCGCTAGAATTTGTAGCATTTTCGAAGATAAAGCGCAGGATGTCTCTGTATGCAAGTGCGGCTTACAGCTACTACAAGACATACACTACTTCCAAGCGCAATATAGAGTTTGCACTTGAGGGCTATAATAGGGCAATGGCAGATATTGTTGCACAATATAGCGACATTTTTGTCCCAAGGCAGGACGGTCTTTTACAGATATCTGACAAGCATATATTTTCAGAAAAAAAAGGAAGAAGGCAGACTCGTTTAAAACTTACAAAAAGGCTTCAAGAGTTCAACTCCTATCTTGTGCACACTTATG
>DAIUEZ010000063.1:0-4050 GCA_036844865.1 Nitrososphaera sp. | reverse complement strand
ATCCGGCGTCGAGTAAGGCTAATGATGAAACTCCCTGATTTTATGTTATACACAAAGAAGGCATACTGGAGATCGCCTGAAGGTAAACTAATAGTCGATGGCGGGAATTGGCTTGGCGATCTAGCCAGGCATCTTGGCAATTATTCCATTTCAAAAAAGAGACAGCTCGGAAACAAGAAGAACAGCAGCAGAACCACAACAACAATGTATGTGATAAAGCATGGATCCGGCGAATACAAAATCGCAGTCAAAGAGCTTGCAAGATCAAAAGCACTAAAGTGGGCAATGGCTGGTCTGTGGAATGAGCCCGCAAGGAGGTATAGAATAGACCCACTCTTTAGGCTCGGTACGGAGTATAAGGCAATCCGATATATACGTAGCCTCGGTCTGCATACGCCTATGATCGAGGCAGTAGTGCTAGATAGGAGGCTACTAGTGACAAGATTTGTCGACGGGATATCATTAGCAGATGTAATAAGAAGGGGAGACTGCACAGTAGGCAAAAATGGTGGTGGTCATGGTGGTGGTGATGATGCCAGTTTGATTTACAAAGCTGGAGCAGAGATTGCAAAAATCCACGCTGCAGGGGCAACCTTTGGCAATATCAAACCTAAAAACATCATTGTCAGTGGAGAGGAGGATGACGACCTTTACTTTACCGATGTAGAACAGTTTATCTTTAACGGCGGCGATCCAGCATGGGATGTAGCCCAATTTATTACCTTGGCTCTAAAGAGCACTCGCAACAGCAGACTGGCATCTACTATAACAAAGGAATTTGTTGAAGGATACATGAGCATTGGAGATCCAAGTAATATCTCACGCCTTACTAAGAGTAGTAAGCGGTATATAGAATCGTTTTACCCTGTACATGTACCTTCCATGGTGCATACTATCAAAGAAGAGATAAATGCTATTGCTGGCTAGTCCTTTCTTTTTTTACTTTCTAGCCTTCTTGCCACCTTCAGTATGAGTGAACTCGGTAAAGCCGCATTTGCCACATGTAAACCTATTCTTGTGCTCTGCCATGAAGGTTCCCTTACCGCACCGAGGGCAATCGCGCTTGATCCTTGTTACCTTGTCCCCTTGTACATTATAGAACTTGTAGATAGCGACCTCGCCTTTAGCTGAAGCTTTTTTGTCCGCCATTATCTCTTGGCACCTGCAGCAGAACCGGTCTTCGAAGTAGTAGCAGCCGCCGCCTCTTGCTTGGCTTTAAGCTTGGCAGCCTTTTCTTCATCAAGCACCTTCTTCCTTTCCTCTCGTGACAGTGTCCTCAGCAGCCTGTAACGTGGTAGTTGCCTGGCTGCCTCCTTTTCATCGTCATAGACATATAAAATACCGTGAACATCTGTCATGCCGGTTTGACATCTAAGGTTTATCGGAACAACCTGCTTTTTATTGACATTGAGCTGTTTAGCGATTTTCTCGGCAGCCTCATTTCTATTGATCTTGCCAGCGGCTCCTCTAAAAAGCACCCTTATCTCCCGCCTGTTTAACAGCGAATTCGTACGATCTTCTAGCATTGCAACTTCCTGAGTAGACAAAGCAGACACGATGATAAGTGTAGCCCATTTAAGTATTTTTGCTCAAGTTTGTACGAAAATCAAATATATAGTCAGCTTTTGAAGATAAATTAGATGAAGCCTTTCTTTGAGGAATTTTGCGACAAGGTGATTACCCTAGACAAGTCTATCAGGTTTGCCGGTATTGCAGACGGAGACGGTCACCTTGTGGCAGTAGCAGAACGGAAGGGCCTCAAACCACTGCTCAATCCTGAAGAACGGGCGCAATATGCCATCACCGCCGCTACTCGCCAATATACAAGACTTAGGTGGGAGTACATGCTGGGCAAGATCAATTACGCTATGTCAAACTATGCCAAGCTGATCAGGGCAACGATCCCGATTGCTGATGAGAACAGCCGACTCTATTATGTGCTCTTACTATCATTTGACGTAGAGGCAGGAGGTAGTGTGCACAAGGTAATAACGGAAAAGATAATACCACTTGTCCGTAAGAACACAAATAAATTCCTAAAGGATATACCTAGCCTGTCTTGAATGGGGCTTTTGGAAATACGATCTTGATAGGCTGTCGAATGGCAGGATGCACCATCACAAGCTCACCTTTATTGAGTCTGGCTATGTTAGCCTTTGTGCTTTCGTCTATCATTGAGTAATGTGGCGTGGACAATTCAGATATGCCTAGTTTGGCAATTACGTGCATACCTGTGTTTTCGTGAAATGCTGGGTCGACCGTGCTCTTAAACTGCTGAGCAGAGAATAGGATTGTGCCACGTGACCTGCCTGCAACTACGGTCCTCATTATCTGCTCGGCTACAGCAGATGATGATGATATATTGTGTGCAGACCATGGGATGAACCTATTGATCTCGTCAACAAAAATCAAAATGTACTTCGGCCTTTTCCCACTCTGCCTTGAAGAGTACAAGTCGTCAATGCTCTTCATTACATCTCCTACTACGAACCCCTGTTCCTGTAGAGTGGGTATCATGGATATGTCAATAACAAAAACGTCGCTGCGTCTGATTTTTTTTATTTCTTTCCCAAGATATCTGCTTGTTACTTTCTTGTCAATAAACATAGGCGACTTGCGGAACCTCTGGATATGACCTAGGAAGCGAAGGAGCGTAGATTTGTGTGCCACTACCTCCTGGGGGTACCCTGTGAATTCAAGCAGATCGGTCCATGTACTTATCCGCTTGCTGCCGCTGAGCAACGGCCAAGCCTCATAGATATAGTTTAGTATAGACGAAACATCAAAGCTATCATCATTGATTCCAAACAGCAGGTCCAGCCTATCGTATACATCCTCCAGTCCAAAAGAATATGTCTTTGAGTTGCTAGGCACAAAAGCAGAGTTCGGCCTACCGTCTCTACCTCTAGGCAAAAAGTATGTGACATTTTCAAACGGCTTGATATCTAGGTCAAGTAGGGCAAAGAGCTTCTTTGTCTTTTTGTTAGCCTTCTTTTTTTCATCGATGTGAAGCAGATCATCTTCCTTTGTGTTAAAAATTATTATCGCTACATCCTCCTGCATGTCTTTCATAAGTCTCTGATAAGTGGATTGAAGCAGAAAAAACAGGTACGATGTTTTTAAGTTGCCAGAAATGCCAGCTGCATTTACGTGTGACGTATCAGGTCCAAGCAGATATGAAATGTCAAGCGATAGTGGTACTTGGAGACCTGTTGTCATTTCTATTACCCCAGTAGGTACTGGATTTTGCATCTCGGGTATTCCTAGGGCGAATATCACCTCCTTTTGAGTGGCAAACCTAACAGGTTTAGCTGCTCCAACAGGCATCCCTCCTATAGGGATAGTCTTTACTGAGTCGTTTTTTTCTATGCCAGTATTTGCCATTACCGCAACCTTGGCTGCAGTTCCAATATCTTCTGTAGCTACAAGCTCCTTTACCATACCAATAGTTCTTGTTTCGAAAATGTGTTTAACTGTGACAAAGTCAAAAGGGCTTATAATGATGTCAGGATTGATCGAAAACCAAAAGCTGTCCATTGTATTCGGAAACCTGTCAGACGCTAGAGTTTTACCAATATCTTCTTTATCCTTGCCATTTTTTTGGCGGACAAGGTTGTTGAGTTCTTGCATGTTAAATCAACAGAAAAACATCATCATATTTGACTATGACAACACCCTCCAAATGCCTTACATAAAATCAAGGCTGGATTATTAAAATCATTATTATTATTATTATTGCCATCTCTTTCTTAGTCGGCCCAATTAAGTTCACTGTACCAGTCTTCATGTATATAGTTTTGAGGTCTATGTATATCCCGCTTCATTATTCATTGGTTCTTATCCTTGATTGCAATATTGCCTACTAGGTACTTCAGGGAAATCAAATTTATTATCATACCCTGTGTGACTCTGTTGACAAACAAAAAGAAAAAAGATTGGTTTACTGATTTGTTCCAGCAGCACCCTGCTCGTACTCGTCGCCTGTTTCAGCTGCACCAGCTGTTCCTTTTGCCATTCCCTTGCTTCTTGCTATCTCACGAGCCCTTTCTG
>DAIUEZ010000062.1:0-10276 GCA_036844865.1 Nitrososphaera sp. | reverse complement strand
ATGCGTTCTTTCCCTCTCAGGTAGAGTTTTTCGTTGTCCGCTTAGCTCATCATACGCCTTGATAAAAATATGTAATGCCATAGACTTAATAACAAGCAAACTGGCATCTCGTCTGATATACAATAACATGCATCAACAGAAAAGGTTAATCCAGACAGCGATGTTCACATAGTTAAGGAAATTTGCAAATTTCGCATTTTGAATATGTCTCCCCATCGAGGTGATTGAAATGCGTGCCGCACGACATGCATGTGTGGTGGATATCGTCATAACCGTCCTGCGCCACAAACTGATTGCTTTTAAGCTGAGGACTCTTACACACTATGCATCTACAGCCGCATGAAATCATGTGATACCACTCTAGTGTTTTCTCCCTTAGTGCTCTACTACTAGTGTTCGAGCCATCTTGCTATAATAATAACATAACCTATTCGATGGCAGGTATCGTTAGTTTGATGTCAGGAGATGAGTCAGGTTCATCCCAGTCAAGTGCATCGGGGATGATCTCTCCCAAGGGGTCGTAGCTATCAAACCGTGTCTTTTGCGGAGCCGATGCAACAAGATGTACGCGTACTCCATCAGAAGATGACATTGAGGATAGCATCCCAACTTCTATTGATCCATCCTCTTTGAATATTCCCCGCACGCAACCTACCAGCTTGTTCAGCTCACCAATAGGGATCCTATTACCCCCCATTACATATACCATTGCTCTTTTGACAGTGCTTGCATCTGGCACGGCATCGTACAGCATTGAAAGCGAGTCGCGGAGAGAGGATTCAGAGCTAGGGCTTGCCCTGCTTGTGCACAGTATATTCATTGACGGCTTTATCATGCCAGCAGAAATTGAGGCAATCACCTCAACTATTGCATTGTTTGTTATGGCAAAGCAATCTTGCGGAGACAGCTCAGAGTTATTATCCAAAAATGCATCGTTGTCCATCACTATCGTTGAATCTGAAACTTCACGCACTCTTCTGAGAGCTGTACCGGCAATGAAAATGCGATCCGTTTCATATTTGAAGGGCATAATTGTTATAGAGATTACAGCACTGCTGGAATCTTTTGCGATTCTACCTACAATGGGCGCTATTGCTGTGCCACCGCGCCCTGCCAGGTTTGAAACAACAATAATTGTTGAGTAGCCCCGCATTTCTGCCTCAATCTCGTTGCGATGACTCTCCACAAAAGAGCGTAATTTATAACTAGAAGGGTTGACCCATTCTCCAGAATGAACAAAAATAGCACTGCATCTATTATTGTGGACCAAATCTCTCTTATCGTTGCTTATCAATAGGCATTTGCATTCAAGAGCTGCGCTCGCTGCAGCTGCAATTTTACTTCCTACGCCGCCGATGCCCACCAGCAACATAGGATTCTTGATCGATAGATCATCCTCCAAGGTTTCCCCGAGCTCCCCCGCACAGAGATAGACACGTCAAGTTAAAAAGTTTTGGTGATTAATCAAAAGCTAATCATGGATTAACAAAGATTAGCTGCCTACAAAATTATCTTTGCTTTCAATGAAAAATTGGAAAAATCATAAATTTTGACATGAACTTTGTCACCAAGTAAAATTTGACAATCAGCAGCATTTGATGTTGTTGTTCTTGTTGTTGATGATGGTGATATGATAACTGGCTTGTATGCATAGTTTCTCCCCTGAATCACTTCTCCAATCTCATCAATTACTATATCTCCCTGCCAGCCCTGCCATAGAGAGTTGCGGTTCTTAGCGATCCTCCTTGTAAGTGTGTGAAGATACTCTGACCTTTTCTTGGATACTTGAGAGTCAACCCTTATGCCCTTCCATTCATATGCTTGTGTTCCTGGACGCGCAGCATAGCGCGAAATATTAACAATGTCCGGTTGAGATCTCTCAATTAAGTCAATGGTTTCTTTGAAATCATCTTCTGTTTCTGATGGAAAACCTACAATAATATCGGTGGAGATCGTCATCTCAGGGATCTTGTCTCTAAAGGCCTCCACGGCGTCCATAAATATCTTTGAGGTGTGACCTCGTTTCATTTTTTTCAATATCCTATCGCTTCCACTTTGAACAGGGATGTGAAGAAACTTGAAGAGTTTGTCACTTTCATAAAATAAATTTACTATTTTATCCAATATCGCAGGCAGATACATAGGGTTCATCATTCCTACCCTTATCTTGAAGCTGCCTTCTATGGAACAGCAGGCCCTCAGAAGCTCTACAAGGTTAGTGTCTATGTCTCTTCCATAGCATCCATTGTCCGTTGAAGAAAGCCATATCTCTTGGCAACCACTCTGGATATCTGATTTAATCTGTCTCACTATATCGCCTATGCGATAACTCCGAAGCCACCCCTTGGCAATTTTTGTTTGACAAAAAGTGCACTGGCTCATGCACCCGCTTGCTATCTCTACTATGCTGATCAGTGGGTTAAGTCTGACCCTTGGAATATTGACCTTATCAAGTGGAGAGTCTCCAAGAGCCACGAGCCTGCCTCCTAAAAGGGCTAACCTTACGGCATCTGGCGCCTTGTCGATACAATTTGGTCCAAGAAGACTAGCCGAGGAGGAAGTTGCTGATTCTACTTTTGTCCTATCTGCTTTTGGCAAGCAACCTGCAACGATAAGCGGCTTGCCTGACTTGGTCATGTTCTTGATTCTACTCATCATCCTATGCTCAGTTGTATCTTTGACAGAGCACGTGACAATCAAGTTGAGGGCACCTTCACTTTTCTTGGTTGCAATTTCATAACCGGCCTCCTTTAAGAGCCCACTTATCATCTCAGAATCTGCCATATTTGCCGAGCAGCCATATGCTTCAATCCACACCTTGGGCTTAGACTTTCTCAATAGAGGAATTGTTTCTATGATTGGCGGTTTGAGTGACGTGTGAAACATCGTAAAAGACATGTAAATCAGCTTTCCTTAAAAATCATATCCCATCTCTCTCTACCAGGATTTTTATGATTTAGAAACTCCGCCACACGAGTAGCAATGAAAGTGAATGTATGTATAAATGAATGAATGAATGAAAGCACTTCAGTATGGATGTGAGCTTTCAACTTACTGGTGGTGCAACAGTTACCTATTTTTTCCCTCCTCTTGCTGCTGTCGATTGCGATTGTGAATCCAAATCTCGGTTAACACACTAACGTAAGTAGTGATAAGCTCACCAGATTCCATGCTGCTGCGGTTTTTCTCTAAATCGTTTCCAAGTGCCATCATAAAAGACTTAGGTACCTTTAGGTACTCGCCTATGTAGATCAGCAGTGAATAGTACATAAGCTTCATTATCTCGCTGCTATCAGCGCCCTCATCGATTTTCATGCTCGACATCATGTTTGAAACTACAAGGGAGAATTGGGGAGATAATAATGCCCTGTCTTCCTTGTCAACAAGCCTAATCGCACCCATGTAAAGCAAATCTTCTATTGCAGAAGCTGTCTGCTCAAGGTGCTGATGATCTTCTGACATTACTAATTGTTATTTTGGTCGGCAAGCCTATTTTAGATTGCTTACAACTGAACGGTAGGATGCTACAGAACCGGGATCTACTACCCCCTGCAACACGTACGGCTTGCCATCTGAGAGCCTAATGTCCATTGCAACTGCGCTGTATGGTATGTCGAACTGGTCGATCTTGTCTTGCTCGATTGTGTCAAAGAATTTTGTACACTTGCCGCTACCGTAGTATGAGAAGCCATATATCCTGTTGACTCGTCTGTGGCCGAAGCTGGCAGCTCTTCCACCCGCCGAACCAATCGATTCTTCCACCATTAGAATGAAAATATCGTTTTTTATCTGCTGGTCCAAGAAAACATCATTCTCTGCCACGACGATCTTGCGCTGTGGGAGTTGTAAGATGGCATCAATTGAATCTGACATTAGTGCACCTAGTGCAGACAAAGAAGTAGTTATTATTATTGTTGTCATTTTTTGTTCAAGCTCCTTTTGATTTAATGCTCCTGCTTTTTGTGAACTATTGCACTGAATAGTGATTACTATACATTTAGCCTAGAGAGTACCTCTATCTTGTTGTAGAAGGCCACAATATGTGCATTGATCATTTTCTACCAAAAGTATTTCTCTTGTCAAGTTGCAGTAACCAGATGATGTCGCTCTGCTTTTAGAAAAGGATCTTTTCCTTCTGGTCTTGAGAGAGACACACTCTTTGCATTTGCTAGCGGAGATCCTCTACATTCCACTGCTTCCTTGCCCTGTGGCCCCATAGTCTTTTAATTGACCACGGCAAACTAAAGGTTAGCGGTAGAAAGAAAAAGAAAAAGTATACACCAAAGAACTGAAGGATAAACATAGTAACAATTGCAGCAGTAATAGATGCCAGCAGCAGGATTATTGGCAAGAGCTTAGTGTTGTTATTATTATTGTTGCTTATACTCCCTTTCTTTTCCATAATAATCCATTGGCATTGTTATTTAAGATGACATTTATAATGGTAATGCGCAGAATTCGTAATAGATATATAATATCTACAAATTGCATGATTTGGAATGGTCAAGACTGCTTCATCACCACAAGTTCTCAAGACTGGCAGTAGAGCACCTGATTTTACATTGAAAGGCGTAGACAGTATGATGCACTCACTACAGGATTATAAGAGCAAGGCAACACTTGTTGTATTCATTTGCAATCACTGTCCCTATGTCAAGGCGAGGATTGGCGACATCGTCGCTTTGCAAAGCAGATTCAATACATCTGAAGTTCAAGTTATTGGCATCAACAGTAACGATCCAAACTACAAGGACGAGGGCTTTGACAACATGCTCATATTTGCAAATGAGCACAAGCTCAATTTTCCATACCTAATAGATGAAAGCCAAGATGTTGCGAGAGCATATGGCGCGGTATGCACTCCAGATCCATTCTTGTTTGATGCAGACCGTCGACTAGTATTCCATGGCAGAATAAATGACGCACTTGAGCCAGATGCAAAGCCCACAGTCCCAGTTATGGAGAACAACATTCGCAAGCTGCTAGGAGGAGAAAGGATAGAGAAAGATTTTGATCCTTCCATTGGCTGCTCAATAAAGTGGAAGAATTCTAGCTAGCTGGCCGGCCAGCTAGCCGTATTGATAAATTATCCCTTTTTCTCCCCTTGGGTGGCGCCACTCCGTTTCCTTGGCACAGGTGCCACACTCTATGCACGCTTCATGCTGAAGTGTCACGTCACCCCCTTCCATACTGTAGCAGAATGTAGGACAAAGGGTAACCATCTTTTTCATGAACTCTGACTTGGAATTGAGCACCTTAATGTGTGAAACTTTATCGTCATCATATTTTAGCCGTGCGATGCGCTGGGCTATCGTAGGTATTGTAGGTTCATATGTTGCCTGAACTTCTCTCCCAGTCTTTTCTGCAAGTTCTATCGGTACCTGGACATACGTATCTTCTGATTCTACCAGCGGCAGCAGCTTGTCGTAGCCAAGGATGTTTGCAAAGCCTACAGCCAGCCCTCTGAGTGTGCCACTTGACATTAACCTAAACACCATACCGTAGCGTTGTCCGATGATATCCTTTGGCACGTCCCTTGCAGCATCGAGGAATATCTTCAGATAGTCCTTGTCTATCTCCTTCATATCTCGAGTGTATGGGCTCTCTTCTATTGACTGGCTGTATGATTCACCCATATACTGGGGAGAAAAGTTGTTTCTATCAATAGCTCTTGCGACTGCATTTGCCGCCCTTACTGCATCGTCTATGCCGACGTTGAGCCCTTCTATTCTAGGTCCAATAAAAACTCCCCTTCCGGCCGCATCGCCTACAAAGAGGATATTCTTGTAGTACGGCTTTTTCATTGCGCAGCGCTTGCCATCTGGCACTAGCTTGGCTCCGTATTCAAGTTCAATATAATCAGTGACAAATTTTGTCTCGTATTTTGTAGTAAGCTCATTTTGCACAGAATCAAGCCTTGCCTTGATTTCCTCTTCCGATTTATACTTGCCGCTTTCAACCAGCTTTTTCCTTACAGCACGAGAGTGGTAGCTATCGCGAAGCTCATTCCAATTCTTTATTAATTTGCTAACCGCAAACCGTGTCCTAAGTTGTTCCTCTTTTGGTAGGTTCTTGTCTATTTCCTCTTTGACTGCCACTTGATCTTTGATAAATTCTGCAACCAAAGGATTCTTGAGCAGGGAGTTTACTAGCGTGTAAGGTTCTGAGGGCTTGTCCATAAGCGAATCGTAATGGTAGACTGCGCCTACAGAAAGTGTGTCGAGGTTTGTGTACAGAAATCCCCCTCCAATGTGGTTGAGCGTGATATCGCCAGCAAATAGATGAGCAGCACCTTCATCAGGCCCAATTCCGAACCGCTGCTCAATTATCTCTTCTGGGAGCTTGACTATGACCTTTACACCTTGGTACAACTGCTCTGGCGTGAATTTTGCCCTAGCACCAGTCATTTCTGCAACTTCAGAGTTGACTCCGTCTGCCGCAATTACTGCTTTTGCTTCAAAGGGCTCTAACTCATCAGTTTCAATTATTGTTGTTGTTTTTTCATCCTGCCATCTTAGCGAGCGAACATGCACGCCCGACACTATGCCTCCACCATACCGCTCTGCACTTTCGCTGGCCTCCTTTGCAAACCATCCATTTAGCTTATTGAGAAGAACAGAATAGCCAAAATTCGCTTGATATTCATGTGCTGCAGTCAGGTTCATTGTAAACACCTTGTCTCGAGAAGTCGCATGCAGCATGTACTGAGTTATTCTGCGCTCGACAGGTTTATCTTGCAGAAATTCTGGATAAACATCTTCAACATTATATGTCTTGCCATGCTTGGGCTTTTTAGAATACAGTATGCCACCGGATAGGTTCTTGCTGCCAGCCTTCTTGCCTGCTTCAATCAATATCGCTTGTTTATTCAAGTTTGACAGCTGTTTTAGGGCTGCAAGGCCAGCAGATCCGCCGCCAATTATTGCAACGTCATAGCGCTCCATATCACTTCTTTACCTCTATTATAGGTCTCTGCTTTTTCAGTTCCTCAAGCAAGAGCGGTATCACATCCTCCATTCTTCCTCTTATGAATATGTCGCACTCGTCCTTTATCGGCGAGTTTTCATCTGGATTAATTGCCACTATAAACCCGGACTCCTTCATGCCAGCAATGTGCTGCATAGCACCACTTATTCCCACTGCAATATAGAGCAAGGGTACTACCTTGCGGCCGCTCGTTCCTATGACCCTATCAGGGATCATGTAGGTAGAGTTTATTCCTTCGCTCACAGGAAACGGCTTTTTAGATATTGGGAGCGAAATCCCAACTTCAGCTTCAATCTCTTTTGCAAGGTCAGATACCAGCTTGATATTCTGCTCTGGCGAATCCTTGACTCCCTTACCAAAACTTACGACAGCCTTGTGACTGTCAAAGTCGACCGCACTTTTCACTATTTTTCTATCAAGTATTCTTACCCGAAGGTCACGCTCATCAAATTCCGGGACATAGTCTACTATTACGCCGCGCCTTGATTTATCGGGCTCAATTGGGGCAAACACACCTGGAATTATGCTGCATGCTTGCGGATGGTATTCACGCTCAATGGCTGGGTTACGGTTGTCAAGGCAAAGAATAGTAGTCCAGAGGAACCCGGAAAAGTCTGGCCTGTACATTTCAAGCGTTTTTTCATACGTCATCGCTTGTCCCTTTGTCTTATGTTCATGTTTTATTTCCAAGTCCTCGATAACAAGTTTGTTGATATCCGATGCAAGTCCTGACTCTAGGTCTGCCAGAACTGTAGAGGATAAATGCCTCCCTATACTATCCGCGCCAAAAAACATGTAGCGCGGCTTTACAAATTCAGAAGTATTTGAAAACTCTGCCACTACATCTCTGCTCCTCGCTATCTGGCTTATCACCTTGGTGTCAATAAGGTTCCTCCTGTATCGAAGCTCTGGGCTATCTGCGTAGATCACTGCGTCAGCGCCGTAAAAAATAAGCTCTTCGCATAACTTGCGAACATTATGTCCAAGGACAATTGCTACCACTTTCTCGTCAGAGGAATATTTCTTATTAAAACCATCCATGAGCCGCCTAGCCTCACCCAGCATTTCAAGGCTGACAGGGACTGGCACGCCGTCTTCATGTTCTATGACAACATAGAGGTGCTGATATTTTGACATCATTTGATTACCATACCACCAAGCACTTCATACATATTAGCTACCACCCTTCTAATCTGCTCACGGTTTGTTCCATCGATAACTTCGGCTTTTCTGCTAGCCTTTGCCTTAGGTATGCGCTCAACTTTGTATACAATTGTTGGAGAGCCGGGCAACCCAACTAGTTTTGGATCTATACCTAGCTGCTGCGTGTTTAAAACCTTCAAGAATTGCTTGTAGTTTTCTGCACGTGATCTTGCTTCTTTTTGGTATTTTTCAAAAGCAAGCCTCTGTGACACAGTGTTAAAAAATGCTTTGTATGATGGGTCTAGAGAGATGAAAACCGGGAGAGGTGCCTCCACCTCTTCAATTATATCATAAAACCCTTGAAGGGAGATAAGGCGCTTTGCCCTTAACAATCCACTTTGCAGATCAACATTATAATCTATGACATTGCCAAGGAAGGTATACCCTAGCTTCCAAGCAGTCTGGGGTCCTGTCTGACCGGTCTCGCCGTCAGATGCTCTGTGCCCGGAAAATACAATATCTACTTTGCCATCTCCTCCTTCTACTTTAGAGATGCCAGCCTTGAGAACTTCGGCGGTGGCAAGCGTGTCAGCACCTGCAAAGATCCTATCGCTATACAAATGAAGTTCGTCGGCATCGCAAAGCAGTTGCGCTTGCTGTAGAGCGCTCTCTGCAATAGGTGGACCCATCGTTCCAACTGCAACGCGCGCACCATATTTGACCTTAGCGTAAAATGCGGCATTTGACGCTATAGCACTATGTGGTCCAAGGATGCTCTTTGTTTCTGCACGATTGAGCGTGCCGTCGGCGTTGTAGCTAACATTCCCTTCAGAGAAATCAGGTTCTAGTTTCACAATAACTGCAACATTGAGTTCTTTTTTTGTTGTTCTGGCCAATACTTATCATCACATCCTTTATTCCCATAAATTACTATCATTAAATTGTTTGTAAAGGAAAAAATTATGCAGCGACCAACTTTTGAGTCGATAATGCTCTCAACTCTTCGTAACCAGCCCTCATACGTTGATAGAAAGAAGGCATTTTGGGTGGCAGCATAGTGTATGCAATATAAAAGTCCTCTGCTTCACGCATGTACCGCCTTATCTTGTCATGTCCTGGAACGCGTCGGATAAATGACATGTTGTTGAGCCTGTCTGCCAGCTTGATTACCTTGACGTCATATTCGGCATCACGAAGTATGTCACAGTATTCTAAGAAGCGCTCCAGCTGGCGTTCTATATCGTTTGCACCTGAATAGTTTTCAAGAGCTTTTATCTTCAGTTCGCTTGCAACGTTGCGGATCCTGCTGCCAAACCGGTATGCAAGATAAGCTTCAAATCCGTATGACTTAGATTCATATAGATTCAAGATTCTCTCATCGTCTTCCATGACGTCATGCAGAATTGCGGTTGCAATTTCTACGCTTGTGATATTGCGATTGACTGAGCGATAATGCGTTACGACATCCATCGTGACCGGCCATGTGTGGGTTTCAAGGAATGGCGAAGTGCCATCTTCGCGCATTAGGCCAGAATGGACTTCTTCTGCGACCTCAACTGCTCCCTCAATGTAATCGTCCAGTCGCACTTTGCCCTCATCTTGCAGAAAATCTAGGAACTCGCGCTTGCCTACTCGAGGAATGTCGAGTCTGTCCATACCTATACATAGCAGTGTAGTTGAACAAAAGATTTTCGAATTAGTTTTATCCGTTTTTTCGAGGACAAGTTTGCCAAAAAGAGGTCGTTCATTGTTGTTTGGCCATTTGATAATAGATATCTGTTCGAAGTGGTGAACGGACACATCTATATCTCTGACATTGTCCCTTTCTCTCCCTCTTTACAAAGAATCAATTGTAAATATGCAGATAATCTATCTATTTATTGTAAGAGAAATCGCCACTGAGAGTATACATTTTCCTTCTCTAAATGTGTCTGATGAGTAGATTTATTCCTCCTCTAATTACTTCTTGACAGAATTTTTTGATAGTAGTATCTAAGTATCCCTATGTATGATAGCAAATTGCCAGGGGCTATATCCTTCTTATAACCTGGTCTATTGTGCTTTTGAGACTCTGTAAAATACCCTCTATTAATACAAATGAGCAGGCATACAGCCAGACATCATGAAGAGACGAAGCTTATACAAT
>DAIUEZ010000061.1:0-10324 GCA_036844865.1 Nitrososphaera sp. | reverse complement strand
CTATCGAATAGCAGACAGGTATATACATGGTAATTCTGAAGAATTATAAGTAAACTGAAAACAATTCAGTTCAGATGAACTTTGCAATAGCCGGCGCCGGAGTAGCTGGGAGTTATCTCGGTAATATGCTTCAAAAGCGTGGTCACAATATCAATATCTTTGAGGCCTCCAAAAAAGATCTCCATTGGCCGGTCTGTGCTTGGGGTGCCTCGAGGCACATGCTCGAGAGGTTCTCTAACCAAGCTGGCCTGGACTTTAGCAATTACATTTTTCATGTCGGAGAGCAGCTCAAGATAAAGCTGCCAAATAAAAATGAAGAATGTCTTCAGCTCAAGGGGCTGGTAACATATAATAAGTATGGTTGGGAGGCCGATTTGCTAAAAAATGTTAAAGTGACGTATGGCGTCAAGTTTAGTCGAGAAGCCTTCACTGTTAACAAATATGACTATATAATTGATTGTACTGGGCTACATCGCTCGCTTCTGCCTAAATCAGATCAGGATTTCTTGATACCTGCTTACGAATACCTTCTTGAAAACGTAAAGGGAGCAGATGATTTTTATGTCATTGGTTACAAAGGCGCAAAAGGATATTTTTGGTATTTTCCCTTAGACGATCATCGAGGCTACATGGGAGCAGGAGATATCGAAAGAAAATATTATGGCATTGAAGCTTTTTTCAAGCAGCACCCCGAAGCCAGGGTCGTCAAAAAGATAGGCAGACCGATTAGACTTGCACCATCAAAGCGTATGGAGCCATTCTATGATGGTAACATTATAGGCGTTGGTGAATCGATAGGCTGTGTTTTCCCAATGTTGGGTGAAGGAATAATTCCAACCCTGATCTGCTGCGATATATTTTTAGATGTTTTCGATAGAAGTAAGGGCAAGTTTGATTTTAAGCAGTATCGAAAAAAGGTGCTTGACACTTTTGATTACTATGATGACGTTTACAGGATCGTAAGACTCAAGATGGATGGCAAATTAAGTACTGTTCGGCACATCAACCTAATGATGAGCATGTATCGAAATATGAAGAAGCAGGAAAAGCGTTTTGGGTTTGAGATCAGCCTCGAAAAGATGACCCGCCTTGTAAATGCTTTGTAGTTCAGAGAATTGATGGAATATCTTATTCACTCAGGGCTAACAGTATTTTTATCACTCGATAGAGCAATATTTTAATTTGTTGGCTCAATTAGAGGCAAAAAGACTCTTGTTAGTATCACAAAACTTAAAGTATGCTTTGGCAGTCCTCCGAGAACCTGTTAAATGGGCGTTTTTATTTTTTCTCTTTCTCACGTGGTTTTACTTTCAAAGTATATTTCTCTAAAAATCAATCGAGTGTTTTTCATTGGATATATTATATTCCGCCCCGAGCACAATAACTAAGAAAAGTCTTGTTGTCTCCTTAGATTTTGGTTGTGGATACATTTTCCTTTTTTAAATATTCGCATCTTGCAACCGATAAGCAAATGGCACTTATAGTCTTTGCAATTTGTATAGCATTAAGGCTTTCACCAGAGCTTGAGGCTTATCCTCATCCAATAGGGTACGATGTTGTAAATTACTATATTCCAAAAGTTGTGAATTTTCAGGAACAGTGGAGTGCAATATCTAACCAATTTCCATTGTATATCACCCTCCTGTACTCCTTAAGCACTGCAGTGAAAGTCCCAGCAACGGTGCTAGTCACGTCTGTAGCTGTGGCAATAGCTGGCATTTTTGGCATATCAGTATTTTACATCGGCAGGACTCTAGTTAACCTTCGAATAGTTCAAAGCTTGTTTCTGGCTATTTTTACTGTTTTTCAGATGTCTGTGCTTCGAACTTTTTGGGATCTCCACAGGGATGTCTTAGCACTTACAGCCATGCTGTTTGTCTACTCCCTGCTTAGTAGAAGGGAGGAAGGCTGGAAAGGGCTTTCAATAGTGCTGACATTGACAGTAATTACTGTCACAGTAGATAGGATGATAGGAGCATTATTCTGCGCGTCAATTGCGGCCTATTTAATCATAACCAGAAGAAAAGATGTAGCTTTGACTGCTATAGTTGCTATAACCCTTTTCTCCACCCTAATGGTTGCAAGTATTCAGCCAAGCTACGATCAAGGTAATACAATCACTGGCGCGACGTCAGAAAGTGGCAACTCTAACTTTTGGAGCCAAAGAAACCTTCTTATCTATTTTCTTGTAGTTAACTGCTTAGTCGCTGTGCCGGCAGCAGTTGGCTTTTTACGCATGCAAAAAAGCCTGCTTAAAATTCCACTGCTTGTTTCTCTTGCTGGGTCATTCTCATGGCTAGTCTTCCCGGAAAATAACTCGTTTGCTGCAGATAGATGGATAATCCTAACAGGTATTTTCCTCTCAATCTTTGCCGGGTATGGCATCTTGCATCTTGTCAACAAGCTCAAATCTAATCTTTCTGTGATAGTTGCCTGCTCTATACTAACTCCATATGCTGTAATAGGGATGGCTTATGCATTGATGCCTTATGACAGTCCGTTCATCCTATATAGTGCTCTAGAAAATTATATCACAAACTTTGCCCCTGCCACAATGCAGTTTAATTCACTGGATATAGAGGATAACGATAACTTACTAAGGGCAATTGCAGAGATAAATGAAAATACAGAGCGTGATGCCATTATTGTAGGTGAGCCGCATTGGAGAGGCTTCATGGAATTGTATCTAAAAGAAGACAGGATATATCACTATTCAAATGACCCGCAAGCTCTTGGTATGACTTTAGAGCAACAAGGATACAATGTCTATTTGATCAAGTCCGAAGGAAATACGCAGACCACTTTTAGGGTAGAAAACATCCAAAAAGATGACTGAATATATATACAGACAAGGTTGTTGTGCCTCTTTCGAACTGATAGAGAGGGAGCCCATATCCAAAAAGATCAAACAAGGGAGTCCCACTGGACACTGAAAAATTTTAATTGGAAAACCCTCTTCAAGAAAATGTCTCTTCTTAGTTTCAAGAGGTTCCTATAGACATTAGAGACTCAAATTTCATGCTATGATAGGATGTAAAATAATCTGTAAAGGCTAGCTAATTTTATCTACATGTAGATATCAAGTATATCTTTTTTCGAGGTTTGCAAAGTGATCCAGATCCATAAACTGATTAAAGTCTTTGAAGGTAACCATAATACTGCGACCCTCTTTAGTTGTGCCAGTATTTTTTAATTCTGTGAGGACCTGCCTCATCGCAAATGTAGCGCTGTAGATTGCTGACAGAGGAAAGACTGCGATCCGGTAGCCAAGTTGTAGAAGCTCACTTGCAGACAGGTTTGGGGTCACTCCATCCTCTATCATATTTGCGACGAGGGGCGCGTCTATTTCATCAGCCACCTTTTTTAACTCTTCAACTGAGCGCGGCGCTTCGACAAATATGACATCAGCGCCAGCCTTTCTATAGGCTTTTCCGCGCTCAATTGCTTCATCAAGTCCTATTGGCGCACGGGCGTCAGTCCTTGCAACAATAATGAAATCCTTACTCTGTCGCGCTTCTAGAGCCGCCTTGAGTTTAGGTATGTATTCATCCTTTGCAATGACATCTTTGCCCATCATATGACCGCATCTCTTTGGCCAAACTTGATCTTCAAGAAAGATGCCTGCAGCACCTAGACTTTCAAGGTCTTTGACAAGCCGCCAAACGTTGAGAGGATTGCCATAGCCCGTATCAGCATCAACAAGAACTGGGACGCTTACTGCTCTGATTATTCTCATAGCGTTATCAACTGTTTCGCCGGAGTTTAGCAATCCATAGTCCGGCATTCCTAGCAACGCTGCAGATGAGCCATACCCAGTCTGAAACATTGCCTCAAAGCCTACATGTTCTGCTATTTTGGCACTCAGCGCGTCGAAAACTCCAGGCAGAACAATTATCTTATTCCCATCTGAAAGCTGCTCCCTTAAAGATGCTCGTAGCTTATTATTACGCATCACCAGGAGATGGAAGAAAGAGAATATTATATATTAGCTTTCCACCGGCCATCCACCTGGTGTTATCAATTCGACGAGATTACCTGCTGGGTCCCGAAAGTAAATTGACTTCGTATTGTTACTCCATTTGACCTCTTTTTCTATTGCAATATTATTCTGTGTCAATACCTCTCTACAAGGCTGGTATTCCTGCTCTTCGATCTCCATCGCAAAGTGAATGCTGGATGGCGGAGTTATTGCGCCATGCCATGGTAGGTTGTGATTATCAATACTAGTTCGCACAGGATCAAATATCAATAGCATGTTCTTGCCGGCCTTTAAGAAGACCAGTTTATTTCCTTCTTCTTGAATAATAGACAAACCAAGAATTCCTGCGTAAAACTTTTTCATGCTTTCAAGATCAGAAGAATACAGACATGTCTCGATGACTTTGTTTATTTTCATTGCTGCTGCATCTCTTCTGACTCAATAGGCATCACTTCATAATTGCCGTCTTGATATTTTACAACGAATAACTTGCATACTCTGCATTCGTATTGCTTGACGGGTGGGTCATGTAGCACAGAGCCGTTAAGCCATACCATAATCGCGCCGCAGTTAGGACAGTTCATCATAGGGGTTCGGCTTAGTTATGTGGCATAGAGTTAATATGTCTTATTGCTAGTGCAGTGTCCAGCCAAAAAAAGGCTACTTGTGTGCTCCGATTTGTATCTTGTGAGTACAGCCAAAACTTGAATTGATTTTAGTGTCATCGCCATAACCTCCTATCCTGAAAAAATTGAATACAGGGGCTAAAGGGAAGAAACATTACCACTATTTAAAAAATATCACTCTTCCATACTATGCGGGACTTTTTTGCCGTCATTTAGCAGATAGCCTATAGAATCCCGCTTCATTTTGAAATTGCGTGTGTATCATTATTAAGAACCATCAGCGAAATCATATGATCCCTTGCCGAGTGTTAGAATTTGCTATAAAGACGTTCTCGATAAACATCTTCTCCTTTCTCCTCACAGATGAGACCGCATGCGTGAATGATTCTCCAATTCTCTCTTATGTGCACTCTTTTAGCAGTGTCCGATTCATTCTGTTTCATATTAAATACTGTCTTTCTTTCATTCAAGAATGTCTAGACCCGATGAGGGTTTAACCATAAGTTCAGCATCAGTTTGGCATCTTAGCCGATCGCCTTCTTAAACATATAACACATGCAATAAAAAATATACTATAGTAAGCTCTTGATTTTTTAGTCTGTCCTGGGAGGATAAAGTAGGGATTGATATCACTTATCGAAGGTGCAGAACTTGTTCGTCTGGCCAGAGTTGCAGTTGAAAAATACTTGCAAGAATCAATCATAATCAAATCAGAAAAACATACGCTAGAAAAGGCAGGGGTTTTTGTAACGCTTAACTACGTTACTAGTAGCAAGAAGGAATACTTGCGGGGATGCATTGGCTTTCCGCTTCCAGAAAAACCGCTATCCCAGGGGGTGGTAGAGGCGGCAATTGCAGCAGCAACAGAAGATCCTCGTTTTCCCCCTTTGGATAGACAGGAGCTTAACAATATCATTTTTGAGGTTAGCGTACTAACTTCGCCGCAACAGATCAGAGTCAGCCCGGCTGAATATGGAAAAGAGATCGAGATAGGAAGAGACGGCCTAATATTGCACTGGCGTTTTGGTTCCGGACTACTTCTGCCACAGGTACCTGTCGAATTGAAGTGGAACGTTGAGGAATATCTCGCAAATATCTGCTACAAAGCCGGCGCGCCCCCAGATGTATGGCTTGATCCTAGCTCAAAACTATACAAGTTTCAGGCAGTGGTCTTTAAAGAGGTCGAACCAAAGGGTGAGGTAGTACAGCTTGGAACATGAGAGTAATTATAATCAATGAGGATATTTTAGCCTGTGTCACCAGTAGCATACTTTACACCATATGGGGTAGGCCTTGGGCACGCAAGCCGGTTGCTTATGGTGGCTGATCAGCTGAAACAAGAGGGGACAAATGTTCAGTTTTCATCATATGGTGAGGCAGTAAGCTACATTTCGATGAGGGGCTTCAAATGCACCGCCGTTTCACCAGTTGAGTTTGCCTGGAGTATGGAAGGGGGCTTCTCTGTCAAGGACAGCATAGCTAATGTCCCTCTCTGGTTCGCTAACTTTTCAAGGCAGGTTAATCAAGAAACACGCAACATGGCAGAATGCAATCCGAGTATCGTTTTGTCCGATAGCAGGCTCTCTCCGCTCATGGCGGCTAGATTACTTAAGGTTCCTTCAGTAGTGATGTTGAACCAGATAAAACTATTGCTCTCGCCTCGTCTGCATAATCTTGTAGCATCACGCATATTTGAAAATGTCATGGCTGAATTCTTAGGCGCAATGTGGACAATGGCTGATAGAGTCCTGGTACCAGATCTCCCACCACCGTACACGCTGTCTGCTCATAATATCTGGGATATAGGCTCAGCATCACGAAAGCTAGAATATATCGGATTTACTTCACCCAGACCACAGATAAACAAGGAACGCGTCATCAAAGTAGCCAATATACTGGGCTTCGATAAGAGCCGGCCCCTAGTCTTTGTACACGTAAGCGGGCCGGCCCAGACACGGCCAGCACTCCTCAACCTTGCGGTTGAAACCGCTAAAATACTGGATCCCAAAATCCAGTTTGTCATCTCAGCAGGCAACCCCAGGGGCATATGCAATCCAATGAGGATTGGGACGTTAAGCTGGTATTATGAATGGTGCCCAGTGCGAGATGAGATATTTGTCGCAAGCGATCTTCTGGTGTTGAGAGGTGGTCATGTGGCACTGTCACAGGCTATTCAGTTTGGTAAGCCTGTCATTACTGTGCCTATCGAGAATCATGGCGAGCAATTGGGCAATTGCGCAAAGATTGAGGAGCTTGGAGCAGGGTTAATGCTGCATCCAAAGCGTTTGAGAGCGGAGCAACTTGCAGACTCTATCGAGAAAGTAATTAGCGACTCTTACTACAATAAGAAAGCAGCTGAACTTCAGATGCTAAGCGAAAAGCTAGATGGCATCAATAATGTCGTGCAAATAGTTAGATCCTATCTTTAAATCCAGCGTCTTCATATGCTCAATTGCTAGCCTCGCTTGAGTATCAATAGTATTGCTATACTTCTCAAGCACGGCTTTTGCAACTTTGACCGCTGAGACATTCAGCTCTATTCCAACCTCTTGTGCATATCTGTCAAGCTCGGTTGATAGAAACATTAGTGGGACTAAAGGCATCTTTCTTGCAAACACCATTTCTTTAATGATGGGTTCTATGAACCATATTGGATGAACTGCAGTAGTCAGAGGAAGAACGATTCTATTATTATTATTATTCTGACATTTTACCAGAATCTTTGAGATGATCTTTTGCTTCAACAATACTGATACCAGGCCTTTTGCAGGCACATTGATTGGCATTGCCAAAATTTTTTGTTTTTTTCTTCGTGTTCTTATAGCAAAAAGCTGCAGGAGCTTCGCATTAATTGCAAGCTCGCTTTTGTCAACATATGGCAATACAATACTAGTACAGTCAAAGCCTGCTTTAGCGGCCATTAGACATGCGAGACACGATAGAGAGTCATGAATACTGCTTAAAACTCTACCCTGTGAACCGATTATAAATCCTCCAGGCCCATCCATTACTTGAATACAGACATAGGCATATTCCTTAGCTATGACTGCCAGAACGACCCGGCTAGCTGCCTCCTCGGTTTTTGCAGGCAGGACTTTTATCGATGCTAACCTCGCTGCAAGCGTGCCAGAAGCAGCAAACTCTACATCTCTAGAAGCATAGTCACATTCCGCAGCGGGTTGCACGATCACCTTTACATAAAACCTATCGCCAGGTAGCATGACCTTCCTGCCAACTTCAACTATTGCGGCCGTCACATCAGAAAAGTTGGTTGATACTTTGTTGGCTATTGCAACACTCTCAATTCCATACATCCCGACAAGCTGTGAGGCAAGCTCAACTACATCTCTTGCCTCACATATTAGACAGTTGTATCCGACATTGACACTTATGGTTCCCCATGCAGCCTTTTGGATAGTCTCAGAAAGTGCCCTTTCATCGCTAAAGGGTGATGGAAATGCAATAACCACGCTCAATTGTATAGAAGAAGAGCAAGATTCTGATAATTATACTGTAAGAAAGAAAATAATATAATGGGGACTTTCCCCAGCCAATCCCTACCAGTGATGCTTTTCGTCTGGAATCAAGCCGATCTGCTCGCGCTCAAAGTACCTTTCCAGCTCTTGCGCCCACTTTTCTTTCGCCGCGCCACCTCCAAGTCCCTTCCTTCTAAGCCAGAAGGCGATGACGCCTAACAGGAACACTGCGAACAGCATGGTTCCGAATATGTATACCATGACATCATAGAACAGCGGGTCGTATGCTGGACCTATCTGCGCAAATAGTTGTTGATACCACATTATGTCTATGCAAAAAAATCCAAATATATATATTTGTCGGTATGGCGCACGAGAATCCGAAACGTGACGAGTTTATTGCTTTGATAGGAGAGGTATTAGTAGCATCGAAGCACTTTCTTGGCTTTGAATGAATCCTTTGATAAATTACTATTCCGAGCTAAATGCTTAAAATAAAATAAAAAAAGAGGGAGCCTAAGTCTTTACTGGCTTTGCGCCTCTGCCTCTAAAGAAGAATGCTGCAGCAACTCCGCCAAAGATCGCACCCAGAACTGCGATAAACACTATTAGTTGGCCTGATGTAGTTGACAGCATCGGTGTGCCAGAACCCGTAGCTGGGTTTTCCTGTGCGGCCGTAAGTCTCTTCTTAGCTAGAATAGTTACGTCATTGCAATTCTCTGTTGGTATTCCAAGCTGTTGACATTCTTGCAGCTGCTCAGGGGAGGCAGTTCCTACGCTTCCGCCCCCACCGCCATATTGGGCATAGGCTAGGCCTCCAGTGGAAGTTATTACTGCCATTGCTGCTAGGACCGCTAACATGGGCTTATTCATATTAGAGTAGCTCTTAGAATTCTAATATTTAACTTTTTATGTAACCTTTGAACGATGGTCTCTTGGGTTATATTTCAACGGCTTCGTGCTCTATGGAACTATTGCGACCGAAGATCGCCGCAAAAGCACTAGAACTGCTGGCAAAGCCCTGTACTGATGCTGGAGAAATCTCCGAGGCGATATTTGCCCTTGGAATAATAAGTACTTGTTTACCTGGGGTTCTAGTGTTGCCGGGGTTGTGTGGCTATGCTATCAAATGTATGTGGCCAGCGAGAGGGATTGAGCAAGAAGTTTGGACAGGAAAAACGATTCTATCTGATCATTGTAGCGTCCATACCCGTTGTCACCGGATAAACTTTACAAATACTGACCCAATCAAAGCTTTAATCTATCTGTTGTAATCAATGGCGTAGCTGGCGTACCTATAATCTTTGCCTCTCCCTTGTAAGCCTTTGTCAAATGTTTATTTGTTAAGGCATTCTTTGATATGCTTCCTGTAACATTGGTATTCTAAGCACAATTCCTGCAGTTCAGATACATTTCCAGCCACCTTCGAAGAGATAGGCATAGTGTATTGATTCGCCTATAAAGCGTCTTGCCAAACTTGGTTAATTGACAATGTTAAGCGACGATTAATAGTGTAATTATTGAAGCTGTGGTTGGTGAAAAGAATGCAGACAGAATTATCCGAACCAGCCGTACTGAATTGGGACAGCATCATACACAAGGAAGCAAGAACAAAGGAGGGGAAACCCCTGGGGTACATTGCGGCTGAGGACGAAGAATGTATTTACGTTTTGTCTTCCAGGTTCAGGGAGTACAGAATCCCAAAGTCGCGGGTAATGGAGTTTGATGGATCAGTAGTGCTCGTAGACTTGCAGTTTGGAAGGTTAGGTCGATACATGATCCATTGACCTCGTCATGCGCTTGTCCCCACTTTTTGTTATCTTGCGGTAAGGAAATTGCAAAGCAATCGAATAGAGTCTACCATTTATCGACTGGAAGGAGTTACAAACCTGATTCATTTCTCTGCACTTCAAAAATAGGTCGATGTTTTGTAGCCCCCACCCTGCTAACTATTTTACAGTATGGAGCAGATATAGCTCAGATAAAAAGAGACAAATGTGTATTATAGTTTAGTGCATATAGCATGTGGCAAAACCTTCTCCTTGATATGTGGGGTTGCATACCTGAACTTACAAAAGATTGCCAAGACATGACAAATGCTTCTAGCACTTACCTTGGGATTGTGGTTGGAGCAATCATTGGAGGAATAATTAGCTGGTGGATCTACAACAGGCAAAAGAAAACCACAGAAGAACAAGATCTTATCCTTAGTCACATAAAAGAACTCAACGAGCGTCATGATA
>DAIUEZ010000060.1:1236-10568 GCA_036844865.1 Nitrososphaera sp. | reverse complement strand
TTGTGTCCATGCCAAGCAGCGACTTCTTTTCATCAACCATCTTTTGTGCTTCCATCACGGTCCTGGGATCATCATGGAATGTTGTGGCAAGCACAACTGCTCTTGCCCTTTGAGCGGGATCATCAGACTTGAAAATGCCAGATCCTACAAACACACCATCGCAGCCAAGGTTCATCAAGAGCGCCGCATCTGCAGGAGTAGTAATTCCTCCAGCTGCAAAGTTAACTACAGGCAGCTTTCCAAGTCGCGCAGTTTCTTCAACTATTTCATATGATACTTTCAATTCGCGTGCAGCCTTCATAAGCTCCTGCTTCTCGCCATCTTGATACATTGATCGGATCCTGCGTATTTCGCTGTTGACTATGCGGATGTGAGTTACTGCCTCCGATACATTGCCAGTTCCTGGCTCTCCCTTAGTCCTTATCATTGCGCAACCCTCTTCGATCCTGCGTAATGCTTCGCCAAGATTCTTAGCGCCATTGACAAACGGAGGTGTAAAGTCCCATTTCCAGATGTGGCGTTCTTCATCTGCCGGTGTTAACACTTCGCTTTCATCTATCATGTCAACGCCTACAGCTTCCAGTACTTTTGCTTCGTCCGTATGGCCAATTCTGCACTTGGCCATAATTGGGATTGTTATCGCGTCCATTATCTCCTGAATTACCTTGATGCTTGCAGTTCTTGCTACTCCGCCTGCCTTCCTAACATCGTATGGTAGCTTATCAAGAACCATGACTGCTACTGCGCCTGCATCTTCTGCAATGATGGCCTGCTCTACATTTGTTACATCCATTACGACCCCGTGTTTTTGCATGTGTGCAAAGCCGCGCTTCAATAAAGTAGTTCCGCGAACTATTCGGGCGTTTTCTATTGTCTCTACTTTAATGCCCTTGGGTTTTGGCTCAGTGGCTACAAGAGATATCGTCGTCATTGTCATGCTATAATCTCAATTGGCTTGAATGCTCTATATATTTTCTGTCAGATGCGCTTCCCAACTATAGTGTCAAACATTGACTGAATGTACATTACATTATTATTGCTAGGACACCATATCGTGAAGCTTCTAACCTGACTAAGCTGAAGGTTTTCAAGCCATTCCCGCCTAGCCTTGTGCATATGCATGTTATGTTCTAAGTGCAGACTAATTGTTGTCGGTCGACTATCAAGATCTATGCTGGAAAGAACGGATATAGTTCAGAAGGCCGCCAGCTATCAGAACTTCTCTTTGCCTTGGAGTTAGATCGATCTTGAGTGTGATTTTGTTCTTATCAGTTATCGTTTCAATCATTTTATTCTCATTCTTCAAGCTGCTGACTACATTTTCTATTGTAATAGGTGTACCCTGAGTCAGTAGCTCAAAGTCAGAGGCATTATGGAACTCAAATGGTATGATTCCAAAATTGATTAGGTTGGCTTTATGAATCCTTGCAAACGATTTTGCGATGACACCTTTGACACCAAGATACATCGGTGCCAATGCAGCATGCTCTCTGCTAGATCCCTGACCATAGTTTTCACCTCCAATAATAAAGCCACCATGTTTTTCCTTGGCTCTTTTTGCAAAGTCAGGGTCAATCCAATAGAACACGTACTCACTTATTGCCGGCACATTGCTCCTAAGAGGCAATATTTTAGCTCCGGCCGGCATTATAGCGTCAGTGCTGATATTATCTCCTATTTTTATCAGCACTTCACCCTGCAGCACCGACTCCATAGGCTGTCGTAGCGGAAGTGGACGTATATTAGGACCTCTAGATATCTGTATCTTATCAGCCTCGTCTTCAGGAACTGGCGCGACAATGGAAGAGTCATCGATTACAAACTTATCCGGCCATGGGATATTGGGATACTCGCCAAGGTCTCGTGGATCAGTTATCTTTCCTGTCACAGCGCAAGCAACACATACTTCTGGCGATGTCAGGTAGACCTTGTCGTCCTTTGTGCCGCTCCTTCCCGGCCAATTTCGATTGAAGGATCTAATTGAAATCCAATCAGTTCCTGGCGCAGAGCCCATGCCTATGCAGCCCTGGCAACCACTTTCAAGCAGTCGGGCGCCAGAAGCAATGATATGATATATTGGACCGTCACGCGCTACAGTTTCAAGTACTTGCTTCGAACCTGGGTTAATGGCCATCGTGACATTTGAGTGTATCTTTCTGCCTTTGAGCACGTGAGCGACAGTCATCATTTCAACATAACTTGAATTGGTACATGAGCCTATGAGCACCTGATGAACATCGATCCCCTGCACGTCGCGTACCTTATGCACGGCATCAGGTGAGCCAGGGAGCGCAATTAGTGGCTCTAGTTCGCTCAGGTTTATCTCTATGTTTTCGTCAAAGCTGCAACTAGAGTCGGCCATGTAACGCTTGTAGTCGTGCGGCCTACCTTGACGAGTGAGGTAGTCGAGCGTGACTTCATCTGATTCAAACAGAGATGTAGTGGCACCAAGCTCTGCGCCCATATTGCATATTGTTCCTCTTTGAGGGATACCGAGGCTCTTGATACCTTCGCCATAGTACTCAAAGATCTTTCCTACTCCTCCTTTGACAGAGAGTCTACGTAGCATTTCAAGGATTATATCCTTGGCAGTAACCCAAGGTCTGAGCATGCCAGTCAACTTTACTCCAACTATCTTGGGCATTTTCGTATAGAACGGTGCACCGGCCATGGCTACGGCTACATCTAGCCCCCCTACTCCAATCGCCATCATGCCTGCGCCACCGGCAGTAGGAGTGTGGCTATCAGAGCCTATCAGCAATTTGCCTGGTACTGAAAAGCGTTCAAGGTTTACTTGATGACAGATGCCATTACCCGGCTTGCTATAGTAGATGCCATATTTTGAGGCAAACGTCTGGAGGAAACGGTGGTCGTCGGCGTTCTCAAACCCGGTCTGTAGAATATTATGGTCTACATAGATGGCGGCGTGTTCTACTTTGACCCTCGGTATTCCCATGGCTTCAAACTGCAGACATGCCATGGTGCCAGTTGCGTCTTGCATAAGAACCCGATCTACCTTAAGACCAATTTCTTGGCCTGGCTCGACCTTGCCTTCCACAAGATGATCAGAAATTATCTTTTGGGCGAGATTTAGAGAAGTCATTATCCCGGGGTTATTGGGGAGCAATGGATATTTAATAATATATAACCTGACAGATACGTCTAGTATAGGGCAAGATAAAGATAGAGCACTATACGGCTATATTCACCAAAGCAATCAGTGCCACAAACCTATAATAAAGAATAGTGTCCAACTTGACGGCTCAGCTTTTCGTCAATACTCGGTGGAACAGCACATGTTCTACAGGATACTCTATTCACCTGGCAGCGACAAGTTCTTCACAGAAGCATAGCCTAATAATACATTATTCCGCGGATCCGTCCGTTGCAGCCAGTGGTTTGATATCTTCAACCTTTAACTCTTTACTGCAACGGGGGCATTTGACATGCTCAGGATCATCTACGGTTCGAGCTCACTCTTGTCTGACGGACACTTGTTGTCAAAATGTGCATTTAGTACATCTGCATGTACTAGCGTGAGCTCCTTTTTGCATACAAACAGCCGATATTGGGCAAATTCAGTATTGACGTCAGTTAGGATCTGATCCATGTCTGGAGTCCCAACAGTGTGCCTTGACTTATAGCCGCAGGCTAGGCACTTGAAGTTGTAAACCTTCAACGCCTTCTATAAGGCAGCTCGGAATAAAAACATGGCAGATTGCAATTTTTCTACAAGAACGTGGTTTTTGTCCATAACAAGCTTAAAGTCTATAACCTGCCTGTCTAAAGCTAAAGCATTCTCGGCCACGATCCTTCTAGGATCAATGTCATAGGCAGAGTACTGAGAAGCATGATGCCTCACGCAGAATTTGAGACGATTTGTCGCTGTTTATCATCTGTACAGATAATCCACGGGAGCACTTTATTTGTCTCTCAGATGCTGAACCAGAGTATGTATACGCCGGTAACAGCTGCTGAGCACAAAGTAGGTGGAATGGGCGTTTGTTATAGTACAGCAGAAGTAGACGGAGGAGTTGTACCTTCTCATGGACGGGAAATATCTTGATTCAGATTAAGTGGAAAGGTAGAGACCCATTAGCACCCTTTACCTTTAAGCCACATAAAGCTCGTTACTGACATCACATTGATTGAAAATTGCGTTACTGACAGATCCATCACTTAGAGCGTAGACATAAGTTATTACAAAAATTCTACAATTTAATCGGAAAGCAAAAAGTGTATTATATAATTTAATATTTATATAGAAAAAATATCCGATCTACAATTATAGTCCTTGTATTCAACTCCATATGAAGAAAAATTACCTGTGATTTATTAGTTAAATAAAACCAGAGTACAAACACTCAATAGATAAAAGCTCTCTTTCTCAGAGATTGAGTGATGTGTTCTATCATTGGCATCCTTAGTAAGGATATTGTCGCTCCAGCATTAGTCGAGAGCCTCAAGAGAATGGAATATAGAGGCTACGACAGCGTAGGGATAGCGACTCTTTCAGCTAATAAGATTTCCGTAAAAAAAGGGATTGGCAAGGTAGGCCAAGTGAATAGCAGCCTTGACCTTGCAGGGATGGAAGGGTTTGTTGGTATTGGCCATACCAGGTGGGCTACACATGGTGGTGTCACGGAGTACAATGCCCATCCTCATCCTTGCTGCAACAACAATATCGCAGTTGTACATAATGGAATAATTGAGAATTACTTACCACTCAAGGAAGAGCTAGTTAAGAAAGGACACATATTCAGAAGCGAGACAGACTCCGAAGTCATTGCTCATTTGCTTGAAGAATATTACAACACAGGCAGAGACATCAAGCGTGCAATGGTGGAAACAGTAAAGCAGCTTGAAGGGTCGTACGCATTTGTGGCTATGTTTGAAAATGGCACACTTTCATGTGCACGCCTTGACGAGCCACTTGTTATTGGAATTTCTGATAATACTTATTATGCATCAAGCGACGTGCTTGGCTTTTTGCAATACACAGATCAGGCAATATTTCTTGATAATCGAGACATGGCGATAATCGATAAGGCCGGCGTCAGTATTATTAATTTCAGCGGCGAGCCGGTCACAAGGAGTATCACCAAGGTCGCGTGGGAACTTGCTGATGCCAACAAAGGTGAATTTGCGCACTATACAATCAAGGAGATATTTGAGCAACGCACAAGCGTCAAGGCCGCTACCTATCAAGACGAGCACAAGATAAAGGCATTCTGTGACTCAATTGTAAGCGCTAGCAATATCCTTGTCACTGGTAGTGGCTCAAGTTATCATACTTCACTCATAATCTCTATGATGGGCTCTCGTTTTTTGAAAAAGCGGTTTGAGCCAGTTATGGCAAGTGAGTTCCAGTACAATATGGACTCAATAGATAAAGATACGGTAATTATTGCGATATCTCAAAGTGGCGAGACCGCAGATGTACTATCGGCGACCAAGCTCGGAAGAGAAGCTGGCGCAAAAATACTATCCATTGTAAATGTTCAAACGTCCTCCCTTGCGAGGACTGCAGATGTTTCTCTCAGCATCAAGTCAGGCCCCGAAATCGGCGTTGCAGCGACAAAGAGCTTTACTGGCCAGGTGTCGCTAGCATATGCAATACTTGACAGGATCAGTGGAGGAAAGATAGGCTTTGAGAGGGAGGTAATTTCAGACAAGATATCGAAAATGCTCGCACAGCAGGAGAGCATTGAAAGGCTAGTGAACATTACGATGCCAAAGGTAAACGACATCTATCTCCTTGGTAGGTCCATTCATTTCCCAATTGCACTTGAAGGCGCGCTAAAAATGAAAGAGCTCGCTTATGTCCATGCAGAGGGAATTGCGGCAGGTGAGCTAAAGCATGGTCCACTTGCTCTGATGGATAAGAATGCAGTAGTTTTTGTGCTCAACCCTGACGACAGGACTTACAGCGACATGCTTTCTAGCGCGTACCAAGTTAAGGCAAGGGGTGCCAAGATAATTGGCATTTCAAATGTGCCAAATGACATTTATGATGCAATAATAGAGATTCCCAAGATAGACAACGACTTACTGTACCCTCTGGTCGAAATCATCCCGCTGCAGCTATTCTCTTACTATCTTGCGCTGCAGAACAATGCGAATCCAGACTTCCCAAGGAACCTTGCAAAATCAGTCACAGTAAGATAAAAAAGTATAATTAGCCTACTTGTATATGAGAACACTACGAAGAAGATGGCAGGCAGCAGCATCGAAGAAGTAATAAGTTGCGAAATTTGCGGCAACCCCATTGATGCATGTATGTGCGTTTGCCCTTATTGCGGTCAGAAGGATTCATGCGAATGCTGCCTCTATGATGCTGCGACGGGTGGCGGATAATATAGTTCTAAAGCATTAAAAGAAGGACGCGTCAAGGAATTAAAGTTGGAAAAGACAATTACAAATTCGTTGAGTTGGGTAATAGGTGGAGCCCAAGGAAGCGGAGTCGATTCTGCCGCAAACATATTTTCCCGCGCCTGCGCCATAGGAGGTCTATACCTATTTGGCAAGAGAGAATACTATTCCAACATCAAAGGCGAGCACAGCTACTTTACTGTAAGAGTTAGCGACAAACCTTTGCATTCTCATGTTGACGAGATCAACATGCTAGTTTCGTTTGATGCTGAAACCATCTTTCGTCACTTTCAAGAGGTCACTCCAAGTGGTGCTATAATCTACGATTCAGACATCGTCAACACCTCGCTTGACGAGGTGCCTACTGTTGACGACCCCGCCGCAGGGCGTATTAGAGAGGTGCTGCAAAAGTCAGGCCTAGGATTTACAGTACAGGATGCACTTGAGCACGCAAAAAGACGTGGCGCGATCTTGTTCCCTATGCCGTTCTTTCAGATCTTGCAAGAGTTTGCCCAAAAAGCAAACGATCCTGCACTCAGCAAGCTGACTCGTATGGTAAACGTCATGGCGCTTTCGGCTTCGATGGCAATAATGGATTTTGATAGCCAAGTGTTAGCAGGGGCCATTCAATTCATCTTTCGCACAAAAAAGAAAGTAGCTGACCTGAACGTACAGGCTTCTGTCCACACCTACAACTATGCCAAGGCAAAATTTGCAGAGAGCAACTTTAGCTACCGTCTAAAGACAAGGCCGGCCCAGCAGGACATGATAATAGTGCAGGGCAACCAGTCGTCTGCTCTAGGCAAGATGGTCGCAGGCTGCCGTTTCCAGACCTACTATCCGATTACTCCTGCGTCAGACGATAGTGAATTTCTTGAGGCAAACGAGATACTGGATCTCTATGATTCCGGCGGTAAGAAAGGCTCTACTGTTGTCATGCAGACAGAAGATGAAATATCAGCGATCACGATGGCGATTGGCAGTGCCCTTACCGGTGTTCGCACTGCCACTGCAACATCAGGCCCAGGATTTTCACTTATGGCTGAAGCGCTTGGTTGGGCGGGCATGAACGAAGTGCCAGTGGTAATCTCGCTCTATCAGAGAACAGGTCCTTCGACAGGTCTCCCGACGCGCCACGAGCAGGGAGACTTGAACTTTGCAATTAATGCCGGCCATGGCGAGTTCCCAAGGATAGTGCTTGCATCAGGCGACATCGAGGAGAGCTTTTACGATACTATAAAGGCGTTTAACTTTGCAGACCGCTATCAGATGCCAGTGATACACATGCTGGACAAGGCAATAGCAAATAGCCTCATCACTTGCAAGAACTTTGACGTCAACCAGGTTGCAATTGACAGGGGCTCGCGGATAAAGCAGATAACAGAGGAAGACAAAGGGGTAGCCGGCAACTACCTCCGCTTTAAGCTGTCCAACAATCCTATAAGCCCAATGGTAGCGCTTGGCACCAAGGATGCGATTTTCTGGAACAGCGGAGATGAGCACACAGAGGAAGGACACATCACTGAAGACCCGGAGATAAGAGTCCAGATGATGGACAAGAGAATGAGCAAGCTGGATGTTGCAATAAAGGAAATACCGGACGAAGATAAAGCAATGGCTTATGGCAGCGGCGACATAGTCATTATCAGTTGGGGTTCAACTAAGGGTGCCATATTGGATGCGATGGACAAACTGGCAGCCGAAAGCATGAAGGTTAAATATATTCAAGTTCGCCTCATGCATCCATTCCCATCAGAGCTAGTCAAGTCAATGCTAAAAGATGCCAAGACAGTGATCGATATAGAGATGAATTACACGGGTCAACTGGGCTCGCTGGTACGCGAGCACATCGGACTAGAAGCCAACTACCATATCGTAAAATATAACGGCAGACCTATGTCACTTGACGAGGTTTATAATAGTGTAAAGAGAATAATACATGGAGATGCTCCAAGGAGACAAGTGTTGAGAAGTGGCGCTTAAACTATCAGATTACAAGACAGATGTTCATAATGATTGGTGCCCAGGCTGTGGCGACTTCGGAATATTGAATGCCATCCAGATGGCACTTGCAGATCTACAGGTTCCACCATACAGGACTACGATATTTTCCGGCATCGGATGCTCTGGTAAGACGCCACATTTTATCAAGACATATGGCATCCATACGCTGCATGGCAGGGTGCTGCCATTTGCACAGGGAGCTAAACTTGCTAATCCTGAGCTTGAGGTTATTGCTGTTGGAGGAGACGGTGATGGCCTTGGAATTGGTGCGGGTCATTTTGTGAGCGCAGGACGCAGAAATGTCGATATGGTCTACATCATCTTCAATAATGCAGTCTATGGATTGACAAAGGGGCAGGCTGCACCCACTCTCAAGCTGGGCATGAAGACAAAATCGCTGCCGCAGCCAAATGTTAACAATTCTGTCAATCCGATAGCTCTTGCACTTGTTGCAGGCTTTACTTTCCTTGCACGAGGCTATTCCTACGATGTCCGTCACCTGAAGGAGTTGATTAAGAAGGCAGTTGCCCATAATGGACTTGCATTCATTGATGTGTTACAGCCATGCCCTACGTATAACGATATCAATACCAAGGAATGGTTCCAAGGGCTTGACAACATTGATCCGAAAGCTGGCAAAGCTATGCCGAGGATGTATAAACTAGAAGAAACAGGGTACAATGGCGAGGTACATAGCTCTGATGAAATAAATCAGAAAATGTCCCAAGTGATTGAAAAGTCAAATGAGTGGGGCAACAAGATACCGATTGGCATTTTTTATCAAAACGAGCATGTTCCTACCTACCAAGAGAGAATAACTGCACGGATCCCTGATTACATGGAGAATCCACCGGCTCTGCAGCAAATTGCCAACAACGAGGGCAAAACGGTTACAAACATAGATAAGTTGCTGGAGGATCTTCAAGTGGTCAAGTACGCATCATAAAGGATATCCT
>DAIUEZ010000060.1:0-1136 GCA_036844865.1 Nitrososphaera sp. | reverse complement strand
TATATTCTATAAAGTTAAATGACAATAGATGCTCACGGTGTCATGATTATGCACAAATCTGCTAATCCGAACAGGTGGGATCAGTTTTGACCGCTAGGGAATTATTAATCCATAATTTTATCTCGGTTGGGAGTGTGTATAGTGTTCTGGAGACAATCAGGCAGTTACCATCTCACTCCTCAGCAGTGGAAATGATGATGACAACAATGATAGTTCTAACAGCAATTGCTACTGCTGTTGTCCTTCTTTCTGATCCCAACGCAAAGATAGCAAATGCCCAGGAACTGACCAGCATACCTGCAGTGATTCAGAACGGTACATTTCAAAGCACAGAGGATGGATTTAGAATGCAAGTGCCAGATGACTGGGTAGTACAGGACATTGACAACTTACATCTTCCTAACTTCCGTGTTGCAAATGAGGCAGGTTTCTTGATACAGGCCATAATTTGCCCACAGCAAGAGGCAGTGCTCTCTGCTGGAGGAATGTATAACTGTGAACACTCTGAAGACTCTGTAGAAATTCTACACGATCGCTTAAGCCATAGACCTGAGTTTGAGGTCATCGAGGACCCGCTCAACATTACACCAGATGATTTCTTGGAGTTTATTGTAGAGGAAATGCAAGGACGTAATTATACTGACATCCAGATTATAAACAACACAGACCTTACAATCAATATCACCAGTCCTGAAGATCCTAATACAACAATTAGAACAGCACAGGCCAAACTTGTAGAAATGACATATCAGCTCAGTCTTGGATTAGGAGATATAAGGAGTTATTCAATTCTCGCGACTATTCCAGAGGGCCCACAGCCTGGACTAAGACAGGTCGTGTCAGGTGAGTTTATCACCTACAAAGGTCCTGCAGTAGCAACACCCTCAGGTAGTCTTCCACCAGCAGTACAGCAGATATTTCAGAGCCTCGAATTTATCAGATGAGGGATCGATCATATAACTACATTTAGCAGAGCCAGCAGCAGAGCTAGCAATAACAGCGCAGCGAGTGTGCATTACAACCTGGGTGCGTCGAGTGTGAGTGCTTGTCTTCTGAATATAAGGTAGCCCTTCACTTAGCACAGGTCCTAATCTGAATGGAGAATATTTCGTTGTTTGACTGCGGTAGTGCGTGAC
>DAIUEZ010000059.1:0-10614 GCA_036844865.1 Nitrososphaera sp. | reverse complement strand
GTCTCCACTTTACGGATTATCTTGGATATTTCGAGGATTGTAGGCGGACCCGTGGATGTACCTTCAGCAATATATTTTCTTCATTGACTTGAATATTACTCAGAAGTTATACTCACCATCTATTTATGATCCTTAAATGCGCTTCTTGTCTCTTGTATCGTCTCTTCTATGTTGTGAATTGTTCCAGACCCTTTCGATTCGACTACAGTGAGTTTTAGTTCATCTACAAGCCCAGAAATAGCGCGCAGCATTTCTTTGAGGGCATCCATCGTTTCACCAATGTTCTTGCTGTCGCCTACTGAGCGGATAGTGTTTTTGGCGGACTTGATTGTTTCCCTTGCCTCGTCAAGTACGCCGGAATTCTTCAATTCTATTGTGACCGTTTCAATTCTTGCAGTGCTTTTTTCAAAAGACTCGGTAGTCTTACGAATGTTTTCAATGTTAGTTACCATGGCTGGCTCTCCAAGCGATTTAATTATCTCGCTGCCAACCTTAGCAGTATCTCGAATCTTCTCAAGTGAATTCTGAACATCCGGCGATCCAAGTTCCCTTATTATCTCAACCGCATCAGATGTCGTCTTTTTTATGTCTTTAAGTTTTTCTGCCATTTACAGTAGTAGTATCGCTTTCCGCTTTAATTGTAAAGCGGTAAAACTTTCCGGTACCTATGTTCTATAACTTACTCGAATTTTTAAGCGTCTTATTCACACTAACCATATAAGATCATAGTAGCTACCCCGAGAACAAAAAAATTACGCGACGTCTGCGGTGGTGATTTTTTCTTTATTCTTTTCTGTATCTATTGCAACACCTTCAGTTGGGCTCCTTGTATCGTGCAGCTTGTCATAGTTAGCTTCGTATGCCATGCAGCATCCATGCGGTGCAATTACGTCAGACACCTTGCCCATTACGTCGGGTCCCTTATCTTCTACCAGCATACACTTGCCTCCGCTTGCACTCATCCAGTAGATACAGTTATAGCAGAAGTATCCCTCGTGCAAGTTTGAGTCATTAAACTTGTCATATTCAATGTATGATGCCTGTAGCTTGCTCCTTTTCTTGAACTTAGTCAGATTATCTACTGCACCAACAGTTTCTTTGATCTTCTTTCCAATGTCTGCCACGCTTATCGCGCCTCCTCCTCATTTGGGTCCCACAATGTGCATAGACCATGTGGTGCTATGATGCCAGACTCTCGGCCATTAACGTCAGGTCCAGTGTCTTCCACTATAGCGCAGTGGTGGTCCTTAATGAAGTATGTGCAATTGTAGCAGAAATAGCCTGTGTGCAGATCGGCGTTTTTGAAGTAATCTATCTCCAGATACCCCGAAGCTGCCTTTGAGAGCTTAGGATATTGTTTGTCAGTAGCTATGATCTGACTCGCCATGGCAGTATCGCTGCGACATAGTATAAAATAAGTTTAGTATTTCTGACTATGATCCTGTCCTATTATCTTTTTCCAAGCTCTCCTGCAAGTCGCTTTAGTCTTGACCATCATAAAGTGAATTTGGCAAGCATTATTGCGCCCACGAGGGCGCCCAAATCCAAAGGGAGGAGAAGGACTTTGCACTTTTCTTTAATGTCATTAAATGGATTTATGCTCTTGCTTTGAAATTATCTCCTAGTCGGCGGGATGAAATCCATATTTCTTCAGGTTCTGAGCTTTCTGAACTTACTATCATCTCTCCTTTATTTCTCAACATACAGAATCCAAACTCATTGTTTGTATTATATTCTGACTTCGACGTAACATTGTTCCTAGATTGTTAAAATACTATAGACTATCGGCAGATAGTCCGAAGAGAGAATCTGTTATAGCCGCCAAAATGCTGTGGTTGTAGCAGTAAGGACAGTGCTCAGGATTGGCTATATTCAGTTTATACTACATGGCATTCATTCTTTATCTTCTTATTAAGGCTCTTATCTAGTCGAAATGATTTATAGAGCTCCTTCTTGCTATCATTATAATATTTTATAGGCCACTGCATGATCTTCTGATTAGAAGCGCGACTGCCAAATTATTCTTGTAAACTTTCAGCCACATTCGATCTAGACTTTTGCGTATGTAATGAAATCATCCCTTGTCATATAAAGCGCTATCTTGTTAGAACTTTTATCTACATTTATCACAGTATTCTTAGGGACGGAGTATTCCTTAGAATCATTTCTACCACGTATTATAAGCAAATTGCCAGTCTCATCCGTATCTTCGACTATACCAAGTGCATTTCCATTAGTGTCTACTACTTCGCAGCCAATCCACCGCTCGGGATCTTTATCATGCATGATATGTAGACTGGCAATTTGCTTATAATACTATTATAACCAATTAATCGACCAATCATCTAAGGTTTTCTTCTTATATCCCTGCCAATAGATCTATGGAAGCCGACAAACATTCTAAAACGTCGAGAAAGTAAAGCCAATCCAGAAAGTGATTTGAGACAAGCACAGAGAAAAAATGAGCAATCAATAATAAGGCTATCAAAGACGCACACGCATATATTGCAACGAAAGAAGACGGATAAGTGGTAGAGAGAGGGACTAAACTCACAAATGACCTCTATCCCGCAGATTGACTCACGGGCAGGCTTAGAGTGTTACTGCACAAGCTTTACCGGAACAGGGGGATCAATAAAGCAAAGGAGTGAAGGGTTTAAGGTATCTGAGATAGTGGACGAGTCACTCGATATTTCGCCGTCATACGATGAAAGTTACCGCTACCCGCTCTATATCCTTGAAAAACAGGACATTGACTCAAACCATGCCTTATTTGAAATCGAGCGTGAACTGCACATGAGGCTTAGAGTAATGGGTATAAAAGATGCCAAGGCTGTGACAATGCAATATGCGGGTATGGAGCAAGTGATGAGAAATCCTCCTACGCAGTTAAAAAGTAGACACACGAGGCTTACATTGAAAGGTTTCACCAAGCGCCCGCTTGAGAAGAGATTCCTTGCAGGCAACAAGTTTGAGATAAGGATCTACAATGTTCGCTCATCGGATCTCTCCAGCTTTGTTCCACAGATTATCAAAGTGGGCAATTTTTACGGCCTCCAGAGATTCGGTAGCGAAAGATTGGTGACCCATCTTGTAGGTAGGGAAATTGT
Source organism: Nitrososphaera sp. (assembly GCA_036844865.1). Taxonomy (GTDB): domain Archaea; phylum Thermoproteota; class Nitrososphaeria; order Nitrososphaerales; family Nitrososphaeraceae; genus Nitrososphaera. The sequence continues at coordinate 7,504 of DAIUEZ010000059.1, read as the reverse complement.
CAAGCGCAACTTTACACAGGCAGTCGAGTTGCTGCTCAGCTACAGTACTGAATTTGATACTCAGACTAGCAGAGAAATCAGAAACAAGTGCGCTGACCCAAGGAACTATCAACAAGTGCTTAAGATGCTACCAAGAGGCATGGACATTGAGCGGCACGTGCTGTCTGCACTAGTCGCCGGCAGCAATGCCATTTCAGCTCTGCGTGCAATACCAATCATGATCCGGAGATTATTCGTCCAAGCTTATCAGGCATACATATTCAATAGATGTCTTAGCAAAGCCATCATTAGAGGCGAGGATCTATTGCGGCCGCAGACTGGAGACCTCTGCTTTGAAATGGAGGGGCCGATGACTTTTGGTAGGATAATAAAGTACAACCCCAACTTAAAGACAAAATTGGTTCCAGCAATAAGGATGGCAGGATATACCTTCCAACCTGGTAAGGGCAGGTTTGAAAATATCACAAGAGCAATACTGGAGGAGGAAGAAGTAGCTCCAAAGGACTTTTACATAAAGGAGATGCAGGAGCTGAGCCACCAAGGAGGCTTTAGACAGGCTTCACTCTGGTGCACAGATTTTTGGTATGAACGAGACCCACTGATGGTATCATTCAAGCTACCTAAAGGATCGTATGCGACTACACTTTTGCGCGAAATAATGAAACCAGAGGATCCAATCCGTAGTGGCTTTTAGCTGCTCTAATTATATTGCAATGAGGGTAACAAATTCCTTTATTAACTATGTCACGGCGAGTGCTGTTTCCTGCTAGTTGAACACATTATCTACTTTCACTATTTAGGATTATTTGCGCCTAGTTCTGCTCTTAGCACAATTGTTCATTATTATCATGTAAAACTACACAGATGTCGGCAATGCATGTAAAAATTGTTAAATGTAAAAATAGGAGTGGAAGGAACAGCTGATAGAACTGTTATCATAATTATAGACTATACCCTCCCATTTGCAAATAGCAATCTTTGCATGAAGTGATGGAGACTCGCCTTATTTTTAACAGAAAATACTCTTTTTAATACAAAGCCGTAAATCAAAATGGCATTCAATATAATATATAGCACCGTACTGTGATACACAATAACGATGCTTGGTAGTAGGAACCTGCATGAAATGATAGAAAATACCATTGACGACATATACAAGAACCTGAGCATCAAGATAGACAAAACGAACTCCGATAGGATCCATGCAATAGAAGCATCAGGCTGTACAAGGTTTGCATACTATGAGCGCAAGGACTCGCTACCTTTGGATAATGCAGCAAAGATCTCAAGCCTGCTTGGGAACGGTGTGCGCCACTCACTAAGCAATGTACATGGCGAATATAAGATCGACTCCCTTGCACTTGAAGTTGATGCCGACATGATAATGGCCAACGAATTTATCGTGAGATTTGAAATTGTACCTACGCTGCCAGAGGTTCCGCACCCACAGCACATGCTTTACCTTAATGCATGTCTCTTTGCACTCAACAAAGATGAAGGCCTTTTAATCTACATGACTGAAGATGGCAAGATGGTCGAGTTCTCTGTGACTAAGAACAGCAGGATGTTTGAAGAACTAGTCAGAAGGGCAAGAGTGCTCAGCACATTGCTTAAGGAAAACAGAGTTCCAATAGTTGAGCCATCCAACATATGCACAACTTGCAAATACTTTGAAAGATGTTATGCAAGAAAGAAGGTAAAGGATGAGAGTTCAGGCTTTATACTAGAAGAAATTTTTAAACCCAAGAAGCAATAATTGTGAAAACATAGAAACGTGTCGTCAGCTATGCTCGCTATGAGCTTCAGACGGTGGCGTATATCCTTGCCTATACCTTCGTGCCCTTGAGCCAAACAGTATAGCTACTAGGAATACAAATACTCCTGCAGTCACAGCAAACATGAATGTTTCTTCAGCCATATTACAGCCAGCAGTACAGAAACTTAATACCTTTATGAATTGCATCATAACACGCTATGATAATATCATAAAATGTCATGGGAATGTCAATGCAAACCCTTTCTCAAAATAGCTTGTCTGGAAGTTTGAGCCAATCAGCCTATAAGAATAGCTGCCCTCAACATGGTACTGGGCGGTGCCATCTACCATGCTGTCCCAGCTGCTAGCGGTAAGGTTATTACGCACTGCAACCCGTGTATCTCTGAGAGTGACACTGCTGTTACCAACTACCGGAAAGACATCCTCTTGTCCAGATACAAAACCCTCAGGTCTCACTCCAATGTCCCCAGTTGTCATCTGATACTGACCCACATTCAATGTATAGTGAATCGTTTCAAGAATAGCGGTGCTTCTGTTAGGATTGTGTGCCTCAAAGACCACCTGTACATTTGCGTTCTCTCCGTCTGTTTTCTCAGCTATGATATCCTTGAGTCCTAGTTGGAGGTCGGCTATCTGAGTCTGGGATGTAACTGGAGCCTCGCTATTGCCAAAAGGTCTGAAATTTTCCATTCCCATAATGAAAAATAGGGCTATAGCAGCTGCTGCAATGCCGCCAGCTACCGCAAAAATGGTCTTTGTATTCACAATTGGTTTTTTTTCCCGTTCGCCCACGCTTTAAAGCTGTCGATTAATCCAAATGCTTATACTAGCCGTCACAAAAAATTACTGCCGGTTGCAATACCACAGGGCAGCAAATATTGGACGCGAGAGAGCTCAGAAGGCCCAAATGAGGCTCTTTGAATATACTGGCTTTGCCATGTTGACCTATACTATCAAGCAGGGCATGGCAGGATTTGAGCCTGTGGGTGAAGAAGAGCTGGTTGGTAAGATGACAAGTGGTAATGAGTCAATGCTTTTTATTTGCGATAATGATGGATATGCCAAGGCTCAGTCAAGGCCCATGCCAATGAAACAGGGAGAAGAGGTTTTCAAAAGGATGCTTGCAGATGGTATGCAAGAGTTCATCGGCGATATTAAGACGGTATCATAAGCTGTGAAATGCATATTTGAACTGTTGGGAAAAAAAGGCATAAGGTAGAAGTAGCGTATGCCAACGATCAATAGTCGTATGAGAGCTCTGATCAGAAATTATTGCAATTGGGAAGATATACATATACAGATGATGAAAGGTCAACCACATTTGCATTTGCTAGAGGGATTGTATAATGAGCTGAGATAGTCTCTATTGTAATTGCATTGCAATAGAGGTCATATCATCATAAGACACAGTTAGTATGTAGCTTAATACACCTAATCTATAACAAGATTAAATGATGCAAATAGAAGTTAGTTATTATTATTTGGGGCGTTATCACTCCTTTGACGAAGCAGAATATATGAATCTGACAGTGCCTACACTATAATGCGTGTCCCAACAGCAGTATGCGAAATTGCCTTCTTGATTACTGCGGGATCTGACTTGAGCACTACTGTAGGGATTTTGCTCCGTTCTATCACCTTGAGCGCCACAATGTCCATCAGGTCATAGCCGCCTGCCGCCGAATCTTCAGATGCCAATAGATCTATGCATCTCTTGACAGTAATTTCATTGAATAGTCTAGCGTTCTCATTCTTGTTGGGATCGGAATCGTAAATGCCGTTGACATCTGTCGCATTGAGGAACTTGGAAGCTTTGACCTTTTCAGCAATAAGTGCAGCTGTTGCATTTGTGCTCTGCCCAGGATGTAAGCCGCCTGTCACAACTATTTTGCTGGCTGTTACAGCCTTGCTCACCTGCTCGAGGTCTTCCGGGACTACAGGGTAAGCCTGATCGCCAAGCGCAATAATCATGAGCCTTGCATTCAGCCTTGAAACCTCGATGCCTAGGATGTCCAGAGATGCTTCATCCGAGCCTAAGCTTCTTGCGGTGGAGATATAGTCGCGCGCAAGCTTGCCTCCTCCTGCAACAACTACTGGCTGCACTTTCTCGCTTATTTCGCTTAGCATCCTAGCATACCTCTTCAGCTCGTGTATTGTTTCATAGCCAAACACTTTTCCAGATAATTTAATTACAATACGACGCCTAGCCTGCGTGGATCTTACCTGCCCCCATATTCAGTATACCTTGATCGCCCAATACCTTTTTAATAGCTCGCTCTACCTTCTCACGGTTCTCTGCGGTAGTATAGACACGAAGCATATCGAAGAATCCTGAGATCGATTCTACAAGTGGGATTTCTGACATCGGCATCTCATATACTCTATCCTTATCGACAACCAATACAGAATACATTTCTTCTTTGCTTGGAGTCAAGGGCATAGAGGGGGCACGAGAGACATCGACAAAGACATAGTTGCTATCTACATTTGCCACATGCGCAATATGAGAAGCAAGCGCCTCAAGCGCTTTTCTGTCCATCCTTTGCCTATCGCGCTTGTGCAAGAATTTTTCATAAACACTCTTGAGCAGCCTCCTATCGCGGTAATCTCGTGCCATCTTGCCCGAAAATGCATATCTGCCGGAAAGCACACAGAGCCGCTCAAGGGTAGCTTCATCTGTTAGTGTAAGATACTCGTGGAGCGAAGTATTTGTCAGTCCAAGAGCTTCATCTGCCGCTATCATTGAGCGTAGAAGCATTACTTCAGCAGATCTCACTGTCTTATGGAAATAGACTGCCTTGAACATTTCATAGCGTGAGATCAGCATTGATTCAAGTGAGTTGAGAGCAGACCTGTTTATTGCAAGCCGGTTCCTTGAAACCTCAAGCGAACTTACAAGCCTGTGATAGTCAAGCTTGGCATACTCAGCTCCGGTGAAAAGCCCGTCACGTGGCAAATAGTCCATGATGTCTGCAGACAGTCCACCAGAGATAATTTCATTCATGAAATTTACCTTTGACTGGCCAAATGAAAGCCGGCATATCTGATGTGCACTATAGCCGTATCTTCCCAGAATGTCAGCTATCTCGCTTTGCATTATGATCTTTTTTCCAAGCTCCTCATGGCTAGTATTACAATGATACTCAAGGACTTCTTCGAAGAGGTGCGAAAAAGGCCCATGGCCAATATCATGTAACAATGCAGCAAGCCTGAGATCCTGTACCACTTCTGTGTCTCCGATAACTCCCTTGCCAAGTAACGTTTCACCTGCAAGACCTGCAATATGCATAGCGCCAAGTGAGTGCTCAAAGCGTGAGTGCTGGGCACTCGGATACACTAGATGTGCACCAGCCAGCTGTCTTATCCTCCTCAAGCGCTGAAAAGCAGGGCTGTCGATTAGTTGTTTTTCAACCTGCGAGAATCTGATGTACTTATGGACAGGGTCTGTTATTTCACCTACGAAGTCCATATTTATTGCTTGTTTAGTACCACAAGATAACAGGACTTAAACTTTAAGCTCTTTTCTTATTATCTTAGTTATTTCTTGGTGAACCTGCTCCTTGCTCTTTGAGCCATCGATGACTTTCCATCTGTACTGCTTTGCAAACTTTAGGTAGTTCTTATAGGCATTTGCCGCCAGCTGAGGATCGGATTCAAACATATCCTGAATCTCTGTGCGCTGGGAAGATATGCTTGGGTTGACCAGAATCACAAGCACAATGTCTTCCTTTGGCAGACCCTTGTCAAGCCGAAGAAGCCAGTTGGTGTCCATGCCGTTTGCTACTCCGTAGACAAGGTTTGACTGCCAGTAACGATTCATGACTATAATTGTGCCATTTTCTAGCATGCTCTCGATCTCTTTCTTTTTTTCCCACCTGTTTGCTGAGAACAGCAGGTGCTTGACCTCTGGAAGGTAATCACGCTGACCCTCAAGAAATGCTTTTATTTCCATCCCAATTGGGGTAGTGTAATCCGGGAAGTCCAGAATGACACAAACTTTGCCTGAAGCCTTTAAGGTCTCTGCAAGCATACGAGACTGGCTACCCTTGCCAGCCTTGTCTGTGCCTTCTATTACTATTATCCTGCCCCTTCTTGCCACTGCATAAGGACGGGGTTGCGTCAATAAAAAGGTTCAAAGATCTTTACCTCAACATGAAATTAATAATTAAATTTACAAAATGATTTAAAGGTCAGGATAATTATCTCGAGAAAACGAACTGGATTTATTTGAAGCTGGCTCACGTTTGTGTATATTACATGGCATGTCCGCTGAAATTTAATCTAGAAGAACAACAAATTAAAATATTAACATACTGATGTAGAAATTAACCTTGCGGATGGTGCTTACATGCAAGTGAAAAAGTCAACCATTGCCATATTTGACACTTTTAAGACCCGCAAGAACAAGTTCACTGGAGAGGCAAAGAGGCAACGCGGCATCATTGCGCATTTGGCTACAGAGCAGAGTCCAGATCTTCGTACCAGGACATCAATAGCACATGCCATTGCCAAGCAGCACGGCATCTTATGGCAAAACATCTACTCCGGCATATTCCGCGACCTTGACGAAGTTCTCATTCCAGCAGGGGTGGTAAGAGAAGGTGGCAGGCTGCCCTTGAGGAGGGGACCAAAGGCACTCCAGCTAGAAGGAGTGCCATTCTACGAACTTACAGATACTGGCATTTTGGTAGCATCATCAATTGAGGAGCTGAGCAATAATAATCGTATGCGCCTGCTACGGTCATACATATCATCACTATCAGCAAGCGATTCTGATTCCAAGATAATGAAGGAGACTATGCTATTTCTGATATCGGTGGCGCCGTCGTTTGTTTCAAAGATCATCAACGAATACATTTACGCCTACAGCACTGGTACAATTGATAGCATTGCGCCGCTTGACATCAAGAAACTCAGGTCAGTCATATCCAAGCAGATAATGGTCGAAAAAGAGCTTGTAGAAGCTGTTATCGCCATGCAGCAGGACCAAAGAGAGCTTGTTACAAACTTTTTCAAAGTGCTCACTTAGCGGCCTTTATGCCCGCAAGCAGTACATTGGTACTTTTTCTGCTTTCCCTTACAGCCCTCGCAACGCCATATTGTTGCGTTCCTGCACTTAGGACAGCTGAAACTCTCAGACAGCTCCCCCGGCCTCACTTGTCTACCACATGCGTTGCAGTTTGGCATCTCGTAAGAACCGGCATACATTGACTTGGGTGCATATCCTCGTCGGAGTATTTTTACTTTGTTAAGTTTCTAGGCTTGAAATAAAGGGATTTATATCATCTTGATGAGTTATTATACCATGGGCATTGGAAGATATGTGGCAAGGGAGTTGGCAAAGGAGCTGGACGGCAGGTCTAGAGAATTTTATGAGTTTGTCATGCCAGCAATTGACATAATAGAAGAGGGCAACGATCTAGTAGTCACCATTGATCTCCCTGGCTTTGCCAAGAAGGATATTAATCTCAGAATTATAGGCAATGTCTTGTACATAACTGCCAAGAGGGAGCTGGCAGAGCCACTTGGCACTGTCTACTACAGGCACTGACCAGTCAAGATAGACAAAAGAGTTCTATTGCCAATATCGTTTAAGGAGGAAGAAGTAAAGGTGGAAGGCGAGGCGACATACGAAAATGACATCGTAACACTTAGCATACCTGTACCGAAATCGACAAATATTCCAAAAATGTAATTGCATAATTTTTTACCACTTTTCAACTATAG
>DAIUEZ010000058.1:8888-10645 GCA_036844865.1 Nitrososphaera sp. | reverse complement strand
AAGCCTATGCAACAGTTTATAGAACGATCAAGAAAAGAGATTTCTTCAGAAGCTAAATTAAAAAGAGGTACAAAATCCTCAGCCTTCAAATCATCTGAAGTATCCTCTGGAGATCGCCCCATACCTAAGTGCCCTTTGAAAAGGTCAGCAGCGGTTACTAATAAGAGTTTAAAGTGATTCTTATGTCACATCGTATTATCATTTCAAACTGACGTATCAATTCTAATATTACTTCAGGACTATATTTTGTATTTTTATGTTTCATTGAGATAGAGTAAAATTCTTAGTCATTTGCAGGCTAATTTGTCAAAGCCCCATTTTAATTAGGATATTGAAACTGGAAGAGCATTGTAGTACTATCGATCATGCTTATATCGACTTGGATGAGGCTGAGCTGAGGATTCACTTAAGCGCTTTTTCCACTAGGCCCTTCAGTGAAAGTTTTTTTCAATACGCAGTGCAATAAGACCACCGTCTAATTTATCGCAGATGCATTCAAGTGTAATATACTCGCAAGTAGAAGACGTAGCCTTTAAGTTCATCATAAATAAACTGCAGAGAACCATAACTAATGATACAGTAGGAGCAGTTGCAGCTTGTTAGAAGATGGATTTAATAGATCCTTCGTAACTCTTCTTCGGTCTACCGTGTTCCTAGGCTTTGACCTGAGTCTGCAGCCACAGCACGGACACCACAATTCGTCCCACTTAATAAATACCTCACATATCGCGCACCTTTTCTGTCCAGCGGAATATCTTCTTCTGGAACCGTCAGTCAACGTCGGAGCCTTGTGCCGTTTGCAAATACCTTTACATCCCATCACACATACATCACACGTCTTCTAAACTAGCCAATAATAGAAGGGAACTATAACGATATATTTTAGACTAAGCTTAGCAGTGAAGAATACTGTTCAATATGTATTATAATTTATTTTATCATTATTTTATCGAAATTAGAGATACTGAAAATCAGATCAGAAGGACAGGCAGTAGGACTGCTAAGCAACTTTATGTTAGAGATTTTATGACAATCAGGATCCAATTTAACTGTTGGCAGCAAGCTGCCTTGGCTTTCGTAAGACGCGCATTGTATTACACCTAATCGTAGATGATTTGCTATTCTCCAATTCAAACCCCTGTAGAAACCCATTTGCAATGCAAAATGTCAATGGATAAGGTATTGTTATAATTTAATAAAATTGAATCTCCTTTATACCCATCTGAAGAAGTATTGTGTTCCTTGTGATCGAAGGAAGAATTATAAATCTGAGGACTCTTGAGAATTCGGACGCTTATTCTATTTACAAGAATGCAAAGGATAGAGAAGTTAGCAAGTATACTCATCTTCCATACCCTTATAGACTAAAGTATGCTCGTGATTTCGTCAGGTTGTGTCAAGAACATTATAAAAAGAAAACAGACTATGAGCTAGGAATAGAATCCAAGAAAACTGGCGAGATAATTGGTACGATTAGCCTAATGCATATAGATAATAGCCATAGAAGTGCAGAAGTAGGGTATTGGCTCGGAAATCAATATTGGAGAAGAGGAATTACAAGAGAGGCTCTAACTCTTATTCTCGATTTTGGCTTTAATACTCTAGAATTAGTTAAGATTTATGCTAAGGTTCTACATCCTAATTTACCCTCGATCAGACTATTGCAGAGTGCTGGTTTTAGATACGAAGGCAGAATTAGGAAGAGTATTTTGAGAGAGGGAAGTTGGCTTGATGAATTAATATTTGCTTTAGTAGAC
>DAIUEZ010000058.1:0-8788 GCA_036844865.1 Nitrososphaera sp. | reverse complement strand
CTCTCTGTCGGATTCTTCTTTGGTAGATCAAGTCTTAGAATTCCGTTTTCTACCTTGGCAGAAACCTTTGATGGAATTATTTCCTCTGGCAATGGCACATTGCGATAGAATGACCTGTAGAGTCTTTCGCTGTATACATATCTTTTCCTTTTTTCTTCACCTTTTTCGGAATGCTTGCCCGAGATTTCTACAGAGTACTTGGTCGCCTTAACACTGACGTTTTCCTTTTCAATTCCAGGAACCTCTAACTGCAGCTCAAACATGTCTCCTCTGTCTACCAATTCAAAAGGCGCCATCCTCATGTCCCTGGCTTCAAACAACGAAGGGGGTTCCCATTCCATTGGAAAAGACCAAGGCCGCATCATCATTCTTTCCATTTCTCTTCTAAAGGTGTCAAACATGTTGTCAAACTGTCTTGACGGCACCATAGCCTTTTTTTCTTGCTCTTCACGCTTCCTTTCGCTTGAGGAACTCATAGAAATAAGTGAGGGTGATATTATTTGAAGGCTTTGACTGCAGTGCAGTGGAACCTGAACAGTTATGTGTGAGTGTGAATACGGCAATTTCTTGATGACTATTATGACCAGCGGCGACCAGAGCATAGCCAAAAAAGCTCCGCTGCCTGGATCTGCACAGAATAAATTGGCAGTAATATTTTGCGCCAAGAATTGTGAAAAGACGATAGCCTATGCAATTTCATCAGCTAAGAAAAGCTATTTCTTTCGGCAAGGTAGTGGTATAACAATTGTCGTCGATGGATTTTCAACTGATAATACGAGAGAAGTTGCAAAAGAAGCAGGAGCCAAGCCAAATCTTTCTGTATTTTTTTCCAGAGCTAACGACTGTAGAGCAGCAGCCCTTAGCGGAGAGATATATGCAAGTACAAAAGCATATGGAAGGCTTTACTCAACAAAACAGAGAGGCCGCCAGATGGCTGCGGTATTGATGTGTGGTTTTTGATCGCAGCAGCAACATCTGGTTTCAAGATAGACGAAGTCTTTCTTGGTAAGAAGGATCATTCTTCGTTCAATGAATATAAAGAAGATGTTGGAGTCCTCTCAAAGATGGTGGAGCAAGTTTTGTTTACTATATTAAAACAAGCAGAAAAACATGGTAGGTTTGACCAGTATCAGTATGTGGATACCTAATCTGCTGGCATTGCTTAACGTTTAGCCAATAGCCGAAATCTCCGAAAGTAAGACTCCTTTTACTATGCTCAAAAACTGCTAATTATGTCAGAAACTTTCCTAATCTTTGCGCCATATACCTTCTTCATATAATCTAGCCCTGATATGTGATCATTTTCAGTGAATGCCTCAACACCGTCCTCTGGTACAATGATATCAAGACCTCTGACAAAGGCATCATAAGCTGTATGCCTATCGCATATGTGAGTATGCATTCCAGTAATAACAACGGTATCTGCACCTTTGCCATTGTACACTCCTTTTAGAGCCTTATCTAAGCCTGTCCCATCAAATGCACTATATGTACGCTTTGGAATAATATAGTCTGACTCTTGAGGCTTCAACTCCTCTATGACTTTAGATCCTTCAGTGCCTTTCATGGCATGGGGGCCCCACAATTTCATCTCATAAGTATCAACCATGAGATGCTCATCACTGCAGTAGAATACTGGAATCTCCTTCTTGCGGGCAGAGTCAAGGAGCAGTTTTATGTTTGGAATTATTCTTTTTGCCCTTTCGCATTTCAGTTTGCCATAGACAAAATCGTTTAACATATCTAGGACTAAAATTGCATATCTCTTCTCCTTATCGTCATTATAAGGTCCGGATTGATACCTTGCCTGCTCTGCCATGGCAAGTTTTCCCTATAAACTCTGATGTGTTCTTCAATAATAAGCATTATATAAAAAATCGTTCACTTATCATCCTTTAATCAGAAATTCTCTAGTCATTGATTCTAGCTTGTCACTAAATACAATTGGAAATTTTTCGGCGGTTATATCAAGTCTCTTGTATTCATCTGGCAGTATTTTCATTTGGTTTTGATGGTATTTTTGAATATCATCGAGTGAGGGCAACAACAAATTGGAGCACGGTTTGCCATTTTCTAAGTATTTTGTTAGCAGAGGAACAGAATGATCTGGACTTTGTTCGTCTTCCAAAGCAACAAGGTCAGTTTTAATAAGACCATCTTGCTCGTTTATGCGATGTATCTGCTTTGGTCCGGGGTATGTCTTCTTACCGGGGCTTGCCTTTAATTTATAAAGTACTTTGCTTTGTTTTCCCTTTTCCAATGTTGGTATCCTTATGGCAACCAATTTGTAAACACCGTTCATTGCAGGATCATCTCGTGAAGTGGTAAGTTCTGTTCCAACGCCAAAGAGATCGATTGAAGCATTTCTTTTTGCCAGATCACTTATGATATACTCATTCAAATCTCCACTTGCCATAATGATCATATCTTTGTAACCTCCGTTATCAAGGATCTCCCTTGTTTTGATGCTGAGCTCATACAAGTCTCCGCTATCAAGTCTTATCCCTTTAGCATGTATGCCATGCTTTACTATTTTCTTGACAGCAGCTAAGGTATCGTAAGTGTCGACAAGCAGCAATCCATCTGGAAATACTTTGGTGAATTCCACAAATGCATCAACTTCACTTTCAAAATTCATGATAAAAGAGTGGGCCATTGTGCCAAAAGCTGGTATTCCAAGTTTGTAACTTGCGAGCGTATTTGACGTTCCTATGCAGCCGCCAATATAGCTTGCCCTAGCAGCCAGGATTGCAGCTTGAGGGCCATGGGCACGCCTAGAGCCAAACTCGATGATTTTTCTACCTTTTGCAGCATTCGTAATGCGTGATGCCTTTGTTGCAATCAGGCTCTCAAAATTAATAATTGATAACAGAAAGGTTTCGACTATTTGGGATTCGATGATTGGAGCCTCAATTCTTAGTATAGGCTCATTTGGAAACAAGACTGTTCCCTCTGGAACTGCCCACACATCTCCGGTGAACTTGAAATTCCTAAGATAGTCAAAAAAATCTTCACCAACATTACTAAAGGTTTCATTTGATCTAAGGTATCGAATTTGTTCGTCAGTAAACCTGATGTTAAGAAGATAATGTATTGCTTGTTCTAGACCAGCAGCAACCATGTATGACCTATTCCTTGGGAGCCTTCTGACAAATGCCTCAAAAACGCCTACCCGGTCGGCTTGTTTTGATTTGAAGTAAGCCGCTGCCATTGTGAGTTCGTAGAGGTCAGTGGCAAGCGCAATATCATTTTTGGACAAAAGCAAATCTTCTATCTTTTCCATTTCTTGCAGTTCATCCATCTCGTGCGCGCTCTCTCCACTCCTCCTACAAAGATAAGATGCAGAGCCTATTTAATGAATCAGGTTTATAGTGATTCCTTTAATTTGAGGAGGGATCCTTTAGAGCTATCATAAAAGTGTCATGAGAGGGCGATATGTGTTTATTTACACCTACAACGTATTATAATTCTACAAGGTGAGCCGTATCGGAGGAGCAGTCTTTAGACCAAAAGATCTGACAAAGGGTCGCAGAAGAATCATAGAAAACGCATTGAATGATATCAATCCAGATATCAAAGAGGGAGTAATAAACCTCCTCAGCTCATGGGAAGGTGCAGCATCTGAGCAGAAACTAAAAGACATGGTTGGTCAAGAAAGTGCGGGGCTGCTTCTTGACAGGATAGAGAAGAAAACTAAGCAAGATAAGCGATGAAGAATATGCATACATTTTTGTGTATTGCACAGTCTGCGATTCCATTGACATGATTTAGAAGCTGTTACAGCTAAATGAGCCCAGGACAGCAAGAATGCACATTAAAAAAGACAAAATAAAGAATGTTTGTTGGTTTACACTTTTTTGTGTCTTGCAGGGCACGTTGAACTTTCTTTCGTAATATCACTGTCAACCGACCTAAGAGTTATCAGTATCGTTCTCTGCAACAATGGAATATCTAAAAATAAAGTCTTCCTTCTTTTTCCAGGGCTTTAATTACATCTTTGTCTACCTGCATCATCATCCTCGCTCCGCTATTTTCCCTTACATATGCAACGATGTCTGTGGAGGTTACAATTCCAAGAGGTTTCATTTCCTCTTTATCGGTTACCAAAAGATGCCTTACTCGATTTCTGACCATAATATCAGCTGCTTCACCTACGGAAGTATCAATATTGACCGTCTTAATAGGAGAAGATATTATCTCTTGAACCTTCACCCTTGAGCTGATCTTGTCAGTAGCACAGATTTTACCTACAAAATCTCTTTCACTTACAATTCCTGCAGGTCTGCCGTCATCGTGAACAACTGCAAGACAGCTAACGTTTTTCTTGATCATTTTCTTCGCTGCTTCTTGAGCTGTTTCTATGACCTTTATTGTCTCTAATACTTCAGTCATTATTTCACCTATAGTCAGAGAAGACTCGGGCAGGTTCATGATGATTTCTTGTAGAACTTGGTCTTTATCTTTTCTATTTATATTTAGAAAATCTTTTTGTCTTTGCAACGTTTGGCGGCAGTAGACTGCAATATTGTCTGATTAAGAATATCGCAAGCTACATGCTTACGCTTGCCTCCAAACCCTTTTGATGAGGAAGAATGGAATGCAATCGCTTGTATTGCACAAATTGACTACTTGCTCTATTTTCTGATCCCCTTCATTACAACATCCCAGGGAGTTACAATCCGATTATTGTGCAAAAGCAGGCATGGGGTATTAATATCTGATAGGAATTCTGCTTAGGCGGCGCTCTCACTCTCACCCTCACCTATCATGTGTTCACTAGGATTAAGAGATGGATAAGTGTTAGGAATATTGTGCATGACACCGCATTCATGCTCTTGATATAGAATTGAATCTTGTTCGCTCTGTTTCCATTACGCAAAATCTCCAACTAATAATGTCTGCGTAAACCTGATTCTGTCGATCCTTCTAATTCTCCAAATGGTGGAATTCAGTTCCTTGAGCATATTACATTTTATTTTAACTACTATATCATATGGACTGCCATATACTTGATCAACTTGTACTACTCCCTTGATGTTTTTCAACGAATTGAAAATTTTTTCTTCAAAACCAGGCTCGCACTTTACTAGAATATATGCTGACTCTTTGGAACTAGAAGCCGGTTTAATTGTCCGATCCAAATAGACGCATTTTCCTCCTATCTAACTACAGGTACTGGGCAAAAGGCATGGCTAACTACACGACTGACATCCCTTCTAAGCACAAGCCGTTTAAACGTGTCCAACTCTCTTGGACCCATGGCTATCATGTTTGCACATACCCAACTATATTACTTGTTTCATGGAAGCAAAAACAGCATGTGATGAAAGTAGAGGAGAAGTTTTGCCAATCCATATCATTTCCTGTTTATTGTACTTTTCTGAACACTAATAAAATGTCGCTCATACACATACATTCTATATCATAAGCTATTTACTTTACCACAAGTACGGGACATGGGGCATAGGTAACCACGCCTGAGGCTACACTTCCAAGCAGCATCTTGCCAATGCCTGATCGTCCTCTTGTTCCTATTACAATGAGGTCTGCCTTCTTTTCATCTGCATAATTTACTAATGCTGATACGACAGACATTGGGGAATCTATCACATCAGTTTTGATACTAACCCTTCTCTGTTCAGCAGTTCTGATTATTTCAGTAAACCACTTTTGTGCCTCAGCCCGGGACTCTTCGATCTTTTTCTTTATTGGATCGGGGTAGGACAGTCGATAAATGCCCAGCAATTGAAGGTTCTGATCAAGGTTTACTACATGCACCACAGCAACTTCAGAGCCGTATTTTTCAGCCATCTTTACTGCATACTCTGCTGCCTCCATTGAGTTCTTTGAGCCATCTATTGGTACAACTATTTTGGAAATTTCTTGTTGTTTTTGAGCCAATTCAATGAACTCTAAGTTTGCATTCCTTAAAAAAGAGACGAATGCACTGCAATCGAGTGCATGAGACACTAATCTTCATTTATAGTCATTGTAGTGTTAAGGTAGGGGACACTCTTGGTTCTTATTATAATTCTTGATGAGCCGGTGTAGAATACCTAAGACCTTTGCTTTCAGTCCTTATGATTTGTCGGTGGAATAAAAGCCTTCTATGCCGTCTACAACCATGGAATGGTTTTCATTTTTGCAGCACTTGCAACCTGATTTCGAACAATCCCTTGCAGAACCGTGATTGCATATCTTACAGGTGCATACGCTTTCGTAAGGCACCTGTTCTACATCTGGGGAAGTACTCGAGATAGATTGAATATCTTCCTGATCCATACTGCGATTCAGGTACTATCTTTGGTCTCATAATAACCATTTGGATGGAATATTGTTAACAGTGCAGCATGTCCTCATTTTATTATACACGCGATAATCGTTGCAATCCTATATAGTATGCTCTTCTGAACAGAAAGATGTTGAACTATAACACTAGCAGACAGCAGGGTTTCGTAGCCGACTCTATATTAAGAGAATTTTTTATAATTATTTCTGACATTACATCTCTGTCGTATAATCGCTCTAATTGACGTTATAAGCGATCGTGTGGTTGATTGCTCATATATTACCTCTATGAGTGCAGCGCAAGGCAGAGTAATCTTGAGTATGTATATATCATCTTTGCAAAGATATCTTAAGTGAATGAGCTACAAGAATAACACTATTGATGATGATACCCGAGTCGAGGATTATATGACGATAACAACAGTGACTATGAATTTTAAGAAAAGTGTTCTGGACATTGCGAAAAAGATGCTAGAGGAAAATATTAGTTCAATTCCTATAACAGATGATGAGGGTGAAATTATCGGTATCCTTACAGAACGCGATATGATAAAGATCATTGCCAATGAATTGCCGCCTGGTGGCATAAGTGCAATGTCTTTGATGTCATTTCCAACAGTCAAGGTAAAAAAGAACGCACCAATTGAAGAAGCAGCTAAAATTATGGCAACAAAGAAGCTAAGACACCTAATAGTTGAAGATACTTATGGCGAAGATGTTGTGGGTGTTATCACAGTCACCGATTTGGCCAGGTATCTAAAGCAGAGATCTAGAACAGGTGAACTTCCAGCCTCTGAGGCATGGGAAGTGTTCTTTTGACTTTGCGGTTCGAGAATGACTAAGCTTCAGAATATTAGATTTGACAGCAATAGTAATAATGGTAGCACTGTCTACTAATGGTATAAACTTGGGGAATTATTCATGGCGATTGAACTCCCAAGAGAGAGTACAGACACACTCAACTATATGACTATAAGGCATAAGTCGTGATCTCAGTTATGCGATACCATACAGAATTGAAAGTGCTAACTTTATAATGGGATCTGCACTGCATAGCGCAACAATTTTTATGCTTAATAATTAGTTATTGATTATGAATAGTATCTGAAATGACCGTTAAGAAAAGTGGCTCAAGTGCTGGGTCCAAAAAAACAAAAGACCGTGATAGAACCTGGCTTAAGACAGAGGATGCTGCTAATGGCATTAGAGAACGGATAAGATCTATGAAGATGAACACGGAACAGAAAATAACACTAGATGATGGCATTAACAATCTTGTTAAGGAAGTCGAATCCATGATGGACAGAATTGATATGGCATCTAATGCAGCAGATCAGAAAAAGCTACTTGCCGCCTACAAGAAATTCTTAGAACACAACATAGAGGTTGTTAACCAAAGGCTAAGGAAGAAAGATTAGCAGAACGGTGAGTCTCAGGGGCATCATAAAAACTCCGACACCGACTAATATACTTTCTGCGACAATGGCTATTATGCAATAATAAGACTTCATCATTGTCATCATCAATTAAAAGTAAGGATTTTAAAGTATGAATCTAGACCGCAATTGTGAGCGCATTCAGATTAACTCATTAGGTAAATGAGCTATAAGGGTAGTTGTGGCCTGGACTGAAAACGCTATTAATTTGGCAAATAGAGGTACATGAAAATTCGAGATGTCAAAGTCATTCCCTGAAGGCATGGGCTGGAGAGTAGCCACGTCGATCATCACCTTTTTTCGCTTTAATAATAGGCATCATTCTATGGCTATTCTTCTATGCAGAGAACTTCAATGTCTGTCAGAACATTTGCCATAGTTATTGTGATTCTTCTTGGTTTCATCGCCGTAATGGGGGCTACTTGGGCTTCTTGGGGCACGAAGCAGAGAGAAAGAGCATGGTGGAGGGGGGAGGCGATTCCGAATAAGCGCGGGCTTTTCAATTTACTAGTCGCCATCCCTACCTAACAGACAAAAACCCCTGCTCCGAATTTTGTCTCTTCACTCACAACTTGCAAAAGCTTCCATATTTGATGGCATAAATGCACTGCAAGGCATTACCACTCTTTAAGGATGCTTAAATATTACCGGAGGAATATACAGCTGAATGTCCTCTACAGGCTGGGACAACTCTCACCCGCTAAAATTCAAATGTAGTTTCTGCAACCTGTACTTTAGGACAGAAGAAGAAAAAAATATGCATATTGAAGAAAAACACTCAGATTATTAAAAAGCTGCCTTTCTCACCACTCGATAAATGATTGTAAAGGCTATAGCACATAGTTTTGCTAACCAGTTTCCCCTGGGCTGCCGCCATCTTCTTTTCTTCTTTTATCCTATTCGTCTACGTCTATTTCGACAATCTTGTATCTTCGACCATATCCATAACATACGAGTGCTCCACTCTTCTTGTCCAGATGTAATGCTCTGCCTTCTTCATGTTGTTCTACTGCGCACTCTATCCAGTTATTCCTGTATCTGTCATAGTAAGCATTTCCATGCTT
>DAIUEZ010000057.1:0-10775 GCA_036844865.1 Nitrososphaera sp. | reverse complement strand
TTTTCCGCTGAATGTAGTGGCCAAGCATAGGGGCCTTTGGAGCCCTTGACCCCAGTTCGAATCTGGGCCGGGCTATCATAATTAAATAACAATGCAAATCCAGGTAGTCATAATGGTGCCGTGAGCGAGGACAAGAAGAACAAGGTCTATGTGACAAGAAGGATACTAGAGCCTGCCCTTTCTATTCTCTCGATGGAATGCCAAGTAACGCTCAATAAAAGGCCGCGCCCGCCAAGCAGGAAAGAGATATTGAAAAATGTTGTTGGCAAGGCTGGTATCCTCTGCATGCTGACTGACAGGATAGATGCCCACGTAATGGATAGAGCAGGCTCAAGCCTTAAAGTCATCAGCTCATACAGCACAGGCTTTGATCATATCGATGTCAAGGAAGCGACTGCAAGGGGTATCTACGTTACCTATACTGCAGATGTCCTTGCTGAAGCGACAGCAGACTTGGCATTTGGCCTTATCCTTGCCTGCGCACGCAATATTGTAAGTGCAGACGAATATACCAAGAGTGAGCGATGGAAGATTGCATGGAGCCCAGACTTGATGCTCGGATATAATGTCCACAGCAGTACACTTGGCATAATTGGGCTTGGGAGGATAGGATCTGCAGTAGCACGCAGAGCAAGGGGATTTAACATGAAAGTTCTCTACCATAATCGCAAGAGGAACCGGCAGCTTGAATCGGAGCTCAGAGTAACATATGTAGAGCTTGACGAATTGCTTGCCCAAAGTGATTTTGTATCAATACACACGACTCTGAATAGTGCCAGCCACCAACTTATAGACAAGACAAAACTAAGATTGATGAAGAAGACGGCTTTCTTGATAAATACTGCAAGAGGACAGGTCGTAAAAGAAGCCGATCTTATAAGGATCCTCAAGCACAATCAGATTGCAGGCGCTGGTCTGGATGTATTTGAAAGTGAACCTCTACCACGGTCAAATCCACTTTTGAAAATGAAAAATGTCGTGTTATTGCCGCATATTGGAAGCGCTACATACCAGACACGCTCCAAGATGGCAGAAATTGCAGCAAGAAACTTGCTTGATGTTCTAATAGAAAAAAAAGAGCCCAATCCTAAGTTTCTGGTAAACCCAGAAGTAAAGAACGTACGGCCATTGGAAGATCCTTTTGCAGGTTTACAGTAGTTTTTCCTCTATCTTCATTACTTCTTTGACTCCCACTCTTTCTTCTTTCTATCGTACTCTTCACGGCTGTATGCCTGCCTAGCAGGGTGACCCATTACAACGGTATCAGGCAGGACATCCTTCGTTACAACTGCAGCCATTGCAACCACGCTATTCCTCCCTACTCGAATACCCGGTTTGAAGACGGACCTTCCGCCTATTATGGCACCATCCTCCACTATTACCCCAGCCATCTTAGGGCTCATTGGATAGGGATCGTTTGTGAACGCTGCTGCAGGCCCAATGAAAACATTCTTGCCGATTACTGTGAGCGGTGGAATGTAAACTGACCCCTCTATTCTGGTATTGTCGCCTATTTTGACCTTGTAGTCTACATGCGTCAGCGAACCTATCATGACATTGTCTCCTATTTCAGCATCTTTTCCCACGTACGCAAAGTGCCATATCTTGACATTCTTCCCGATCCTGGCACTCTTGTCAACATAGTTTGTGATGCCGGGCAATGCGGTGTAGTTGTTGCTCATTCCTTCACAAATGCCAAGGATTTCCTTGCCATATAACTTTGTCAGGGATCTTATTTTGCCATTTCCTCAAAAACTCCATGTCTTGGGTCTTTTGCCTTTCTCTAAGCTCGTCTGGTAGCATGATAGGTATCTCATCAATTATTGGATAATAACGGTTGCACTTTGTGCAAAATAGGATTCCCTCTTTCACAGTCTGGCCTTCCGAAATGATTTGGAAAAGCTCTAGCGGATAGTGCTTATCTATGGGACATGCAAGGATATCAAGCATTGACCTGTTCATTTCAGATCCAAATACACAGGTGAGCCGGTATTGCTTGACAGTATAGCTGCCTCTGCCACCTTTGTTACATTTGTTGCGTCTGTAGCAGTCACGACTATCTTTGCCTTACCTTCTATGGATTCAACAAAATTCTTTAGCTCTAATGTTAGAGGCTCTTGGAATTTCCGGCGAGGCACTATGGTAGCTTCTGCATGGTCTATTCTGATCTCCTGTGTTAAAAAATCACCGGAGATAATGCCGTCAGTGCATACAGCATTAAAAGTCCTCACCTTTTTTGGGGTAAGCCAGTTGGATGCGATGATGGCTACTCTTTGCCCTTCGAAGCCTAGCATGATAGTTGCAAAGTCTTCATGTGCATGAAAGCGTTTGCCAGCACGTGCAAATATGACGTGTGGAGAGCTCCCAAAGAGAAATATTGCCGCATCAATATCATGTACTGATGTATCATATATTATCCCCACATCTGTGATATGTGGCGGCATCCTGTTTTCCCTGTGGAACTCGATCATCATAGGATCCCCATACATCTTGCCTTCCACGAGCTTACGCGTGTCGCTAACGGCAGGGTTAAACCGCTCGACGTAGCCGGATGTTAGAATTAGCTTTTTCTTTTCTGCCATCTGTGTCATCTCTTCACATTCTTTGGAAGAGAATGACATTGGTTTTTCAACAAATATGTTAATGCTGTGTTCTATAACCTTCTTGGCTACAGCTACGTGCGTGTTTGTAGGAGTACACACTAGACAGCCGTCAAGCCGTTCCTTTTCCAGCATCTCCTCGACTTCAGAATATGCCTGTGCGCCATGTCTGCTTGCAATCTCCTTAGCCCTTGCAAAGTCAAGATCGCATACTGCTGCCAGGCAGTCAAGCTCCCTCAATACTCTTGCGTGGTTTTTGCCCCATCCGCCAACACCAATTACAGCAATTCTAGTGTTGGTGCTGGTAGTGCCTACCATACAGGGGTCAACCACTCCATGTATTCTTTGGCTTCGGCATACACAATCTTGGCATACATTTCACGGATACTCCGTGTCAATAAGCCTTCCTTTCCACTGCCTACAAGGCGGCCATCTACACTGGTGACTGGGACTATTTCTGCTGCAGTGCCGGTAAGGAATATTTCGTCAGCCATATACAGTTCAGTTCTCGCTATCTGGCGCTCGATGACCTCGTAGCCTGAATCCTTTGCCATTGTCATGACAGTATCACGCGTTATCCCTTCAAGGGCTGAATCAGCGAAATCTGGCGTATAGATCTTGCCGTGCCGGACAACAAAAATGTTTTCGCCAGAAGCCTCACTTACATTGCCGTACAAATCAAGTAGAATCGATTCGTCATAACCGTTGCGCTTGCTCTCCTGTGTTGCCAGAATTGAATTGAGGTAGTTGCCTGCAGCTTTGGCAAGTGGAGGAGTCATACTGTCATGGATGCGCCTCCATGAAGATACACATGCCCTGATGCCTTCATCCTTAAAATATTTTGCAAATGGAAACGTGATTATAACAGTATGAGTCGGCGAGTCCTTTGTCACATTCAGATCAATACCGTGCACGCCCACAAATGTCAGTGGGCGGACATAACACGACTCTTTAACCTTGTTCTCTTGCAACAGCTCTACTGTAGCATTTGCAAGTTCCCGGGCAGAATATTTGAGCGAAATTGAGTAAACCTGGGCTGAACGCTGAAGTCGCTTCATGTGGTCTTCCAGCCGGAAGATGTAGACATTATTCTTGGCTGCATAGGCACGTATACCTTCAAAGACCGCCGTGCCATAATGGAGAGCATGTGTATAGATTGGAACTCTGGCGTCTTCCCATTTTACGAGCTTGCCATTAAACCAGACAAACTCGCCGCCTTTTTCCTTCATGTATGAAGCCACATCCCTCAGTGGCTTATAAAAATCTTGAACTACTTGTAGCCTTCCTTGGGGAATTTCATACCCATCATCCTTGTCGTGCTATCTTCTATTCTTGCGAACTTGTCCACGATGTTCCAGTTCTTCTTGATGATTTCTGCTACTGTTTCAGGCACTTTTTCGAGCCATTCTTCGTCTCTGTCACCACCTTCAATCGCCTGCCGATAGAGTCTCGCCCTGATCGATGATGCTGAAACTTCAAGCCGGTCAGCTTTGAGGGGATTGAGCCTATATGCCTTGAGCATAAGCCGCTCGGAGCTGTCGCCAGTGTATGACACGAACTTTTCCTCATCTATTTGTGTAATTATCTGGTTACGGAGCTCCCATGAGCGTGAGGAAAGAAGCGGCGGCATGTACTGTCTGTATGGCGCATAGAAGGTATAATCTGGAAGCACTGCTACAGAGTCACCAAAGACAGATTCAACCATTTGCTTCCGCAGTTGATATGAAAACGGGAGGCTTTTTGTGTTTATCTCCTGTCCATCTTTAATAAAGCGCACTGGGAAAATATAAACGCGATACTCCCTTTTGAGCCTTGAGATTATTGATTTGTGAGCATTAGTCATAGGGTTTAGATGCACAAGGTATATTGCAGCGGTGGCAGTAGTAGCACTCATATGATTTAACTTGGATAATACAACAAAGAGATAATAAGAAAAAGTAAAAGAAACAGCAGGTCTAGCTCTTCCTTATCTCGATTTCAATTGTAGAGACGTTTCTCGTCCTGCCGTCCTCTGATTGAACTGTCTCAGATCCAATCCTTACGTCACCTATCTTGTATCCTGCATTTTCCATCCTCTTCAGCGTGATCTGCGATACGTCTACTGCTCGTCCAATGCTCAGGCCCCTCGCCTTGATTGTTACTGATGGCTGGTTGGCCAACTGGATCAGAGTTGACGTCACATATGTCATGAGCGGTTTCTTGCCAATGTATATTGTGTCGTGAGGTCCTTCTCTACGTGGGGTTGTCTGTTCTTGTGATGGTTGTGGTGGTTCCGACATGGATGGGTTAAAGCCTTAGGGATAATTTAAGTCAACGGTCAACAAAGCCTCTTCTTTAGATCCATCTTAATCCTTTTGCGATTATCACTAGCGATGTATTATAGAGAGAGAGAGAAGTATGTAAAGCAGGCATGCATACAAGATATGTTTGCGTTTGTTTGGCAAGAAAGGAGACAGTAATAAGTGGAAGGCAGAATATGACGATACATTCTACAAGATCTATGACTGGGATGGCAACCTTGCAGGTTACCTGTTTCCAGCATACAGCAATATCGAGCCCAAAGATGAAGAAACTATTATTGAGTTGAATAGAATCCACGCCCAAGCCACAGAAGGGACACTTTTGCTGCCGATGGTAAAGCTTAACCTGCTTGATAACAGTGAAGGAATGGATATTGACTATGTTATTTCTTCACTTGAAGCAAACAAAGAGAGAACCAACAGGTGGAAAGAGTGGCTGTACGGTAACGCAGAACCATTCAATATTGCAAATTCTGCCGTGTATACTGCAAGGGAAGATCGCAACATGCTTTCAATAGCTCTTGACATAGTTGAAAAGTTTAATCTAGGTGAAAAGGAAGTACGTGACTTTTTATCTCCATTGCTTGACAAGCTGCATGAAGACGGGCTTCTCTGATTTTTATATATAGAGGTGCTCCTGTGATATGCAAGCATGAAGACCCAGTTTACACATCACCTCGTCTGTCTTCAACACACCGACAAGCAGTTGCACCTCCAGCTTGAGAACCTTGAAATGGGGGGGGCAAACGAGTGTGTGGAGGGATTTCTTAAATGCAGAGAGTGTGGCACAAGATATCCCGTCATACACGGCGTGGCAATAGTAGTCAAGGACTTCTTTTCCTATGCTGCAGGCCGACCCCAGATGTTTGGGAGATGGCTTCTGGACAGCAGTACAAAAGAGATGAAGCAATTTTTGAAGGAGAGCGGATCAAAATTTTCGCAGGGCTCTGTATCAAATGACAGATACGAAGAGGGAGGCAGCTGGTTCGTTCCTTACAGGTGGACTCAGTACGAGCATTCTGTAGAAGATAGGCTGCTCAAGTCGCTCCGGTGGCGATTGAAGCCCAATGAAGTTTACAACAGAATAGTGCATAGCATCAACCCTAAGATGGACGGAGTTGCACTTGACATGGGATGTTCAATGGGCTATAGTACTATCCTCCTTGCGCAAAAGTATGCGTTTGCAATTGGCATAGACATCTCCTTTTCATTCATCCGCGAAGCTAGAAAAAAGATGTACGAATTAAAACTTGGAAATGTTGAGTTTTGTGTATCCGACTTGCTGGACACACCGTTTACTCCCAGCAAATTTGACCTGATACTTGCATTGAACTTGCTTGAGCTTGTGGATCCGGAAAAGCTTCTGGCGTCAATACACTGGCTACTTAAACCACATGCCGATATGATAATTGTTGATCCGTATGATTATAACCGCGATCCACCACCCAAAAATATCTACGATGCACAATCTTTCCGCAGGCTTTTGGAAAATTCAGGTTTTGAAATAGAGGAAAAGAGCAACAAGAACGAATCGTTTATCCCATGGGTTCTCAAAGTAAATGAGCGAGCATACTTGTTCTACTTTGTAGACTATATCAAGGCAAAAAAGCTATCGAAGCAGAAATTTTAATAATACAACCAAATTAAACATATCCATGCCAACAGCATATGTCCTTATCAATTGCGACTTGGGCTCTGAAGAAGAAATAATTCGAGAAATAAAGAAATTGCCGGAAACAGTTGAAGTATCAGGTGTATATGGCGTTTACGACATAATTGCTAGAATAAGCTCTGATTCTATGGATAAACTAAGAGAAACAATAACTTGGCATGTTAGAAGAATAGACAAAGTACGTTCAACATTGACTATGATTGTAATTGAGGGCCAGGGCGAACAGTCAACAAAAAAGATCTGATTATCGAAGCAGGTCTTTAACGTAGTTTGCTATAATTGATGCCTCCTCCTCGCTGTTAAAAAAGTGGGGAGCCGCTCTGACGGCTTTCTTTCCGTCTCCAATATCTCTAGCTGCAAGTATTATGCGCTTTTGCTCAAGCTGTCTTACTAATGTTGACGAGTCGGCCTTCGGAGGCATGAACGTGACTATAGACGAACGCTTGCTTTCATCATCAGGACCATACATTTTGACCGCAGGGATCTTAGCTATTTCTTCACGAAGGATGCTAGCAACATTCATGTTCTTCTTCCTTATCCTCTCGAGCCCAATCCTAAGGATGTAGCGCAAAGATGCTTCAAGTCCTGCTACTCCAGGAAAGTTACGAAAGCCCGCCTGAAATCTGGCTGGCATGTCCAAATACGCGATGATGTTTTGATCAGACAAAGTGGCAGACTCGCCGCCGATTTCGGGCGGCTCCAATATTTCGGATGCCCTCTTGCTACAATAGAACGCACCTATGCCTGTCGGGCCGCAAAGCCACTTGAAGCCCGGGAATGCCATAAAATCACATCTGATCTTTTTGACATCAACTGAAATAGTGCCTGCACTCTGTGCTGCATCAACACAAAACAGGACGTCATTTTCCTGCGCAATCCTGCCGACCTCTTCAACTGGCATTACAGCTCCAGTGTTGTAAAGCACATGGCTTAGTGTGATGAGCTTGGAACCTTTGGCCAGTTTTTCAACCTGACCAAGGTCAAAGTATCCATTTTCGTCTGTCATAGCGAGTTCTCTTAATTGCAGCCTTTTTTTCTGGGACAGTGCAACCCATGGCAAATAGTTGGCATAGTGCTCATGTCTGCCTCCCCTTACTACTATTGCATCACCGGTCTTCCAGTCTAGCCCGTTCCCGACCATATTGAGACCCTCAGTTGTACTCTGCACAAGCACTACTTCATCATTATTACAGTTGATCAGGTGGGCTACCCTTGTCCGCAACTCGTCAAGGAGTGACATGCTATAATCAGAGATGCTAGGTGAGTCAGGGCCCCCCTCTGCACACGTAAGCATAAAATCCGTCATTGCCTTGATGGTAGATAGCGGCGTTGGAGCAATGGCTCCATTATTCATATACATAGTCTTCCTTGTTATTGGATAGTCATTATCTCTTAACTGGCCATAGTCAATTTCACTCACATTATATTCAACCTCCTGCAATAGAATAGCAAGTGCACTCTAGCAAGGTATTGAGCCGGGGCAGCTTAAATACGCTAATGTTTACCGACCCATATGCCAAGCTATGCTATACGGCGCATTTGACGTCGCAGTTTGATAGAGTCATCTATATTGACCTTGACACCACATTTACAGCGTATTTCAATGCAAGGTGCTTGCATACAAATAGTGTCGACATCTATTTGCCGTCAGAGGGCCGACTCGCTGCCATGACGAAAGACGTGCTTGAATCGATGGACCATAGCTCGCTTGTAATTTTCGATTCTGTCAATAGCTTTTATAACCTGTTTCCGATATGGCATAGAATGGGCACTCTAAACCATCTGCTTTCTGTCTTGATAATGCTGCTAGTCCGGCGTGGAGTCGATGTAAATGTTCCTGTGCTTGCTACAAGCATGCTTCGATATAGAAAAGAAGGTGGCTGGGTCCAGTCGCCTGCAAGTCGCAGACTTCTCCAACATAAGAGCGCAGTGAAACTAAGCGTGGACTGGCATAAAAGCGACTTGGCACTCAAAATAGTACAGCATGAATCGATTGAGGCGGGTCAGATATTTGTATACAAGTGCAACTCTATCACAGTTTGACTCCTACAAGTATGAATCCCAGCAGAAGGGCAATTCCTAACACACCAAATCCTGCTATCAGCAGAGCCTTCTGTACCTTCGGGTTTGCCGACCTTCCTGAATTATAGAGCATGAAGGCGCCTGCCATGCCCATGAAGAGAATCAGAGTAATGACCACGGTCTCGCCAATGGTCTGGGCAGATCGCGATGGAATCATGAATCTGTTGATACCTCTCCCCTCAATCAGAGCATTTATCATGCCCGAGGCTAGTGCAAAGAATATCGTCAAGTACGCTACAGCGACTATCCACACAACTTTAGAAGGGGTCGTAAGCATGATGCTGTTATAACTCTTAAAAATCCTGACTATAAATAAACCTTCCATGACTACTACTAAATGCATTGCCTGCCACCGAAAAGCCCTGCCAGGCAACAAATATTGCCTGCACCATAAACAAGCATTTGATAGCATAATCAATCACTACAGAGGATGGGTTAATGCATATGATAGGATATCATGGGAAGAATTTTTGGCCAAACTATTGGGCATGCAAGAAACAGGTAGCTGGATAAAAGAAGTGATTGAGGTGGAATTAAAAAAGTGAAAATAGAAAGAGAAAGAAAAAAGAGTTATTGGAGAGGCTTACATATCCATACCTCCCATACCTCCCATACCTCCCATACCTCCCATACCTCCCATACCTCCCATACCGCCGCCTGGAGGTCCTGGTGGTCCGCCGCCTGCTGACTTACTGGAGGCAATGACGTCGTCGATCCTCAGTAGCATCGATGCGGCTTCTGTGGCAGATTTGATTACTTGTTCCTTCACTGCAAGAGGTTCTACTATATCCAACTTGCTTATATCGCCAACCTTGGCGTTCCGTACGTCGACGCCTGTCCACTTGCTACCCTTGCTCTGCTTTGAGCGAAGCTCTGTGAGTGTGTCAATTGGATCCATGCCAGCATTCTCTGCAAGGGACAGTGGTATCACTTCCAAGGCTTCTGCAAATTTCTCGGCAGCAATCTGCTCTCTGCCGGAGAGTGTGTTTGTCCACTCCCTGAGCTTTGATGCGGTATAGGCCTCCGGGGCTCCTCCGCCTGCAACGATGGCCGGCTTTTCAAGGACATCCTTTGACACCATCAGCGCGTCATGCACTGATCTCTCGGCCTCATCTACAATTCTCTGAGAGCCACCTCTTATGAGAATGGTTACAGACTTGGGGTGTTTGGCCCCCTCAACGAATACCCACTTGTCAGTCTCCACCTTTCTTTCCTCCACCAAGTCAGCACTTCCTAGATCTTTGGCTGTAAGGTCGTCAAGACTATTGACAACCCTTGCACCAGTTGCCCTTGCCATCTTTGTCATATCTGATTCTTTGACACGCCTTACTGTCAGAATGTTTGATTTTGCTAGATAGTGCTGTGCAATATCGTCGATCCCTTTCTGGCATACAACTACGTTAGCACCGCACTCGATGATCTTGTCGACCATTGACTTGAGCATTCTGTTTTCCTCTTCAAGGAACATCTTCATCTGATCAGGTGAATTGATGTTTATCTTGGCATCAAACTCAGTCTTCTCAATCTCAAGAGCTGAGTTGATGAGAGCAATCTTGGCTTTTTCTATCCTCTTTGGCATGCCCCCATGTACAACTTCCTTGTCCAAGACTATTCCTTTAACCAATTTAGTGTCGCGTATGCTGCCGCCAGCTTTCTTTTCTACCTTGACATCATCAATATCAAGTCTAAAGCCAGAGTCAGTCTTTTCAGACACTGCAAGTGCTGCGTCAACTACTATCTGAGCAAGATCCTCGGACTCTCCTGACACTAGCTTTGTTTGCATTGCCGTCTTGGCTATTCGTATCAGTTCTTGCTTTTCATTGCCGACAATCTTGTGTGCGATGTTGTTTAACACTTCAATAGCCTTCGTCGCAGCCTTTCGGTAGCCGTCAACAATAACCGTAGGGTGGACATCTTTGTTGACTAGCTCTTCAGCCTTTTCGATGAGCGCGCCAGCAAGCACCACTACAGAGGTTGTGCCATCTCCCACCTCATTATCTGTAGCCTTGCTAATCTCTACCATCATCTTGGCTGCTGGATGCTGAACATCTATCTCTTTTAGAATCGTAGCACCGTCATTTGTTATTGTTACATCGCCAAGAGTGTCGACAAGCATCTTGT